>JBEKZQ010000006.1:0-32442 GCA_049509675.1 Thermoguttaceae bacterium | reverse complement strand
CCCCGCCGGTTGCGGCGCTTTGACGAACTTGTTCAAATGTAGTGAAGACTTTGACCCAAAAATGAACGTAAGTCCTTTACTGACAACAAACCAACCCGCGCAACAGCGTAACTTGGGCTAGCACTGCGACTGGGCCGCCCGATTGAATGGGACGGCGCCGCCATGAAGGCCAAGGGCCTACCGGAGGCCGATCCGTTGATCCAGAAGACTTATTGGACCAAATGGATGCTGTAGCATGGCGAAGGACACGCTTACTCGAATGGTGGCGTAGCGACTGGATTCGTAGCCCTTCCCGAGCGTCACCGTGTGGCAAGCTGTAGTTAACGGCCGGTAAGTGCCCTCAATTACCCGCAATTCCCAGTGAACCGCATGACACGGGATTACCGCAACGTTACCGCATATTTTCCGACATTCCTGTGCCACTTGCCCCGGTTCACTGATACTTGCCGGCACGGCGGCGAATCCTGCCACCTGGCCGGCTGGTTTTCGTGGTAAGCGGGTTACGAGAACAGCGACAATTGCCATCGGCTCGACCACTGCGGCCTTGTCGATCACGACCAGCCTGGCCGACACGCCGGTCTGCCGGAACGACCCCGGCCCGTTGAAGGCGTCCTGGGGCAGTGGGGCAACTTGGCTGTCCAGGCCGTCGAGCCACTCCCGGAACTCCTCGCCCTTGCGGCGGCCGTTGCTGAACGAACCGGCGGACATGATCGCCACCAGCCGGCCGCCCGGCTTGAGGCAGCCGTAGGCGTGGAGCACGTGGTCAATGTCCTGTGTGCGCTCAAAGGGCGGGTTCATCACGATGCGGTCGTACTCTCCGGCCTCGGGCAACTCAAGGAAATCGCTTACGTCGGTAAGGACGTGCCCCTTGGCCTTGAGGATCTCGCGCAGCCGGGGAACGATCTCACAACAGAGGATCAACACGCCGGGGCCTGCGGGCATTCTGGCGACGCGCTGGCGGATCGCGTCGGCGATGCTCCCGATGCCGGCCGAGGGTTCCAGCACGATCATGCCCGGCTCGATCTCCGCCCGGTCCAGCATGGTCCCAACGATGCAGGCGGGCGTTGGAAAGAAACCCGGGATGGCGCAGAAGCGTAGCTCGTCGATCATGCGGCCGATCTTCTCTTGGCGGTCGCGTTCGGCGCAGACGGCTGCCATCTCCGGCGTCTTGTTGTCGATCATCGCCTGCAAGACGAGCCCGGCATCGCTCTTGTCCCGGTACTCGGGATCGGGGATCACCTCATAGTAGCCGCCGCAGAGGATGCCCTTGTGGACCAGGGGCAGGATGTCGGCCTTCGTTGCCAGCTTGGCCAGGATCGGCGGCACGGTGCCGGCGCGGTGGGCGACAGCCAGCGCCCGCATCGCGTACTGCGCACGCTCCCAGTTATTGGCATCGTGCAAGCGGGAATTATACTCCCGCATGCGCTTGGGCGTCGGATTCTGCGTCATGGGCCGCCGGGCATGGTCGATGTCTTTTTGCAGCCGGTCGGCCAGGGCGTCCAACTTGTCGGCAATCTTGCTCATCGCTACTCCTTGGGAATGTGCTCACTGCGGCTTAACGGGGACGGTCAATCGAGGGAATCGCGCAGGACCGGCCGCAAAAGGCTGTTGTGGAGCGCGACGGTTCCCGCCCTGGACGGAACGTCGTCAGGGGACTTGGGCTGCGGAGCCCAGGACGCTGTAGATCGTGGGGCGCGACAGGCCGGTGGCCCGGGCGATGGCCGCAACTTTCTGGCCTTCGTCCTTCAGGCGGCGGATGGCTTGGACTTGCTCGGCGGTGACCTTCAGACGCCTGCCCTTGCGGCTGCCGCCCCAGCGCTTGCCGTTTGCCATCGCGACGGCCTGGCCGGCACGGATGCGCTCGGAGCGGATTTCGTTCTCGTAGGCCGCGACACTGGCCAGCACGTTGGCCATCAGGCGGCCGGCAGCCGTGGACAGGTCCACCTTGTCACGAAGCGCCTCGAAGCCGATGTGGCGCCGCTGGAGATCCTCGAACAGGGCGGTCAGGCCCGCAGCAGTACGGCCCAGCCGGTCGAGCCGCCAGACGACGATCTTGCTCACCTTGCCGGCGATCATGTCGGCTTCCAGGCGTCTCCAGCCCGGTCGGTCCATCGTCTTGCCGGTGAACTTGTCGGTGTACCATTGGACAGGCGCATCGACCAAGAAAAAGAAGCGGCGGGCACCCCGGGCCGGGCGGAGCAAGAGCAATCGTGGCCCTGCCCAGGGAACTCAGCGACCCCTCGCCTAGCCCGCCTCTGGAGTTTTGGCTTTCATCTCCTTCACAATGAACTCGACCGCCCCGCACTGGGGACACTCGATGAAGACCACCATCTGGTAACGCTCACCGCCGGAGATAAAGTCGATTGCGCCGTGAATCTCGGGCTCCTCGTTGCCACACTTCAGACAGCGCATCGCGAAGAATTCGGTTAGCATGGGTCTTCCTCAATTGGCTTGCAACAGGGCCTCGTCCAGCCCGCTGGCATCGTTGCTGGTTGCCACCATGATCAGCCGCTCGGGCATGTGCTGCTCGGAAAGCTCATCCTTGAGTGCGGCCGACACGTTGCGGCTGACGATCAGTTCCAACTCCTCGACCAAGAGAACGTGCCACGGGCTGCCGCTTAGCTCAATCTGTTCCGGCCGAAAGACGTTCTTGGCGCACGCCACGGCGGTATCTCCGGCCAGCACCCGCAGGCCGCGTGGATCGGGCAGGGACCGCAGCGCGTTGGCAATCACGCCCAGCGCCGTGGCCAGGTCGGTCTTTTCCATGCTCCCGCTGGTATCGACGATGACCGTGACGCGGGGGATCGGCTGGACGTGGGCAGGCAGCAGCGCCCCGCCGGCAGGCTGGCGCCGGTTGAACTTGCGATAGGTGAAGTCGCCGAAGCCCGACGTGCAGCCCACGGCATACTGGACCTTGGCCAGCAGTTCCTTGGCCGGGTCCACCTTGGGATGCAGCAGGTCCGCCGCTTGTCGGGCCAGTCCGCCGGGCACGCTGCCACAACCGCGCTGTTGCTGGTACTGTTCGATGGCTTTGGCTACGGCGGCTTCAACGATGTTCTGCTCATGCTCTGCCAGTCCGGGGTTCTCGGCCGATGGCGGCCCGTCTTCCCAAGGCCGGGGCTGTCCGTCCGCCGCACTCCCGCCGATCTCGGCAGGATCTTCAGCGTCTTCGCCCCCTTGGCCTACTCCTTGGCCCTGCTCCTCGCCCTGGTCGTCCTGAGCCTCTTCGTCTTCGCCGGTTTGCGGGGCTTGCTCATTGCCGGTATCCGCTTGCTGCTGTTGCTGTTGCTGTTTCCGCTGTTCTTCCTCTTGCTCGGCCTGCTCCAGCAACAGAGCGAAATACTCCTCTGGCGTCTTGTTCCGCGGCAGGTCCAGCTTGGCCGGCGTGATTCCCTCATCCGGGTCGGGCAGGTCCAAGCTCTGCTCCCAGGTCTGGAACTCCAGCGCCGCTTCATCGCCCACGCAACCGGCGATTGCCCGATAGCGCAGGAGCGGTTCGGCGTAGCCCTTGGCCTCCAGCGCCTCCAGTAGGGCCTGGTAAGGCGTTGGCTGGAGCGACCAGAACACGATCGCCCCGCTGATGTCATACTCTCGCTCGATCATAGGATTGCTCCTCTGGGGTAAGGTGACAGGCTGGGCGCGGACTTCGCGCCTCAGCTACGCGGCAGTCCTGGCAGGGCTGCGGCGTAGGCGGTGCGCTCCGGCCGATGGTTAGCCGATCTGGCGCTGCAACTCTCCTTCGGGGTAGTGAATCTCCAGCGGGAAGAACCGATTGGGCTCGCTCGCCAGGTACTCCTCATGTGGGCCGCAGAACACGACCAGCGCACTCGCTAGCCGGTCCAGCACGACCCAGCACGGTCTGCGCCACTGGTAAGCGCTTTCCCGCGCCTTGGCTCGGGCAATGTCAATCGTCATGGCTTGCTCTCCGGGGGTAATCAGCACTGCCCACTCCCCAGCACTCACACTGCTGAGGGTAGGGCAAGGCTGACTAGCTGCGGTGCTTACGCGCCAGCTCAGGGTGCGCACCGATAAACGTGCGGATCTCATCCGCAAACGCCAAGAGCCGCTCCCATTGCTCAACGTAGTGCGTGATCGGCATGCGCTGCAGACCGTAGACGCTCAGCGCGCCCTTCTCGCTGACCTTGCAGGTCAACGAGCTGCCGTTGCTTTTGGGAGTGGTCTTGAGCTGCGCCGCCGCTTGGTCAGGGTTCAACTTGCCTGTGGCCACTTGCGCCAGAATGTGGGCATTCCACTCGCGATCGCTGACGATTGGGGAAACCGTTGCCAAGGACATGATCTTGCTCCACTGAAATGGGGTTGGGTAAAGGGCAGTCATCGGGGCGCCGGCTTACCGACGGCGCCATGGGACGGCCCTCTGCCCTAGCTCTTCTTCAGCCGCAGAGACGCGGCATCGGCAGAGCCGGCCCGGACCAGCGAGCGCTGGTAGTTCTCCGCGCACTCTGCCGGTTTGCCGTACTCAAAGCGCACTGGCTCTCCCGCTTTCCGCACGGCCTGATTCATCGTGCTGCGCAAGCCCATTGCGCTGCCGGCCAGCTTGCGGAACATGGCGGCCGGAACGTGCGCCACTTCGCCATCCTCGCGGCGCACACGGAACGCATTCTCCTTCGACAACCAAGTTAACGTGTAACGCATGACTCGTACTCCTATCAAATTGGGGTGTAATGGTTTACGGCCGTTTCAAGTCGCAAAATTTGGCCCTCCGTAATTACGGCCGACCACCACAAGGGGTGAATTTGTAAACCGTTGCAATGAAACAAGTTAGCGTTGCAATCTTTCGCCAATTACCTATCTTAGCTTGCGTCGTAAGTCGTTGCCACAAAACGACTTGCGGCACCATGTTCATATAACTCTCGCGCGACTGGATGCACGTAAAGCGTTACAGCATAACGAGTTATGGAGATTGATCAGGCGGCGGGCGGAGAGAGGGGAAGGGATTCCCAGAGAGGGAAAAACAGCCGCCGAAAGTGGTTGTTTGCAACCACCCGAAAGAACTGCAAAAGTCGGCCCGTTCCCCCGTGCTTTTCGGGCTTGCAAAACCGCGCTTTGACGGCCAGGTTTCCGCAGCCCTGGCAGCTACCGAGGAGCGGCCGGTCCATGCTTGGGTCCGGACCACGAGGGCCGGCCTGGTCCAGCGCAGGCGGTGCTAGGCAAGAGAAGCCCAGGCTCACACGGCCTACCCGGCAGGCCCCCCCCTTCGCCATGCGGCTCGCCAGTGTTAGCGTCCTCCGGAGTTTTTGCGCCAAAGGCATTCTACCCATCTTTGGTGGTTATGTGGTCCACCACATAACCGCACATTCTGTGGCGCAGTCAGTTATGTGGCGCCAAACACGATTCGCTGGTGATTTCTAGGGTCGCTGCGGTGCTAAACGCCACATAATGGGTTGGGAAAGGGGGGCGAGAAATGGAGATGAGACTTGGTTTTGCGCTACTTACGTTCCGTTTTGGTCAGCATCCCAGTGTCAGAAGGGTGGTTTCCCAACACGTCTCATCCCATCCATACGTTTGTTGGGACCGACGGCGGGCGATGTGACCGGCGCGGGCAGCGTGCCTGCCGTCCGAACATCTGGTCCAAGGCAGCGCCGGGTCCGGCGACTTGCCCTCCTAGCACCTCCGGCCGCCACAAAACCCGTTCGAGTCTCTAAGACGGCGGGGTTGACCGTCGAACCCCTCTTACAGGACTCTCGCCGCAACAAGGGTTTGGTCATCTCCGGCGGCTTCGCCGTGCTCGTGCGCCCGGACGGCCTCACGCAGCCGGTCGATGAGTTCCGCAGGTCGGTCGCCTCCGTCGCGAAACACGCGCGTGAGCCGATCAACGCCGAATAGTACTTCCGCCACGCCTCGCGCCTCGGTGATTCCATCGGTGAAAAGCAGAAGGGTGTCGCCTCGTTCGAGCTGCACGGAACCTTCTTGGAAGGTCTCTGACTCGTCAATTCCAAGCGGGAAGTTCCCGACGCCATTCAACGCGCAGATCACCCCATCCGCCGAGCGCCTCAGCAGCGGAGGCGGATGCCCGGCCCTGGCATAAGTGAGCCGCCTTGATGCCGGTTCATAAATGCCGAGAAATGCCGTTACGAGGCCGCCGATCCTGCTGCTGCACAACTGTCGGTTGCCGTACATCAACAGGCCCGCGGGCGTGGCGATCCCGGCGGGATGTACGTGGAGCACGGCCTGCACGATCGCCATGACGAGCGCGGCGGCCAATCCGTGTCCCTCGATGTCGCCGATGAAGACGCACCAGCGACTGGGGGTGGTGGGGGTATCGGCTCGGCCGTCCTGGCACTCGTCGAGAGGAAAGAAGTCGTAGAGATCGCCGCCCGCCCGGCCCAATGGCTCGTAACTCGCCGCGATTTCCAGTCCGGCGATTCGTGGCAGAGATGCCGGGAGCAACGCGCGCTGGAGTTCGCCCACCTGCCGCGCGTCACGGTCAATCTGCTGGTGGGCGCGCGCCAGTTCGCCGGCGAGGATCTGGTTCTCCAGCAGTGCGCCGACCAACGCCATCCGTTCGACGGCCTCTTCCAAATCCGATACGGTGAATTGTTCGGGCGACCTCTTCAACAGAATCACCCACGTCACCGGCACGCGATCGCCGGTGATCGGGACCGCCATGACCGACGTATACCCGCTGAGCGTCTCGCGGAAAAACGGGTCGCGCGCCCAATCGACGTCCTGTAGTAGTTGCGGCTCGCGGCGCCTGATGATCGCGCCCAAGATGCCACCGCATTGCACGAGACCTGGCTCCTCCTGCGCCTGACCAGGAAGATCGCCGCCCGGCTCATCTTTCAACCGGGCACGAAAGACGCGGTAATGGCCGGGGCCCAGACCGCGAGTCGAAAGTAACAGCGAGACGACGAACCCATCGGCCTCGGCAAACGCCCTGTGCAAGATCGGCCCAGTCTTTTCAGGAGTCCGGCTCTGCCCCAACTCTCGCGTCAACTGTGTGAGCCTAGCGATTCTGCGATTCTGGGAAAGGTCTTGCGTGTGCATGGCGCTCACCAATAGTCTGGCCGCCCGCCGGTGCCGCTATCGACGGACTGGGCATCATCCAATACTATCCTCATTTGGCCATGTCCTCGGGATGCGCTCCATGCAATACCAAAATGACCAAGGACCGTGGTTGGACGTTGTAGCTGCCAGTTGTTGTCGGAAAACCGCGGCGCCAATCGCTGATGTCCGCGGGGGAATCACACGCCGTATCCACCCATCGGCGCCACGAGCCCGGGCAGCCTGCGGGAACGGGCGGCAGTTCGAAAATTAACGGTTCCCAATAGGCGTTCACCATCCAGTGCAGCGTCGCTCCCAGACGCGGAGCCCAGGCGGTCGCTGCCAAGCTGTGCGAGTGCGCCCCCCAGTCGGGCTCGTTGAGTCTCACGCCGTGCCATTGAAGGCGGATTCGGTCGATGAATTCCGTCAAGGTGGCGTCCTGATCGTCGAGATCACGATGTGAATCGAGGCGACATGCCAAGAGAAGCCTCACGAAGCGCCGTATTCCCGCGTGTTTCACGACCAAATCCCAGTCGAACCAACTGATCTCATTGTCCTGGCAGTAGGCGTTGTTGTTGCCCTGCTGCGTCCGACGGACTTCGTCTCCCGCCAGAAGCATCGGCGCGCCGATGGCCAAAAGGTTGAGGGTCAGGAGATTCTTGACCTGGCGAGCGCGCAAACGCTCGATCTCGGGGACGCTGGTCGGCCCTTCCACGCCGCAGTTCCAACTGCAGTTATCGTTGGCCCCGTCCCGGTTCCGCTCACCGTTGGCCGCGTTTTTCTTGTCGTTGTAAGACACGAGATCATTGAGCGTGAAGCCGTCGTGGCAGGTCACAAAATTGATGCTCTGTTCCGGCTCGCGCGCCTTGTGAGCATACAGATCGGGACTTGCCAGCAGTCGGGTCGCCAACGCCGACACGAAGCCATCATCGCCGCGCACGAATCGCCGGATATCGTCTCGGAACCTGCCGTTCCACTCGCGCCACGCGTCGCCCACGAAATTGCCGACTTGGTACAACCCGCCCGCATCCCAGGCTTCGGCAATGAGTTTCGTTCCGGCGAGCACCGGGTCCGATTCGATGTCCCAAAGAACCGGCGGGTTCACCAGGGGGCGCCCGGCTTCATCACGCGAAAGGATCGAAGCCAGGTCGAAGCGGAAACCATCGACGTGCATCTCCGTCACCCAGTAGCGGAGGCTGTCGACGATCAACCGGCGGACCACCGGGTGGTTGGCGTTGAGCGTGTTGCCGGTGCCGGTGTAGTCGCAGTAATAGGCGGGCTCGCGTTCCAGGATGTAATACACCGCATTCTCCAGTCCTCGGAAGCAAAACGTCGGTCCGTCCTCGCCGCCTTCGGCAGTGTGATTGTAGACAACATCGAGGATGACTTCGATTCCCGCCCGATGCAGCGATTTGACCATGTCGCGAAATTCGTGGATGGCCGCCAACGGATCGCGCTGAGAGCTATAGGCCAGGTGCGGGGCGAAGAAGGAGACGGGACAATATCCCCAATAGTTTACTCGGCCGGGCGGGCAATTCTGAGGATCGAACTGGAAAACGGGCAGCAATTCCACGGCCGTGATCCCAAGATCCTGCAAGTAGGGGATTTTCTCGATGAGGCCGGCATAGGTTCCGCGTTTGCAGGGCGTGACGCCCGAATTGGGATGCCGTGTGAATCCGGCCAGGTGCATTTCGTAGATCACGGTTTTCGCGTATGAGTGCCGCAGCGGCCGGTCTCCCTCCCAGTCGTATTCGCTGGCGGGCGCAACCACGCTCTTCATCGCGTGAGCCACATTGTCGCCATGACGAGAAGCCGCAATACGATCGTAGTCAGACGGCACGGCTACGGCCCGGCCGTAGGGATCCAACAGCAGTTTCTGCGGATCGAACCTCATGCCTTGGGCCGGGGCAAACGGCCCCTGCGCCCGGTAACCATAGATTTGCCCCGAGCGGATTCCTCGGACCCAGGCGTGCCAATAGTGATAAGTTCGGTGCTGGTGGCGGTCAAGGGAAACCACGCGTGAGGGCTTTGCGGCGTCGACCGCATCGAACAAGAGCACGTCGACGTGGGAGGCATTCTTCGAGTAGACGGAAAAGTTCACGCCGTCGCCGACGTCCGTGGCGCCAAGAGGAAAGCTGCTGCCATGATCGACATCGCGTGTCATAGTTGTTACTGGTAAGTCACGTTCACGCAATTGTCGATGTGTGCGACATCGGGAATCGCTCTAATGATTTCCTGCAAGAGTTGTTTGAGGTAGTAGGTGGGAAGCCTTCCTGAAACGACGATGGAGCCGCCCGTCGCTTCGATCTGGAGCAGATGGGTCCGGCCGCGAAAGTGCGGATGATCTTCGAGCCGCTCTCGAATCCGAGACACCTTGGAGTCTGTTTCCAGGTCCGCGTTGCCCACGACTGCGACCTTTTCCTCGATAATCATGGTTCTCGCTCCTTATGTTCAAGCGACATGGTTCCCTACGTCCGGCGATACTATCCTTCGCCGAACCTCATCCGCGGGTTCATCCTGAATTGCCCACGTCGATGTGCGTCCCCTCGCTGCAAGAGCGGAATCTGGGCGCTGACATACGTCCCTTTCCCCGGTTCGTTGTCGATTGTCGCTGTGCCTCCGAGCAGCTTGAGTGGTCGGCACGTTCCGCCCAGTCCGAAGCGTCCGGGCGCCGTTTTGTCGGGTTTGAAGCCGACTCCCCAATCCCGGGCGTGAATACGGAGTACGTTTCCATCCAGGGTCAACTCCAGGAATATCCGTTTGCTCTTGCTGTGGCGGCAGGCGTTGGCGAGCGATTCTTGCGTGATGCGGACGGCCGCGTGCCTCCACTCCGGAGGAATCTGATCCGCGTCGGTGGCGTGTTGGCAGGACTCCATGTCGGGACCGGCCGCAGCTTGGATTTCCTCAATCAAGCAGGCCATCGCCGCCGGAAAACCGCCCGCCGCAAGCAGGGTGGGCTCAAGCCTGCGGACCGGCCGCCGCAGTTCCTCGATTGTCTGGTCGAGGAGTCCCACCGCCGTGTCGAAGCTGCTCCAATCCAAGCCCGCTTCCGGTTGATGGCGCCGAAAGGCCTCCAGCGCTGTTCGAGCCGCAATCGCGTGCTCTCGCGCGACGTTTTGAGTTTCCTGAGTCATATACTTCTCCTTTTCTTTCATTCGCGATTGCGCATCTCACAGGGTCTGTGAGCCTTTCAAACGCCGTTGACGATTTGGTTGCCTTGGCATGTCATCAAACGCGAGCGCTACTCCGCTCCAATGTGCTCGCCTTTCTCGGCCACGGATCGCTTCATCAGCAGTACCAGAACCACGAGTGCCACCGCCAGGACGGCACACAGCCAGAAGATGTCAAAGAAAGCGAGCGCCAGGGCCTGCTGCTGGCGGAGGCTGTCGAGCACCTGCAGGCTCATCTGCTTCGACCGGACCGGGTCGCCGGTCCACTGCATGAAGAGCCCTTGGCCCTGGTCCATAAACGACTGGACACGGGGATTCAGCGGCCCCAAGCCATCGCCCAGGCGGGACAAGTGGAACTGATCACGGCGGGCCTGGATGGTCTGGGCCATCGAGGTGCCGACGCTGCCCCCCTCGGTGCGCAGCAGGCTGAGCAGTCCGACCGCCGCCCCGCGCAGATGTGCAGGAGTGTACTTGAAGGCGGCCACGTTGACCGGGGCGAACAGCATCCCCCCGCCAACGGCCATCAGCATCCACGGCCAAACCACATGCGTGGGGCTGATCTCGAGATTCAGCCGTGCCAGCCAGTAGTAAGCTGCGGCCATGACCACCAGGCCGCCCGCGATCAGCCAGCGGGCATCAACTTGCCGGCCCAGCAGGATGCCGGTGACCACCATCGCGGCCAAACAGGAGACGCCTGACGGGGACATGACCAGCCCCGAGGCAAGGGCGTCGTAGCCCAACAGCGCCTGGAGGAGCATCGGCAGCGCGATGCTTCCGCAGTACACCACGACCATGGTGGAGAACATGACGATGCAGGACATGGTGAAGTTCCGCTCGCCGAGGACCCGGAAGTTAATGATCGGACTCTTGGTCCGCATCTCCCGGACGATCAGCAAGCCCAGCCCCACCACGAACAGGATCAAGAGGGTCTGCACTCGCCCGAACGGGTCGCCCAGCCAGTCAAATTCCTGTCCCTTGCTGAGCATGATTTCCCAGCAGGACATGATCAGCACCAGCAATCCCAGGCCGATGTAATCGAAGTTCAGCGGCTGGCGGCCGAGCTCGGCCCGCTCGCGCTTGAGGTAGTCGGGGTCATCGACCACGCCGTACGCGGCGACCAGCGCCAAGAGCCCGATCGGAACGTTGATGAGAAAGATCCACCGCCAGTCGTAGTTGACGCAGAGCCAGCCGCCCAGCGTCGGCCCGACGATGGGCGCGATCATGGCGGCGACCCCGAACAAGGTCATGGCCGTGCCCTGCTTCTCGGGCGGAAAGGCGTCCAGCAGGACCCCCTGACTGCACGGCTGGAGCCCGCCGCCGGCCAGCCCCTGGATCACCCGGAACAGGATCATTTGCGACAGGCTGGTGGCGAAGCCGCACATTGCCGAGGCGAGGGTGAACAGCGCGATGGACAGCAGGAAGTAATTGCGGCGGCCGAGGTGCGCCGCGAGCCAGCCGGTGATCGGCAGCACGATGGCGTTGGCGGCCAGGTAGCTGGTGATGACCCACTCGGAGTCGGCCTGCGCGGCCGACAGGCCGCCGGCGATGTACCGCAGGGCCACGTTCGCGATCGTGGTGTCCAAGACCTCCATGAACGTGGGCACGACGACGATGCCGGCGACGACCCAGGGGTTGACCGCCGATCGACTACTAACTGCGGTGGGGCTCAGTGCCATGGTGCTCATGATGTGTCCTCCCGTGGAAAGAAGAAGTTAGGAGTTAGAAGTTAGAAGTCGGAGGTCAGAGACCAGCAAAGACTTCCTCGTTCCGTCTCCCTAACTTCTGCCTTCTGCCTTCTGCCTTCTGACTCCTGACTTCTGACTCCTAACTCCTAACTCCTTGCTACGGTTGCAGGACCTCCCCCGCGTGCGGCCCCGTGGGCGGTTCCTTGTAATACACGTAGGGCGTCACCGATACGCCGACGAACAGGGGTGCCTTTTCAGGGTCGTAGTCGGTCAACTCGACCCGGACCGGCAGCCGCTGGACGATCTTGACGAAGTTGCCGGTGGCGTTCTGCGCCGGCAGCAGGGAGAGTGTTTGACCGGTCCCCATCGTGAAGCCGGTGATCCGGCCCTCGAACTCCTTGCGGCTGCCGTACATGTCCACCTCGCACCGCACCCGCTGGCCGATCCGCAGGTCGGCCAGTTGCGTCTCTTTGAAATTCGCGTCGATCCAGATCTCCGTGAGCGAGCGGACGGCCATCAGGGCTTGCCCCGCCTGGACGTTGTTGCCGGGGTTCACGTTGCGGCCGACCACCACGCCGTCGATCTCGCTAACGATGTCGCAATAGCGGAGGTTCAGCTCGGCCTGCTGCAGGTCGTGCCGTGCCTCCTCCAGTCCGGCCTTGGCCTGGAGCACGAAAGGCGCCTTGGGGACCAGATCCTTCGCGATCTGCTCAAAGTTCCCTTGCTTGTCGAGCCGGCGAAATTCTTCGAGGGCCTGGTTCGGTGTCAGGTCGATGGATCCCAGCGGCAAACCAAGCTGGGTCATCGTCGCCATGCAGTCGGCCAAGGCCATGCGGACCGCGGAGAAGGTCTGGTTCAGGTCCGGCGGCACGTCGGTGAGTTCCTTACCCTTTTCCGGCTGGGGCGCCAGTCCGAGGGACACCCGGAGTTGGGCGATTGCCTCCTGCGCCTGGGCGAGGGAGGCTGCCGCGACCCGCAACTGCTGCTCGTTCAGGTCGTAGTCCGAACGGGCTATGGCGGCCTCCGGCAACAACGCCTCGGCGCGCTTGAAATCGGCCCGGGCTCGGTTGAGAATCGCCTCCTGACTCCGCAGGGCGGCCACCTGGGACCGCAAGAGGGCGACCTGAGCATCGACCTGCTCGGAAGCGTTCTGGAGTTTCCAGTGTTGGGCGCCCAGTTGGGCCTCCAGGCCCCGGGCCTTCGATTCGGCCGCCGCCACGTTCGCCTCCGCCACGCGGACGGCGGCGCGCTTCAGCGCCAACTGCACCTGGAAAGGTTCCTTGTCGAGTTGGACGAGCAAATCCCCCTTCTTCACGCGTTGGTTGTCATCGACCAGCACCTTCATCACCTGGCCGGATACCCGGGGCGCCACAAAGGTGACGTGACCGTTGACGTAAGCGTCCTCGGTGCTCACCGTATCGAGCGCCGTGCGTACCCACGGGACCAGGAAGTAAGCACCCACCGCCAGCGCGGCCACGGTTCCGGCCAGCAGCAACCACTTTCGGTAGCGATGGGGCGGGCACCATGCACCCATGGTCGGCTTGCGGGTCGGCGGCGTGGTGACAGGCGGCTGGGGCTGGCTGACGCCAAGCGAACCGTCTGTCGGCGTGGCAGGCGCGTCGGGGTGTGGGGGCGGATCGGCCGCGACCCGGTCTACCGGGTGCCCCGCCGACGTACCGCTGGGCACTCGCATGAGCACCTTGTCGGCAGGGGCTGGCGTGGCTCCGGTCGAAACGTGAGAGTCTTGAGAGTCCTTACTGGCCACCGTATTCATGATTGAACTCCTATGTCAGATCGTACAAGTGTGAGAGGAAATACAGTTCATGCGGTCGCGTCACCGCCGGCGGCTTCGCGAAGTGGCAGAGCCATCTCGCGGTCCAGACCGACCTTGACGAATCTCGGCCACGATGTCTCTTGTCAGGCAGTCGGCGGCAACCAACTCGGCCCCTTGGCGGTGCATGGCCGCCAGGCAGGTCTTGCCCGCGTCGTCGATGAAGGTCACCCCCGTGAGGTCAACGCGGAGGATTGGTTTGCGCTTCTGGGCCAGGGTGCTCGTCCAGCACTCCTCTAGCTCCCGCAGCCAAGGTCCTGCCAACCTCCCTTCGAGTTGGAAGGTCAGCGACTCTTGGTTCTCATGGACGGTGATACGCAGCATGGCTCACCCCTCGTTGGGCACTTGACCTAATTAAGGACCCAGTTCGCGTCCCTCTCGGCAGCGACCCTGGTCGGGGCAGTGCCGCAGCGGAGCAGCGTGCCGCCACAGCGGACCTCCCATCGCCACAGTTTGGCTGTGATGCAGTAGACAGAAATCTGGTACATGGTCGTAACCCTCCTTCTCAAGCGGGAACGTCGGGCAGTGTGCCGGCCACCAGGCTACGGCTACGCTGCCGCAAGCGTCTCCAGCACGCCGTATGCTTCCACCACCGGCTTCCGCTCCAAGGCATCGCCCAGCTCGTCCAGGTCCACGACGGCCCAGGGCCTGCCCGGGCGGCACTGTCTCGGGTTTCTGCCGCGCAGCATTGCGACCGCGCCGCGCCGCGACCGCTCTTCGCACTCGTCCGCGGTCCACCAGCAACCCGAATCTTCCATCCAAACCAGTAGGTAATAAGCGTTCATCGTTAAACTCCTTCCGCATGGGGCAGGCTCGGTTTTCGCCCGTGGCCCTTGCCACCGTTGCTCCCAGCCATACCGGCTTGCACCTAAAGCAGAAGCCGTGCCGACGAGGCGAACATTCTCAATTCACCTCGTAACATAAAGACTGACAAGGACTTGCGGATTGGACGGGATGAGAGGGTCCCCGAGACGGAGAGGGAGTGTCAACGATGGCGCGCCAGCGGGCGCGCGCGGGCGCCAGCAGGCGCGCGCTATTCGGTGTTCAGATTGCTATACGGACACACGCTGGCACCTCTCATCCGCTAAGGTGGCTCCATCCGGTCGGCCGAGGAAGGCTGGCAATGAGTGTCCCCTCTCGGAATATCGTGACCGTGCCGGTCGATTGCGATATTGCGACGGCCACCGCATTGGTCGAGGCTGTTGTTGCCGCGGCGGCGGCGTGTCGCGTACCAAGCCCTATCGGCAGCACGATTGCGGGTTGCGTAGGGAGCAGTTGCACTCCCGCAGCCAAGACCACCCCGTCGCCGCGAATGATGAACGCCCCGTCGATTGCCGAGAACTCCTTGAGGGTCTCTTCTAGAAGCGGATCGAGGATGTTCCGGTCGCTCTCGGGATAGCCGAGAAACGGGTTGAGGACCAGGCTGCGGGTCATCGGGAGGACCCGCTCGCTGTCCCCGAGAACGAAGAGGGCCCCGACTGGACGTCCCTCGCGTCCTTCGGCAGCCAGTTGCGTCGCCAGGGACACGAGGCGCTCGAACACCTCCGGCTTAACGTCCGGTCCCAGCGTGTCGGCGTCAAATGTGCTGAATACCTCCGGCTCCGAGCCGAGGGTGAGCACAATCATCGCGTCGATGGCATCCGCACCGTCAACTCCGCTCAGGCAGACCACCCGGTCGCCCCGCTTCAAGAGGCCACGGGCAAGGCCGATGAGCAAGCGCCACCTTGATTTGCCCCGATCGCGTTAAGTGGACTTGGGGAATCGTCACGTGCGAGAAGACGGGATCCGCGTGCGGAACGGCCCCTCGGTTCGCCATGATGACGCGAAACGGCATTCCGGCGAGAGCCGCCCGGATTGTGACGCACGGAAGGGGAACGTCCGCACTAATGAGCATCGCGGCGGCCCCCACGTCACGGGCAAGCTCGATGCCGTACTCGATCATGCGGAGGGAAATCGCTTCGGAAGTCACGACTTCGGTTCGTTCGGCCATGGTTGCACTCCTAATGCCGCCAAAGTGACGCCCGCCACAATGTCCGGCGCGAACTGCGGTCTCTCAATGGGCAATATGCCTTCGGCTAGATCTTCGTCAGGACACTGGACAGGGCTCCGCATTCCAGATGAGGGACGCATACTCGGCAATGGTTCGGTCGCTGGAGAACATCCCAGACCCAGCGACATTCAGGATGGCCTTGCGCGCCCAGGCATCCGGGTCGGCATACAAATCGACCAGGCGCTGGTCGGCCTCCAGGTAGGACTTCAGGTCGGCCAAGTGCATGTAGTGGTCGCCATGGGTCAGCAGTGCGTCGCGCAAGGGAGCGAAGACCCCCGGCTCGTAGCGGCTGAAGTGATTAGCGAAGATCAGGTCCAGCGCCGCGCGGGTTTCCGGCTCGTGTTCGTAGTGCCAGTGCGGGTTGTACCAACTGCGGCTGTCGGTGACTTGCGTTGCCGTCAGGCCGAACAGGAAGAAGTTCTCCTCGCCCGCTTCCTCGGCCATCTCGATCGTGGCGCCGTCGCGCGTGCCGATCGTCAGCGCGCCGTTCATCATGAACTTCATGTTGCTCGTGCCGCTGGCCTCGTAGCCGGCCGTCGAGATCTGGTTGGAGACGTCGCTGGCGGGAATGAGACGCTCGGCGAGCGACACATTGTACTCGGGCAGAAACACGACCTGAAGCCGGCCGCGGAGCGCCGGGTCGCCGTCGATGGTTTCGGCCAGGTTATTGATGAACTTGATGATCAGCTTGGCGAGATGATAGGCGGGCGCCGCCTTCCCCGCGAAGAAGAATGTCCGCGGCGGCATCTTCAGGTTCGGGTCCGCCCGCAGCCGGTTGTAGAGCACGACGATGCGCAAGGCATTGAGCAGTTGCCGCTTGTACTCGTGGATGCGCTTGACCTGGCAATCAAAGACGGTGTCGGGATCCACGGTTTGCCCGGAGGTGGCTTTGAGCCACTGGGCGAACTGGGCTTTGGCCTCGCGCTTGGCCTTGCGGAACTCGTTGCGAAAGCCCCGGTCGTCGGCCAACGGTTTGAGCTTGCTCAATTGGGCCAGGTCGCTGATCCAGCCGTCGCCAATGGCGGCGGTGATCGTGCTGGCCAGGGCCGGGTTCGCCAAAAGCAACCAGCGGCGCGGCGTGACGCCGTTGGTCTTGTTGCTGAAACGCTCGGGGAACATCTCGGCCAAATCTTTGACCGTGGTCGTGCGCAACAGCTTCGAGTGGATCGCCGCCACGCCGTTGGTGCTGTGCGATCCGACGATGGCCAAGTTCGCCATACAAACGTGCGTGTTGGCGCCTTCCTCGACCAGACTGATGCGCTGGACGCGGCCCTCGTCGCCGGGGAAGCGATTCCGCACGGAATCGAGCAGGCGGCGGTTGATCTCGTAGACAATCTCCAGGTGACGGGGCAGCATCATCTCAAACCAGGCGACCGGCCATTTTTCCAAGGCCTCCGGGAGCAAGGTGTGGTTCGTGTAGGCGAGAGTCCGCTGGGTCAGCGACCATGCCTGGTCCCAGCCAAGGTGCGCCTCGTCCAAGAGAATTCGCATCAACTCGGGGACGGCCATCGTCGGGTGGGTGTCGTTGAGCTGGATGGCGACTTTCTCGGGAAGCGTGTTCCAATCGGCGTTGTTGCAGCGGAAACGCCGCACGAGGTCGGCCAGCGAGCAGGCCACCAGGAAATACTCCTGCACGAAGCGCAGTCCCTGCCCCATGCTCGTGGAATCATCGGGATACAGTACCCGCGTGAGCGTCTCGGCCGTGAGCGTCTCGGCGCCCGCGGCGACAAAATCGCCGGCGCTGAATCTCTGAAAATCGAAGTAGTCCGGCGCCGCGGCGGCCCAGAGCCGAAGCGTGTTGATCGTCTTGCCGCCGTAGCCGACCACCGGGCGGTCGAAAGGGATGCCGAACAGCGTGGACGCCTGGCCGAGGATCGGACGCAAGTTCCCACCACGGAACTCGAAGGAGCAACCCAGCTTGACTTCCACCTTCTCGTAAGGGCGAGCGACCTCCCAGGGATCCGGCCGGCGGAGCCAGTGGTCGGGCCGCTCGTGCTGACGGCCGTCCTGGATCGTCTGGCGAAAGATGCCGTATTCGTACCGCAGACCGTAGCCCATAGCAGGAAGTTGCATCGTGGCCATCGAGTCGAGGAAACAGGCGGCCAGGCGCCCGAGTCCGCCGTTGCCAAGGCCGGCGTCGGGTTCTGCCTCAAGCATGCCGAGCCAATCAAGGTTCTTCTGCTTGACAGCTTGCCTGGCGATGGCGTCGAGCAAGAGGTTCGTCACATTGTTTGCCAGGCAGCGCCCGATGAGAAACTCCATCGAAAGGTAATAGACTCGCTTGGGGTTCTCGCGCTCATAGGTGTCCTCGGTGAGCAACCAGCGTTGCGAGAGGACGTCCCGGACGGAGCGGGCAACGGCCTCGAAGCGTTCTCGCGGGCCTGCGGCGGTCGGTTTGACGACGTTATCGAAGAGCAGGTGCCGCTCGTAAAGCGCCTCATCCGTGCCGGCGAACTCCACCGGACCGCACCCGTATTGCTCGATTAGACTGGCCAAACCGTCCGGTTCCATTGAGGCCGTAGAGACCGCTTTCTGCTTTGTGGTCATAGCTGTGTTCCTTATCTGCGTATTTGGTGTTTCAGAAATCCCCCGCGGTGTCGCGGGCCCGCCGCCCGGCGGCCTTCTCGTCCTGCCCCCACCGCCACTCGGTGATTTCCGGCATGTCGTCGCCGTGCTGGCAGATGTACTGCTTGTGTTCGATCAACTTCTCGCGGAGCGCCTGCTTGAAGTACGCCGCCCGAGCGCCCAACTGTGGCAGCCGATCAATCACGTCCATGATCAAGTGGTAGCGGTCCAGATCATTCAGCACCACCATGTCGAAGGGGGTCGTGGTCGTGCCCTCCTCCTTGTAGCCGCGCACGTGCAGGTTCTTGTGGCCGGTGCGGCGGTAGGTCAGACGATGGATCAGCCAGGGGTAGCCGTGGAACGCAAAGATGATCGGCTTGTCCTTCGTGAAGAGACTGTCGAAGTCCTGGTCGCTCAAGCCGTGCGGATGTTCGCTCGCTGGCTGGAGCTTCATCAGATCCACAACGTTGATCACGCGGACTTTCAGCTCCGGGAGGTGCTTGCGGAGCAGGTCCACCGCGGCGAGGGTTTCCAGCGTCGGCACGTCGCCGCAGCAGGCCATGACGACATCGGGCTCGCCAAACTGGTCGTTGCTGGCCCAATCCCAGATGCCGATGCCGGCCGTGCAGTGCTTGACCGCCTGGTCCATGGTCAGCCATTGTGGCGCCAATTGCTTTCCGGCCACGACGAGATTGACGTAGTGCCGGCTGCGCAGGCAGTGGTCGGTCACGCTCAGAAGCGTGTTGGCATCCGGCGGCAGGTAGACGCGGATGACTTCCGCCTTTTTGTTCACGACGTGGTCGATGAAACCGGGATCCTGGTGGCTGAAACCGTTGTGATCCTGGCGCCAGACGAGCGAGGACAGCAGGTAATTCAGCGAGGCGATCGGCCGCCGCCAGGGAATATGCCGCGTCACCTTCAACCACTTGGCGTGCTGGTTGAACATCGAATCGATGATGTGGATAAAGGCCTCGTAGCACGAGAAGAAGCCGTGCCGCCCAGAGAGCAGATAGCCCTCCAGCCAGCCCTGGCATTGGTGCTCACTGAGAACCTCCATGACGCGACCATCCGGGTTGAGGTGGTCGTCGTAGGGTAACGTCTCGGCCACCCAGGCGCGGTTGGTGACTTCGAGGACGTCCTGCCAGCGGTTGGAGTTGGATTCGTCCGGGCTGACCAGCCGGAAGTTACGGCTGTCGAGATTAATTTTCATGACGTCGCGGAGGAACTTTCCCATGACCCGCGTCGCCTCCGCGTCCTTGGCGCCAGGGCTGGGCACCTCGACGGCGTACTCCCGGAAGTCCGGCAGCTTAAGATCCTTAAGCAGCATGCCGCCGTTGGTGTGCGGATTCGCGCTCATGCGTTTCTCGCCCTTGGGTGGCAGCGCAGCCAATTCCGGGACGAGGCGGCCCGTTTTGTCGAACAGCTCTTCCGGCTTGTAGCTCTTCATCCAGGTTTCGAGGACCTGCACATGTCCAGGCTTGGCCATGTCGCCCATTGGCACCTGGTGCGAGCGCCAGTAACCTTCCGTCTTCAGGCCATCGACTTCCTTCGGCCCCGTCCACCCCTTGGGGCTGCGGAAGACGATCATGGGCCACGAGGGGCGATTGGTGAAGCCATTGCTGCGGGCGTCGGCCTGAATGGCCTTGATCTCGCCGATGACGCGGTCGAGGGTGCCCGCCAAGAGCTGATGCATTTTCGCCGGGTCGTCCCCTTCGACAAAATATGGCGTGTAGCCGTAGCCGCGCATCAGCGAGTCCAACTCCTCGTGGCTGATGCGGGCCAGGACGGTGGGGTTGGCGATCTTGTAACCGTTCAGGTGCAGAATGGGCAGCACACAGCCGTCGCGCACGGGGTTGAGGAACTTGTTGCCGTGCCAGCCGGTGGCTAGCGGGCCTGTCTCGGCCTCGCCGTCGCCCACGACGCAGGCAACGATCAAGTCGGGATTATCAAAGGCCGCCCCGTAGGCGTGCGACAGGGCGTAGCCCAACTCTCCGCCTTCGTGGATCGAACCGGGCGTTTCCGGGGCGACATGACTGGGAATTCCGCCGGGGAACGAGAACTGGGTGAACAGTCGCTTCAGGCCCGCTTCGTCCTGGCCGATGTTGGGGTAGACCTCGCTGTACGTCCCTTCGAGGTAAACGTTGGCAACCAGGGCCGGCCCGCCGTGCCCGGGGCCGGAGATGTAGAGCATGTTCAGGTCGTAGAGCTTGATGACCCGATTCAGGTGAACATAGAGAAAATTCTGGCCCGACGTGGTTCCCCAGTGACCCAGCAGACGCGGCTTGACGTGCTTCAGTTGCAATGGCTCCTTCAGGAGCGGATTGTCCATCAAATAGATTTGGCCGACGGACAGGTAGTTCGCGGCGCGCCAGTAGGCGTGCATCTTGCGCAGCTCCTCGGCAGAAAGCGGGGCCGCCGCCGAAGCCTCGCTGCCATTTCCGGTCTTCTGTTTCACCTCGGTCGTTGTAGTTGACATGCGTGATTCCTTGTCTGGTCGGCAGCGACGGGTTAGTCACGGATGACGGGTTGTGAGCGGTAATTGCTGCCATTGTCATCGCTCACCATTCGACCGTTCGGCAGTCGGTATCCCTTCAAACCGCCACTTTCTCGGTTACTCGCGCCTGGGCGTACTGTTCCAGCTTGCGCGCGTCGGCGTAGAACTTGCGGATGCCTTCGGCCAGCTTTTCCGTGGCCATGGCGTCCTCGTTGTGCATCCAGCGAAACGTCTTTTCATCCAGGTGGATCTTCTCCTCTTGAGATGCTTTGGCCCCTTCCACGCTCAAGCGGCGAGGGACGGAGCCTTCTGCCTTCTCCATTTGTGCCAGCAGGTCGGGGCTGATCGTCAAGCCTGTATCTTGGACGACGCGGGAGCCGGCCGTCGTCGGTGGTCCCCGCGCCGTCTCTCCTCGATGAACCGGAAATCGTTCCGGTCCCCGACGAGAACGGTGTCGGCCATTCCCAGGAACAACCCGGTGCCCACCACGCCGGGAATCGCACGGATGTCCATTTCCAACCGAACCGCGTCCGGGATCGGGCGGATTTGGCAATCGAGGATATGATTGCCGTTGTCGGTCACGAACAATCTGCCTTCTCGAACGTAAGGAACTGGCTGACAGCCTAGTTCGGCCAGCCGCCGCTCACACAAGGGCAAAGCAAAGGGGACTACTTCGACCGGCAATTTGCCGCGCGTTCCCAGTTGGGGGACGCGCTTCTCGTCACCCACTAAAATGACTAGTCGGTGCGATGAGGCGGCGACGATCTTTTCCCGGACCATATCCCGGCCGTAGCCCTTGATCAGGTCAAGCTGGGGGTCGACCTCGTCCGCGCCATCCACGGTCAGGTCGAGGATTTCGGCTTCCGCAAGGCTCAGCAGCGGAATGCCTTCGTTCCGGGACAGACTTGCTGTCTCCTCGGAAGCAGGCACGCCGTGGACGCGCAGGCGCCCGCGCCGAACGCGTTCGCCGAGGGCCCTCACGAAGGCCTGGGCGGCATGGCCGGAACCGAGACCGACCCGCGCATCGTTTGTCACCAAGTCCAAGGCCCGTTCGATGATTGTCATGGCCGACTCCCTGGCAAGCGTCTTTCGCCGGCATAGTTCTCGGAGGAGTGGAGGAATTCACGCAGAATGCTACCGGCTAGGGTCGAAGCGGACAAGCCTTGCTGCTGCGCCACCCTGATCAAGTCGCTCACATCGCCACCCCGCAAGAGGACGGGGAGTTCTTCCCACTCGTCGCGATCGTCAAAATCATTGCCAATCGCGCCGGTTGATGCGTCGTCCGCATATTCTGCGAGACGTCTGTAGAGAATGTTCGTCACTGACATTGGAGTTCTCTTCATTACTACTTGCCGGCGGATTACGCAACTACATTCAATTCCGACGAGAGAGGCCGATTTGCTCCTCTGCCACCGCTCACCTCGCCGTAATGTGTGTGACCGATCACCAGTGCCTTGCCAACAGTTCCTTCCGACAAGCGGTGCTGAACTCCTTGAGCGGGTCCATGCCATCGAGGTCATGGCCCTCGGCGACTGCGCGGATCTGATCTGTCGTTAGATTGGGCCGCCCGTACAGTTCGATGATTCGACGGCAACAAGCTTCGCCCTGACGCACAACTTCTTCCCCGGACATGAGTCGAATGCGACTCAGAATCCCGTAAAGGGCCATGAGCTGATCCGGCCGTTCCAGGCAGTGGGCCAGTGCATCAACGGTCAGGCGCGAAGCCTCCGTGATGAACTCCCTGTACAAAGACTCGCGCTCGCGCAGCGTCCATTCCGAATGGGCACGAATGGTCTGCGTGCGCTGCGTGATCCAAGTCGTAGCGATGGAAGCAGCGGCACCCAGCAAGGAACCCAGTGCCGCAGCCATTGCAGTAACTACGGTTGAATTCATGGTTCACTCGCCATCGGAGGCGTCCACTTCGGTGCTTCGTCCCCTAAGACAATTGCCAGCAAGGACTTGCGGACCGGACGGGACAAGGTCTGTAGGACGCAGCGGGAGTGTCAACGCTGGCTCGCCAACAGGCGCGCGTGTGCGCCAGCGGGCGCGTGCCGCTGGCGGGCGGACGACCGCCAGGGTGTGGGAGGCGATCATGGCCTCTTCGTCGGTCGGAATCACCCACACCGATGGTGTACATCCCTCGGGAGAGACGCACCCATTTCCACGCTGGTTCGCGTCGGGGTCGATGCGGACGCCCAGCCACGTGAGCCCCTGGCAGACCCGCTCGCGGATCAGCGGGGAGTTCTCGCCGATGCCCGCGGTGAAGACGAGCCCATCCAAGCCGCCTAATGCCGCGGTCAGCGAGCCAATTTCGCGGATAACGCGATACACGAAGAACTCGATCGCCTCGACCGCCAGCGGGCAATCACTTGCCAGCAGCGCACGCACGTCGTTGCTGACGCTTGAGATTCCCAGCAGGCCGGATCGCTTGTAGACAAGGTCCTCGATGCGATCGGCGCTCCAGCCGTCCCGGAGCAGGAAGAGGATCACGCCGGGATCGAGAGTTCCGCAACGCGTGCCCATCGGCAGCCCATCCAGAGCCGAGAAACTCATGGTGGTATCCACGCTTTGGCCGTCCCTCATGGCGCACAGGCTAGAGCCGCTGCCCAGGTGGGCGACAATGACCCGGCCGCCGCTGAGGTCGGGAGCAAGGCGGCGCAAACGGCCGGCGATGTACTCGTTGGATAGCCCGTGGAACCCCCAGCGGCGCGCACCCCGGCGGAATAGTTCATCAGGCAGGCCGAACCGCTCGGTCACCTGGGCCCTTCCGCGGTGGAACGCCGTATCGAAGCAGGCGACCTGCGGCAGGTCCGGCCACAACTGCATCACGGCTTTGATGGCCTTCAGGTTGTGCGGTTGGTGCAGCGGTACCAGCGGAATGAGTTGTTCCAGTTTCGTCATGACTGCGGCATCAATCAGCGTCGGTTCGCTGAATGTCAGCCCCCCGTGAACCACGCGGTGACCTACGGCGAGTGGCACAAGTTCATCGGCGAAATGCTCGTAAGCCCAATGCGCCAAGTGCGCGAACGCTTCCGCATGCCCGACGCTGCTGGTCGGGTCGCCGAGTGACACATCCGCCAGCGTTCGGCCGCGCTCGTCCTTCGCCTTGAAGTGCGCCGTCGCGCCCAGCCCCTCGACCTCCCCGTGTGCCACCACACCGAGGTCCTGATCCGCCAGGCCGTAGACCGAGAACTTCAGGCTGGAGGAACCGGCGTTCAGCACGAAAATTGCATCGCTCATGACACTCTCTCCATGTTTATAGACGTGCCTTGGCTGACCTGAAGTGAAGTTCACCGCGGCTGTAAAGCAGGGGTTGTGCCGAAGACGTCCGCTGCGACGATTCGTCTCGTAAGGCTAGCGCCGGCAACGACTTCTGGATCGGTCGGGACGAGGCGGTCGGTAGCACCGCAGAGGAAGTGTCAACGGTGGCGCGCCAGCGGGCGCGCGCGTGCGCCAACGGGCGCGCGCTACTCGGGTCGAGAGATGCCGAGTTTTTTCATCTTCCAGTACAACATCGAACGCTTCATCCCCAGCCGGACTGCGGCCCCCTTGGGCCCACCCACCACCCAGCCGGTCTCGCCGAGGGCACCGAGGATGTGCTCCCGCTCCGCTTCGGCCAGCGTGAACCTGGAGGTCGGAGACCGGAGATCAGAGGTCAGCGGCCCATCTTCGGACGCTGGCTTCTCACCTCCGACTTCTGACCCCTGACCTTCGACTTCTGACCTCTGATCCCTGATCTCCAAGTCGCCCCGTGGGACCTGAAGCGACGAGCCGGGGGAGAGAATGACTGCGCGCTCGATGACGTTTTGTAGCTCCCGGATGTTGCCCGGCCAGGGGTAGCCAGCCAGGGCCTCCATGACCGCGGACGGGATCGTCTCGATCCGCCGGCCCATCCGCCGGGCGAACCGCTGGGTAAAATGGCGGACCAGCGGCGGGATGTCGTCAGAGCGCTCGCGAAGGGGCGGTAGCACGAGCGGGAACACGTTCAGGCGGTAGTAGAGGTCACTGCGGAAGCGGCCATCGGCGACCATCGCAGCCAGGTCGCGGTTTGTGGCCGCCACCAGGCGCACGTCCACGTTGATTGTCTTTGTGCTGCCCAGGCGCTCGAACTCCTGTTCCTGCAGCACGCGGAGCAGTTTGGGTTGCAGCTCTGGCGGGATGTCGCCGACCTCGTCGAGGAACAGCGTCCCCTGGTGCGCCAGTTCGAAACGGCCGACCTTCTGGCTGATGGCGCCGGTGAAGGCGCCCTTCTCGTGGCCGAACAGCTCGCTCTCCAAGAGCCCCGTGGGGATGGCCGCGCAGTTGAGCTTGACGAAGGTGCGCTCGCGGCGCGGGCTCAGGTCGTGGAGGGCCCGGGCGATGAGTTCCTTGCCCGTGCCCGTTTCGCCGCAGATGAGCACCGTGGAGCCGGTGGGGGCGACGGTCTCGACCTGCTTGAGGACCCGGCGCAGACCGGGGCTCCCCCCAACGATATCCTCGAAGTTGTGCTCGGTGCGGGCCTCCTCCTCCAGGTAGGCCTTCTCCTTGGAGAGCTGGTCCCTAAGCGCCGCGATTTCCTGGAAGGCCAAGGCGTTATCGATGGCCACAGCCACCTGGTTGGCAACGAGTTGTAGGAAGCCCACGTCCGCCGTATCATAGGCGGACGGCTGCTTGCACACGAACGCCAGCGTGCCCAGCCGCCGCCGGGCGGTGGTCAGCGGAAGCCAGCAGATGCTCTGGACTCCAAACGGCTGCACTCGTTCCAGGAATCCCGGCCAGCGCCTTAGCTCGTCCGCGCTCGATGTAATGAGCGGCTGCTGGGTCCGCCACACCAACCCCGCCGGGTCGTCTTCAACAGGAAGAACTATCACGAGCGGGTCCGGGATAGGTTCGGAGGCATCCAGGACGTGCAGGCGCATGGTGTCACTCGCCGCCTCGTGCAGGACGAGGGACAGGCCATCGAACTGCACCACCTGATGGAGCCGGCCGGCCAGCTCATGGAACAGCGCGGACAGATCGCGGTGCGCGACGATCGCTTCCGAAACGGCCAGCAAGGCTCGGTACGCGTCGGAAGCGGTAATTGCCAGCCCGTCGAAGCGATCGCTTGTCATGACGAAAACCCTGGTCAGTCATCCATTCAGAACCGGCAAGTGGCCCACCAAGCCGCCGGATCTTCGAGGCCGCTTGCGTGAAAGTATTCTATCGCGTTTCAGGGCGGCGAGCATCGTGTCGGGCTGCCGAGCGCGAACCGTCGCGCGTAAATGCGACACACCTTAGGGGGTTTGAGATCGTTTTGGAGAATGTTCATTTTTCCACACCCCAACCGACTGCGCGCCGTTTTGCCTGATTTTCCGGCCGAGACACTCCGAGAGTGCCATCTCTGTATTCAAAGTGCTGGAAAGCCGTCACAAACCGCGTTCTCAACGCCCATTCGGGGGGGCGTGCCCTTTGAACGCCAGCCTACAGGGTGCGCAAGAACTCCATGAGCCCTGGATTCTCACGCCAAGGCTTCTTCGGCTTAGCGCGGGGGATTCCGAGATCCACGCGAAAGTAACCATTCACGATTCTCCCGGGAATGCCGAGACTTGGCGGAGGATCGGCACGAACCACCACATCGAAACGGTGATTGACCAGATCGCCAATCTCCCCGCGCCTTGATGGTTTCACGCACCAGCCTGCGCAAGTCGTCAAGTGGAACACTCTGCGCAAGAATCGCCCATAGTTCTGATCGGGACTTGCGTTTCACGGTCGACGCTAAACAGAGTCGTAGCACCAACGTCTGCGACTCTGACTTCCACAGCAATCGAACAATCGCAGTCGCTTCAACACCCATATTTGTCTGGGGTCGGCGGCATATCGAAAAGCTCATGTCGCCGTCATTGTCATCGGCTCTGAGTATCCCCCACCATGCTGGGATAGACGACTCAATCCGGTTCGAGAATCGTCGCCCAACCACCACGGTCATTGTGTCAAAGCAGGCGCCATAAGCGGTGGTTTGGCGTGGCAACCTTGTTAGCTTGTCGCGGTCGCTCTTGATCTCATACCCATGCATCGCGCCGTTAATTACCGCCAGATCGACCCTTGCATCTCCCTGCGATAGCCCAACCTCCTCCAGATAGAGGGTCTGGGGGTCGTCCGCAAATTGATCGCGGAGAAACCGCCGGAGCGCCACGCGTATGTCTATGTCCCGCATAGATTCAACGTCGGCAGCGGTTTATGATTCGCATAACTTCCTCAGTCCAATAGTGGATTCTCCTAAATGTGCGGCCTTTAGTCAATCCCCGCAAGAAGGGGTGTGCTGTTTGGGCTTAAGCTCCCGTTGACCCGCAAGCAAATGGAAGCGCGGCAGCGAGCGGCCGAGACAAGCAATCGACACCGGGCGGAATGCAACGGGCGGGGGAGCGTAATCGACGCCTACAATCAGGGGCCTATGTAATAGGCCCTGTAGCATCGCACCACCGTACCACCCCGACGCAACAGCCCCGAGCGATTCAGGCGACGCCTCCGCAGCCCCCCGAGGAAACCGGGCCCGGGCGAAAATCTGTTGACGGTCCTGTTGACGACATGGCAAAAAAAGATGATACCTTCTCTTGACGGTAAACATCATCGGTGGCCGTCAAGGGCTGCAAACCCTACGCGAGAATCTGAGATGGTTTCCACCAGGCCACAAGCCCGGTTACGCGATGGGCGAAGCGGGTTATGCCCGCCGTTTTGCAACGGCTGATGCGCCATGCCTCGATTGATACCACGATGGCCTACTATGTCACGATGGGGGCGGATGAAGTGGCAGACGAGTTGTGGGGAAAGTTTGGGACGGTCGAAGGCGAAAAACCGAGCACTTACAACAACCCGTACAACAAAGCCCCTGGCAAGCCCCAAGAAACGGAAACGGCCCCCGCCGAATCATCGACGGAAGCCATTGAAACGAAACAGGTTATATGAGCGGAGGGCACGGGATTCGAACCCGCAACCCCTTGCGGGGCACCACATTTCCAGTGTGGCCGCTAGCCATTCGCTTACCCTCCGTAATTGCTTACGCGACTTCATTTTGCGCTAAGGGCTTCTGGTCGTCAAGTGTCCTTTCGCCCTCTGCGCGCAACAGGCGCGCCAGATTGGGTGCATTTGGATTCGGGTTCTGGCCCGAAAAGCCAGCCGCCAAACGCCTTTCAACCGCCCTCTTGGCGATGGTCAATGGAAAAAGGCGTCGAGCACCGTGGTCCGTAGCACCTGCTTTTCAATGCGCTCGTATTCCTTCGGCGACAACCCATGCGCCGCCATGATCTGTGCCGGCGATAGCACGGCCGCCGCCATGACCTTTCCCGCCGTTGCCACGAGTTCCGGCGTGAAGGCGCTGCCGAAGATGTTGCCATTGCCGTCGGTCAATTGAGAATCAAGTAGAACGATGTTGCTCATCATTGGGTGTCCCTGCAAAACGAGCCAGACCGATCGGGTTGGCTCTGGTTGAGTGTTTTGACGATGCCAGGAAATCAGAAAGCGAGAACCGCCGGGCCAGTGTCGGACATGCCGACCGAAAGGGATCGGATCGTCAGACGCCTATCTCCTTCCCGGCGTGACAGCAGCGGGCGGGACGCAGAGGATGCGTCGGTCGAAGTATGGCCAAACGTAGGCAATGTCGTAAACGATCTCGGGGTTCATTACAGCATTCGCATCTGGATTCTGGGGGAGAATCGCCGACCCCGCCCGTGAAGGGAAGGGCGGGGCCGGCTCGGACGCCAGTATGGGCGAGACGCTGGCGCTTCTCACGTTCGCTTAACCGTTATGAGCTTCTCGCCGTGTGACCTGCGAAAACCGACCAGCACGCCTCGCGATTCCAGGGCCGTTTGCAGGGTCCGCAACTCCGAAACGAATTCCCTGATCTCGCGGTCGGCGGTGAAGGGCAGCTTTACGGCTTCAGCCAATTCCTTCCCGGTGCCGTGCCACTGCTTCGCTGTCGCAAACGCCGACACCTTCTGCGCGGCATCGGAACTCAGCAAGTCCTTGACCGCTGCATTCCGCGCGTCACGGTACGCGCTCAGAATGCTTCCCGCCGGCAAGCCGGTTGCCGGTTCCGCCGCCGTCACCCACAAGGCCCAGTCCGCGAGCCGGGGCAGGTTGTCCACCGTGGTATTGGGCAGGTTGCGGATTGCGGCAGCGACAGCCGTGTACAGCGCGCCGAGTATCCTGGGCCGGGCCTCGCTGAATTCCCGCCATAGCTGCGCCTCCGGTTTCCGTTTCGCATGGACGCTGGGAAGGTCGGCCTTGATGGTCCGCGAACCCAAGTCGGCCGCCCGCACCACGTCCACGATCGACGTTGTTAGGACCGGGCGCTTCGCCAGAAACAGGGACGTGTCGCGGTCTTTGTATTTCGTCCGCCGTTCGGTCGCGCCCCCGGTCGCAAGACGGCACAGGGCATCGGACAGCCACGGCTTGATTTCGGAGAGGTTGTCAATGAAGTAGACCCAGCGTTGCTGGACCGCCAAGACCAAATCTTCATTGTTCTCCGGCGGTGCGCACCCTTTGATTATGCTCGGGTCAATCAGCATGAGGATAACGATCGCCAGGCAGGTCTTGGCCCGGCCATCGCCGCCAATGATCGAAAGCACGGGGAGCGTCCCATCCGGCTGGAGCATCCCAAGGATCGCTCCCACCAGAAGCGGGAAATCTTCATCTTCCACGTTGACGAACGGGTTCAGGTCTTCGAGCGTG
Organism: Thermoguttaceae bacterium; assembly: GCA_049509675.1. Taxonomy (GTDB): domain Bacteria; phylum Planctomycetota; class Planctomycetia; order Pirellulales; family Thermoguttaceae; genus JBEKZQ01. Next base: position 2,960 of record JBEKZQ010000006.1, on the reverse strand, counting down.
CCGCCGGGTTGCGGAATGGGCAGCGGCAGCATCTTATCCGTCCGCAGGAATCGCACTGCGGCTTCCGATTGCATGACCCGATAACCGTCCCCGTCGATTTCCACCACATGCCGCTCGCGGTCAGCCAAGTCGATGTAGAGTCTGCCGCCGACGTGGGCGAGCCGGACGTACACCGGGATTTCCTCGCCCTCTTCCACCGCCAGCGCGCAGAGCAAGTCGGTCGCGTTCTTCACCCATTCTGCTTTGCAGACGCGGCCGTGCGTCTTGTGGTAACGGACCCGCAGCAAGCGGGCATAAGTCTCGCTGCCGACCAGCAGCGTTTCCTTACGGCCCTGCCGGCTGACTTCGACGTAGGGCACACCCTGCCAGTGAAAGAAGGCGTCGGTCGCCTGGGCATCAGACACGATGATGTCCGCGTGGTCGATTTGTGGTTTCGACGGGGCCTTGCCGACCACGCATTGCATGTGGCCATTGGGATTCTTCTTCCAAGCAGGACCGTTTTCGTCGGAGGTGTTGTACCGCACGCACAGCCACAGGCCGCGCTTCAAGGGGATCAGGCAACAATTGCGACCGGACGCGCCTTCCTTGCCCGTGGCGTTCGTGTCAAACTCGCCCGGCAAGTCGAAATACTCGCATAACTCCGCGACATGGCACGTATGGGTGTCGAACAAGTGGGCTTTCTCATCCCACTTGCCGTAGCCCTTGCCCTCCAGCCAAGCGATGTGTTCCTTGTGCTTGGCCCCCAGTTTGACCCGCTCTCGCTTCTTCGGCTCAGGTTCGCGCTGGAGTTCCGGCAATGCCGTGACCAGTTCAGTTGCATCTTTCAACGCTTCAAGCCCCTTCACGGTCTTCCCTCCACTCTGTTCGCCCAAATGTATTGCATCACGCCAAAGCTGCAAACGTACTTGCCGATGTCCAGGCCCAAGTCAACCGAGACTTTGGCCTTGACCCTCCGGCAATTGAAACTGTGGTCCCTGCGGGTCGGTGCCGACAACGGATCGGCCAACCGGACCAACCAATGCCGTCCCCGGCTGCCCTTGCTGGTCGCGCTGAGAACGTAGGGCAGGCGACCTGCCCACTCGTCCACCCGCGCGATGCCGGCTTCGTCGAGTGCTTTTCCACCGTGCCCAAAATCGAAGTCGAAGTAGCAAGCCTCCGTCCGACCGGCCCGCCAGTTCCACCAGGACGTGCCGGCAATACCGATAAGCGCCGGGTGAAAATCAACAACACCGTCGTTGGAACGCAACGGCTTGCCGAACTTGTCCGTCACCACGGTGCGGATGGGCCGCGGCCCGTCGCCAATTACCGGCCACGCGCCGCGGTAGTCGTCCAGGAGATCGTCGTCTTGGACCGGCATGACCTGCGTTTCCAACCCGCTGTGGTAAAAGGCGGCGTAGGGACTGCCGATCTGCCGCAGACGGTCGGCCAGCCAGGCGGTCCAGCGTGGAAATTGCGCGGGTGCCCCACCTTTTGAGACTTACTGAAGCCACTTCATTTCTTGTTATTGTTTTTCTAAAGTCTTAAAACAGGGGCACCCGTGGGGCACCCGGATGTAAGCGCGCTATCGCAACCTCGCCCTGCCCAGCCGTGCCCGGACCCGCCGGCTGCTCATAATCAGTGGGGCGTCGCGCCGGGGCAGTGGCCGTTGACACGGCCGTGAGCCCTCTTGACGGGCAGGATGCGGGCCGTAGTTCATAAGTCGCCTGTCGCCTGCGGGTGAGCGCGGCCGGTGTCCCTTCGGTGTGTAAACGGTGCAATGTCTCACGCACGGTTAATCCCACGGTTAGAAGGCCCGGTCAGCCAAGGTCCAGCAGTTTGCCGGCACGGACCCTCCGTCGCACCACCCACCGGCTGACGCCCAAGTCGCGTGCCGCGGCGGAACGCGACGGCCAGCAGCGCAACGATCCGTCCGGCTCGATCCGCCCGGTCGGCCGCCCGCGTCCGCCCACATTGGACAACCGGCCCTCCTGCCCAAACCAGCCGGCCACCAAGGCGACGATGGCCCTCGCAGTCCGGCCGTGCAGTCCGACCGATCCCACCAAGACCCTTTCGGTCGGTTGCTTGTCCAGCGTCCGCAGCCAGCGCGCCAGCGGCGTGTCGAATTCCTGTCGATGCTGCCAGACTGTAAGCCACGGGGCCGGCTGGTCCAGCCGCCGCACGCCGACGTGCCCGACGTTCCCCCGGTCGTCGGCGAGCACGATGACAGCGTGCTTTGGTTTTGGTCCGTTTTCCTTGGTCATAGTTCACCTTCTGCGTCATTACGCCTTCAAAGCCCGCCCGACAACCAAGGTGGCGTGCTTGGGGGTGGACGCCAGCGTGACGCCGGCCGCGCCAAGGCCGCCCAGGAACACGCTTCGATTGACGCGGCGGCCGGAACGTTGCTCATACGCTCGCTTGAAGTCGGCCACAGGGGAGGCAACCCCCGGCGCTTCGACCGTTTCCGACTTGATGAATTCGACAATGCTCATTTGAACGGTCTCCCAAAGTTCGCGGCATATCTGTCTACTTTCATATAAGGGCCGCCAGCCGTTTTTATCCGCCGCGTCAAGCATCCTTTTTCCGATATTCTTGAGGCGGCATTCGACGATGGACGGTGAGCGGCTCACGGCGAAGCCGATCTCCGTGAACGTTCGGCCCTCCAACCGCATCCGCACAATCATCCGATCAAGGTCGTTCCAGCAGGCTTCATCCACCGCGTCGCGCAAGTCCAAGTCCGGCTCGGTGACGCTCCACCGTGCCCGACACGAGGCGCGGTGCGGCGTTGCGCTGTCGCGTATGAGGGGAAGTGCGAGTCCGTCAAAGCCCCGTTCCCAGTCCATCCGCGGTGCCTCCAGACGAAGGGCGTAACCCGTGTTCCGGTGAACGTTAGCCGGCGAGAGTGATGGGATCGTAGTCACTTAACAGAGCGCGATTCGGGTGTAGTTTGCATTGTTCTCGGGCGATGCGGTCTTTGTGAAAGT
>JBEKZQ010000599.1:0-3172 GCA_049509675.1 Thermoguttaceae bacterium | reverse complement strand
TGAGGCGATAGGAGAAAACGCTGTTTCACACGCATCACGGCCCACGGTTCACGGCCCACGGCCCACGGCCCACGGCCCACGGCCGACGCCCCACGCTCCACGCCCTGCGTCTAGTTGCTGTACGCTGGCGGATTCGCGTAGGTCGTCGGCGGTGCGGGCACAGGAGCGGGCGCAGGTGCGGCAGGCGGCGGCGGATACTGATACGTGGCCGGAGGCGCCGGCTGCGCGTAGACCGGGGCCGGTTGCACGTACGTCGGCTGCGCATAGACGGGGGCCGGGGCGACGTAAACCGGCGGGGCCGCATAGGCGCGATACGGATAAGGATAGGCATACGGGTAGCCGTAATACGGCGGATAGCCATAGTACGGATACGGCGCCGGATAATAGGCTGGGGCCGCGACCGGGAACCCCAGGCCGATGCCAATACGCACGCCAGCCTGGGCCGGGACGCAAGGAAGAACGAACGTGGCCAGTGCCACACCGAGAAATAGCGTTTTGTTTGCCCGCATTGTAGAACCCTCGAAAAGGAAGACAGCAGGAGATCGTCGCCGCTCGCGCGACTGCCGACAGACGTCATGGTAGCGTCGCCCCGGGAATCGACAAATGCCATTTGTCGGGGTCTTGCACATCCCCGGCCCAAGATGGAAACTATAGGGGATATACGTTGACTTCCCCCCGAAACTTGGCGCCGAGGAACCTGCCATGAAACCCGTGACGGCTATGCTGTTGTTTGTACTTTCGTTGCAGAACGTGGAACCCGGAGCGTTGCCCCCAGGCTGGGTGTCGGCCAAGACGAACAAGGGCCCGGGGAGCGTGTGGAAGGTGGTGGAGGACAATTCCGCGCCGCACGGCAAGAAGGCCTTGGCCCAAACTTCCGCCCAGGGGCCAAATCGGCTGTTCAACCTGTGCGTCGCCCAGGACACCCGTTTCACCGATCTGGAGCTGAGCGTGGCCTTCCGAGCGGTGGCCGGTCAATTGGACCAGGGCGGCGGCGCCGTATGGCGCTATAAGGATTCCAACAACTATTACGTCGCGCGGATGAACCCCCTGGAGGACAACTTCCGGCTTTACAAAGTGGTGGACGGAAAACGTACGCAGTTGGGCACCGCCGACGTGCAGGCCCGGGATGGAAACTGGCACACGATCCGCGTGGTTCACCAGGGCCGGCACATCCAGTGTTTCTTCGACGGCAAACAGTATCTGGACGTAACGGACAACACCTTCCCGAACGCCGGCAAAATCGGCCTATGGACCAAGGCCGACGCACAGACGCACTTCGCCGACCTGCTGGTGAAGGGGGGATGAGGGGTTAAGGTTATTCGGCATCCCGCTGGATTTCATTGAGGCCGCCGCGCACGCGACGCGGCCCCACCCACACCGTGCCACCCTGGTCTACCCAGGCCGGCGCCGTGTTGCCCAACAACTCGCTGTGGTTGACGTGGGTTTCGGAGTAGGGCAAGGTCAAGAGCTGGGCCACCCCGTTGTTGCCGAGCGAGCAGGAGTCGATCTCCACTTGGCAACTGCCGCCGACGGTCAGACCGCTGCGGCCGTTCGACCGGCAAGTGACGGCGCCCAAGAAGATCTTCCGCGCATTGTTGACGGCCTGGATGCCGTCGGTCTGGAAACCTTGCACCGTCAGCTCTTTGATCGTCACGTGTTCCAGGTTGTACAGCGTGATGCCGGTGGGCAGCGAGGCATAGCTCAGGTCGTAATCCGCCGGCAGCTTGGTCGGGTCCACGGCGAAGCAGATGTAGCCCTCGTCGAGGCACCACTGCCGCGGCTGGAGCTTGGGCAGCCCGCCGCCCACCTTGCCGCTGGTCCTCCGCTCGGCCGGCCGGCGCTGGAGGAACAACTGCTGAAAGCTGCCCATGCGAGGCGGCCGGAAGCGAAACAGATTATCGCGGTAGAAGACCCATTGATCGGGGGGCACGGGCGCCGAGCCGTCCAGCACCGCGCCGTTGCCCTCGATCACCAGCGGCTGGCTGGCCGTGCCGCTGAGCCGTCGGCCCAGGATCGTAAAACTTTCGCGGTACGGCTCATCATTTTGTGCCAGCACGATCCGATCGCCGGCGACGGCCAGCCGCAGGGCCTTGGCGATGGTCCGCACCGGCCCGAGAACGTCGGACACGCTCCGCTGCTGGTCGCCGCTGAAGCGGTCGTCGCCAGACGCGTTGTTGACATAAATGTCCCGTCCGGCCGCGGCAGCCAGCGGCATGAGCCAGGCGACGGCAATCCACGCAGCAATTCGCATCGGTCACTGTTTCCCTTCGATCTGGCAGGTTCTCGGCCAGCGACATTTTCACTATAATCTTAACAGAAATCGCTCCGCACAAGCAAATGCGGAAGCGGCAGGCGTGGGCGTGGACCGTGAGTCGAGCCCGCCGAGCCCCGCCCCGCAAGAGAAATTACCGGTCATCGAGCAACCACCATGCGCAGACAAATCGGCTCCCAGACCTTGGAACTTCACCAAGGCGACATCACCTTGGAGCAAACGGACGCGATTGTCAACGCCGCCAACCGCAATCTGGCGGGCGGGGGCGGCGTGGACGGCGCCATCCATCGCCGCGGCGGTCCGGCCATCATGGCCGAAACGGCGGCCAAGTACCCCGACGGCTGTCCGACCGGCTCGGCCGTGATCTCCGGCGCCGGCAACTTGCCCGCCCGGTACGTGATCCACGCGGTCGGTCCGGTGTGGGGCGGGGGGCATCGCGGCGAGGCCGAGTTGTTGGCCGGCGCCTACCGCCGCTGTTTGGAACTGGCCGCGGAGCACGACTGTCGCAGCATCGCTTTGCCCGCTCTGAGTACGGGCGCCTATCGTTTTCCCATGGACCAGGCCGCGCGGATCGCGCTGGCGACGGCCATCGAGTTCATGAAGGCCAACGGCCGGCCCGAGCGCGTACGGTTCGTGCTCTTTGACGCCGGGGCCTACGGCGCCTTTGCCGCCGCGTTGGAGTCGCTGGGCGAGCCGTGAAGAACTGCTTGCAATGGGTGAGTTTGGCACCCGACGCGCACCCTAATCCAGCACCACGGTCCTCGTCTTGTAGTCGATTGTTAGCCCAAGTTACGCTGTTGCGCGGGTTGGTTTGTTGTCAGTAAAGGACTTACGTTCATTTTTGGGTCAAAGTCTTCACTACATTTGAACAAGTTCGTCAAAGCGCCGCAACCGGCGGGG
>JBEKZQ010000598.1:0-3197 GCA_049509675.1 Thermoguttaceae bacterium | reverse complement strand
CGTCGTTGCGCTGGACAAGAAGACGGGTGCCACGGTGTGGAAGACGGACCGCTCGACCGACTTTGCCGGGGTCGACGGCGACAACCGCAAGGCATTCTCCACGCCAATCGTCGTCGGCCCGCCCGGCAAATCGCAACTGATCAGCGCCGGCTCGAAGGCCGCGATGGCCTATGACCTGCTGACCGGCAAGGAACTTTGGAAGGTTTGCTATCCGATCGGGTTCTCGACCACGTCCCGCCCGCTCGTGGCGGCGGGGATGGTCTTGATCAGCACCGGCTCCGGGCGGTCGGAGTTGTGGGCGGTGCGGCCTGACGGCCGGGGCGACGTTACCAAGAGCCACGTAGTCTGGAAGGTCGCCAAGGCAGCGCCCTTCATTCCGTCGCCAACCGTGGCCGGCGACCTGGTTTATACTGTCAACGACGCTGGTATCCTATCGTGCATCGAGGCCAGGTCGGGCGAGATCGTCTGGCAGCATCGCCTTGGCGGTCAATACTCCGCCTCGCCGCTGGCGGCGGACGGCCGCGTCTATTTCTTCGCACAGGCTGGCAAGACCACGGTAATTGAGGCGGGGCGCGCGTATAAGGAACTGGCCGTCAATGAGCTGGAGGCCGGCTTCATGGCCTCGCCGGCCGTATCGGGCAAGGCATTGTTCCTGCGAACCGAGACCCACTTGTACCGGATCGAGTGACCTGGCTGGGCATCCTCCGGACAGCCTACATCGGCAGCAAGAATCAAGGCGATCCGCCCGCCAATCACCAGTGGAAAAAGTACTCTGGAACCGTCGAGATCCCGCAAGGAACAGCGAAAATATGTGTTGCGTTGCAGGACTACGGCCCCGGCAAAGTGTGGTTCGACGACATCCGAGCAAGCTACGCTACGCCTCGTCGAACAGCACGCACAGCACTTCCAGGGCGCTGATCGCGCGGGCCGGATCGCGCAGGCCGCGACCGTCGAGGCAATCCTCCCAGATCCGCAGGGCGTAGTGTAGATATTGTTCGCACGATTCGGCCACCAGTTCCGGGCCGACCTCGCCCATCTGGCCGAGAACGGCCGGCCAAAGCGTTCTGAGTTTTTCCAGGGCCTCCGATTGACCGGCCATAGCCTCGAACACCGCGTCGTCGAGGGCTTCCAGTTTCTCAAGAATGACCGGTGGAACCCCGTCGGCGTCGCCGGGCGGCGCGGCATCGCCCGTTGCCCTGCTGACGATGCTCTTCTGGAACTTCGTGTGGGCGGCGTGCGCCCGCAAAGGCTCGGAACTGGGGCCGGCCTTGTCGCCCGCCGCCGGGTCCCGCTGCGGTTCGTCGTGCGAGTTACTCATGCCCGGGCCTCCCGGACCGGCGCAGCCGCGGTGAGCGCCAGTTCACCCACGCTCACCGCGCAACGGAAACCCACGTTCGGCCGTCCGACGAGCGGGTTCTCACCGCTTTGCGGCAAGCCGGCCGACAGCACCTGCAACTCGGTATCGAACGCCCCGCCGCGAACGGTTTTCATCGGCGCCGGACCGTAAGCGGGAAAAGTGCCGTCGGTCCACTGCCACACGTTGCCGATCAACTGGTAGACGCCATTGGCGCTCACGCCATCGGCGAAGTCGTACACCGGCACCAGGCGGTTGGGACCGGCTCCGGCCAGGTTGGCCCTTGTCGGGTCGATGCTGTCGCCCCAGGGGAAACGGCCTTCGGTCCCGGTCGCAGCCCGAGCCCACTCGGCCTCGCTGGGCAGACGTTTTCCGAGCCAGCGGGCATAGGCGGCCGCTTCATGCCAGGTCACGCCCACCACGGGCAAGTCGTCCTCGTGCGGGCCGAAGCGACCGCCGGCCCAGCCGCGCGGCCCCGGCAGGCCCGTGCTGTCCAGCAGCGTGGCCACGGCCGGCCAGATCGCCTTGTCCCACCAGTTCGGCTGTCGGTAGGCGCCCGCTGTCACGAATTCATAATACTGCCGGTTAGTCACCGGGAAGCGGTCCAGGAAGAACGGCTCCACGCGGACGCCGACCGGCGGTTCGCCGCCAGAGGACAAGAGGACGTCTCCTTGCGGAATCAGGGCCATGTTTTGCCGCAACGATTCCAAGGCCCGGCGAAAAAGCTCCGTGCCGAGGTCCGACACCAGTGGCTCGCGCAACATCGCGCAGGCCTGGCCCCGCGAAAGCATCAACTCCATCGCCTCTTCGCTATTCTCGCCAGCAGCGACTGCTCCTTTGCGGCTGGAGCGGGCTGCACCCAACATCACGTGGCACAGGCCAATCGTGCCGGCCGTAGTCAACAGCGGATTGGAGCCGCGCAGACCGCAATGGAGATTCACCAGGCAAAACGCCAGGATCACGGCCGGCATCGCGTAAGCTTTATACTGGTTCACTAGTTACTCCCCACCAAGTTCGTGGCACAGTTGGTGGACCATGCGAAGCAGTCGTTGTACCCGGCTTGAGTCGCCGGCGTCTTCGACCGCTTGTCCGGCGCGGTCCGCCCCGGATTCGATCGGCTGCGACCACATTGGATCGGACAAGCACTGCAAGCAATCGAACATTTCCAACGCGAGGCGGATGAATTCGTCATGACTGGCCTGGAGTTCTTCAATCGCGCCGCGAAGGCATGGGCTATCGGGCACGGATTGCGGCAATGCGCTGGACACGGCGGTGTGGTCGTCTTAGAAAACGGTGATTGGGCTTTCGCCGCGAGAATCGTCGGCTGCGGATTCGCCGTGGATCGAACGATCCACCAAGACAAACCTAGTTCACAGATCGGCCGGAAGCAAGAATAAGTTCCCTCTCCCCTTGCGGGAGAGGGTCGGGGTGAGGGCGGTTGGCCGTGAAACCCCGAATTGTTGTGTTTCTTCCCAACACAAGCCCCTGGGGAAAAAACACGACTAGGCGATTTCACGCGCAACATGTTTTGTCGCAACGTGTTGCGCGCTCGGGTGTCAGGCTTGCCCGTGCATCTGTCCCAACACAAGCCCCTGGGGCAAGAAAAGGCAACTAGCCGATATCGCACGTAACATATTATGCCGCAAGGTGTTGCGCGCTGGTAGCGGTACGCGATGGGCGGCTGCGGCGTCGCTGAAAGCGGGTAAACCTTCGTCGAACCTGTCCATCGGGGTGGATTAGCAAGGGAATTGATCTGGTCTGAGGCGGTCAACTTGGTTATAGCGTGGCCCTATGAATGCCACGCTTCTGGACCTTCCGATCGAGACAGCGGAGACGTCGTCGG
>JBEKZQ010000597.1:0-3198 GCA_049509675.1 Thermoguttaceae bacterium | reverse complement strand
CGGTTTGCAGAAGCGTGAGCACCTCCAGTCCTTCGTCGAGCGTGCCGAACCCGCCGGGCAACAGGCAGATCGCATCGCTTTCCTTCACGAACATCAGCTTGCGCGTGAAGAAGTATTTCATGTGGACCAACTTCGGATCGCCGGCGATGATGCGGTTGGCCGACTGCTCGAAGGGCAGCAAGATGTTCAGACCCATGGCGTGCTCGCGGCCGGCGCCCACGTGCCCGGCCTCCATGATGCCGCTGGCGGCCCCGGTGACCACCAGCCAATCGTGCGCGGCCATCTGATGTCCGAACTGGACCGCCTGCTCGTAGGCCGGCTCGTTGGAGCGTGTTCGGGCGGAACCAAAAACAGTCACCTTGCGAACACCGCGATAGGGCGAAAAGACTTTGAACGCATACCGCAACTCCCGCAACGTGCGGCTGAGAATCTTGAGATCGCCGCGGCTGGGCCGGTCCCGGGCCAGTTTGTCGGTCGATTCGCGGATCTTGTCGATCAGCTCGGCGATTCGCCGCGGTATCGTTTCGGGAAATGCCGCCTCCGCCGCCAGTTGGGCCAGCGGGTCGATCGGCGGCGGGCCGGAGTCGTCTGCACTTTCAAACGAGGGTTCCCCTGTTTTCATGCGAAACCACTCCTGGGCAGGCCAAGGGCGCTACAATGGAATTATAGGCCCGCGGAGGCGAATTTCCCTGTACCAAGAAGAACAGCCCGGCCACGAGGGACCGGGCTGCCAATCGACACGATGGAAATTATGACGCTCGACTCAGGCTGAGGGACGCCGATAATGCTGGTAAGCCAGGAGAACCTCGTAAAGGTCCATGGAGATGGTGATCTCATCGTCGGCAAAATCGCGGAGCCACGTCCGGTCGGACTGAACCGCATCTGCCAGAAGCGGCAGAACTTCGGTCAACGGGACCGTGATGTCCTCGCGGTGGTTTTCCGCAATGCTGATCGTGGACGATTCTTCCTGAGGTCCATTATAGACGCGCAGATAGCTGGGACGCATGGCACTCGATCCTCCCTGAACGCCCACCCTGTCCATTGCCTTCTGTATCGGCAACAGGTCTCTTGCGGGTTTGATCTATTTGGAGGAAAATAACGTTTTTGCCCGCCAAGCCTAGCCAGGCGCAGGCGATGTGCCCGGGATGGGGCATTGCGGGTAATTTGGGAAAAGCCCCGTTACCGTTAATCGCAACTTTACGCGGCCGCCAACACGCGCAACCGATCGACTGCTTCCCCTGATCCGACGCAGCTAAACCAAGCGGAAATCACCACTTACGCCCACCGCCACCTCGACGCTGTCCATCGTCTATGTCCAGTATCGTCACTATCGACTTGCGGCACGTGGCCCGCGGTCTTGATGTCCCGCTGCGTCAGATTCAAGCGGTGGTTGAGTTGCTGGACGAAGGCAACACGGTCCCTTTCATCACCCGCTATCGAAAGGACCGCACCGGCGGGCTGGACGAAGAGCAGATCCGGGAGATCCAGTCGCGGTTGGCAAAAATGCGTCTGCTGGCCGACCGCAAGCAGACCATTTTGCGTTCCATCGAAGCCCAGGGAAAGCTCACGGAGAAGTTGGCCAAGCAGATCCATTCGGCCATGAGCACGAAGCGGCTGGAAGATCTGTATCTGCCCTATAAGCCCAAGAAGCAAACCCTGGCCACCCTGGCCCGCACGCGCGGCTTGGAGGAGTTGGCACACGAGATCCTCGATGCGGCCGAAAGCTGCACCGATCTGGACTCCCGGGCCCGCGACTTCGCCAACACGGACCGCCAAGTCCCCTCGGCGGCCGAAGCCCTGCTGGGCGCCGGACACATCCTGGCTGAGCATTTTAGCGAGCGGGCCGACCTGCGGCAACGACTGCGCGAGATCCTGCAACGCACCGGCAAGATCATCAGCACGCAGATCGGCGGCGAGCCGGCGCCGCCCGTCGCGGCACATGGCGCTACCGTACGGCCTGAAGCACCGCCGGCCGTGTCGGGTGGTGCTACGGTTGAAGCCCAGCCAGCGGAAGGTGGGGATGCGGCCGGTGGGGCAAACTCGCCCGCGGTTCACCCTCACCCCGACCATCTCCCGGAGGGAGAGGGGGATGCGAATGCCAACCCGCCCGCAGTTCACCCTCACCCCGACCCTCTCCCACTCGTGCTGCAGCGGCAAGCGGGAGAGGGGGACATGAATGCCGACCCTCCCCAGGATCACCGCGTGCCACTGGCTCTGCCAGTGCCGCCGACCGTCGTCGCAGAGCCTGCGGCCGTCTCGCCCCCGGCGCGTCCCGCACCGGCCAAACGGATTAAGGAGAACGTCAAAGCGGCGAAGCTGAACAAGAAGGAATTGAAGAAGAAGCGGATCGAACAGCGGCGCATCAAGGCCTTCCGCGACTACTTCAACTACTGCGAAGAGATCAAGAAGATTCCACCGCACCGCATCCTGGCCATCAATCGTGCCGAACGGGCACGCGTGTTGCGGGTGCGGATCGAGTGCGATCTCGAGGCCATGCACGAGGCGCTGGACGAGATGCTCGTTCCCCCGGGCCATCCGCACGCCGACTATCTGCGCGGCTGCGCCCGCGACGCCTTGCAGCGGCTGATCCTTCCGGCCCTGGAGCGGGATATCCGTCGCGAGCTGACCGACCGGGCCGAAGCGCATGCCGTGGGGGTCTTTGCCAAGAACCTGCGGAACCTGCTGTTGCAGCCGCCGGTGCATAACCGCCGCGTGCTGGCCGTCGATCCCGGTTACAAGAGCGGCTGCAAGCTGGCCGCGCTGGATCAGTTCGGCAACATCCTGGCCCACGACGTGATCTGGCTTGTCGGCAAGCCGGAGCGGCGGGACGAGGCGAAGCAGAAGGTGATCGAGTTGGTCACGCGCTGCGAGTTGTCGGTCGTGGCGGTCGGCAACGGCACGGCCAGCCGCGAGACGGAAGACTTCTTCGCCGAGTTGATTTCCAACGAACTACAGGGCCGGGGCGTGGCCTACCTGGTCGTCAACGAGGCGGGGGCCAGCGTCTATTCCACCAGCCAGACCGGCCGCGAGGAGTTCCCCCACTACGACGCCACGCTGCGCGGGGCGATCTCCATCGGCCGCCGCTTGCAAGATCCCTTGAGCGAACTGGTCAAGATCGACCCGGCCAACATCGGCGTGGGCCTGTACCAGCACGACGTGAAGGCCAAGCACCTGCGGGTCTCGCTGGACGACGTGGTC
>JBEKZQ010000596.1:0-3201 GCA_049509675.1 Thermoguttaceae bacterium | reverse complement strand
TCCTCGAAGTCGGTAACTTCCCGGCACACCGGAGTGCTGACCAGAACCTCGGGCGGTTTCGGCGCGGCCGCTTCCGGCGCAGCATGACCGCAGCCCCAAAGAGCAACCGGCGAAAGCAGAATGATAACCCAGGCGCCTCGCTGCCAAACTGAAGAGTGACAACAAATTGGGTCAAGCAATGGTCGTGAATCCCGTGGTCTCATGAAAACAATCCCGATGATCGAATTGGTAAACTTCCCGCTCCCCGCTCCGCACTATCCCCGCCCGGCACCGGCGGTCTGCCGGGCCTGACGTTCCGAATCGCTCAAGATGCCAAAGAACATCACGTCCAGGATCTCCAGCGTCTGGGCTTCGAAGTCCGCCTTCTGGTACGCAAAGTAGTTGGTACACATGGTTCCGTACAAAAGGTTGCTCATTACGTTGCTGATCCGCTCGGCCGGCATGACACGCAAGCAGTCCTGAGCCATCATGGAACGATACAGGTCCCGCCAGCGTTCGACCTTGTCTTCCCGATGTTGCAGATAGGTCGGCTTTCGCCGGTCCTTGAACAGGGCTCGTTCCTGAATGAGCAGTTCCACGTACTCCGGATGTTCGGCAAAAAAGGCCAGATAGGCGCGGACGCCCTGCCGGATCTGCTCGAACGGGTCCTCGACCCCCGCGATATAGGCCATGAGTTGCTCGTGGAGCTTCCGCATGCCGTAATCCACGGCCGCCAGGAACAATTCTTCCTTGCTGCTGAAATATCGATACAGCGTTCCTTTGCCCACCTGGAGTTGCTCGGCCAGGAACTGGGTATCGACGCCGTAGCCGTACTGGGCGAACAGCAGCACCGCCTTGGCCAGGATCTGCTCCTGACGCCGTTGGCGATTGCTGCCGCCCCGGGCCTGTTCCGTCGTACTGTCAACAGGGGGTGTCACGTGGCGGGCTTCCAGCGGAAGGCAAAAACTTGGAACTGACTGGTCAGTTCTATTTTGCGACGTGAAACACCGAATGTCAATTCGCAGAATCCAGGAGGTTTATACCCCCCAAATTCACTGCAAACTCGACACCGTCAGCAACTGCGGAAATGCCCCGCTCAGGTTGGACTGCTTATCCTCCGATTTGCTGCCCGAAGGGGGCGATTGTTTCGGCGGGGCCTGGATTTCCGGGAGCTGTGGCGCGGTGAGCGTGGGCGCGGCGCCCGCTGGCGTTGACGGTGGGGCGGCTACAGGAGCCGGTGCGGGTACTGCGTCGGCCGCCGCCGGCGATTTCGCGGGTGCGGCAGCCGGAGCCTCGACCGGTGCCACCGGAGGCGGCGGGATGATCGCCGGCACGGCGGCGGGCGCGGGGACGACGGGAATCATGGGGGTCGCGGGGGTCGCGGGCTGTTCGGGCGGCGGCGCCGTGAAAACCTCGGGCATCGCGGTTCCGACCGGTCCCGCCACGGGGCACATGGGCGTCGGACCCACACCTGACAGACGAATCTCCCATCCGCCGCCCATGGCACGATACACTTGAATCAGCCCCTGGGCAATTTGCCCGCGCGATTGCGCGTATAGGTCTTGCTGTTGTACCAGGGCCTGCGATATGGTGGCGTAGCGGTTGAAGTCGACGGCCCCTGCCGCCCATTGTTTGATCACCAGGCTGACCGCTTCTTCGGCGTCGGCCACACTGCCGGCGAGATACTTTGCCGCCACTTGCGATTTGAGGAAATTGATCAGGCCATTTTCGACGTCCACGCTGGCCTGGAGCACGGTGTTTTGATAGGTGGCCACCAGTTGCTTGAAGGTCGCGTCCTGAAGTCGCACGTTGTTCACGATCCGGCCGTAGTTCAGGATGTTCCATTGGAACGATGGCCCCACGACGCCGTTGAACGCATTCTGCGTGAACAGTTCGGGAAACTTGCTGGCGCTCCAGCCGAGATCGCCGGTGATCGAAAAGGCCGGATAAAGAGCGGCCTGGGCGATGCCGATTTGCTCCGCCTGGGCGGCCGCCAGCCGTTCCGCCTGCCGCACGTCGGGACGCCGCCGCAGCAGGTCGGCGGGTATGCCGAGAATCACACGCGCGGGCGTGGTCGGAATGTTGCCCGTGCCAACCAGGCTGCGAATGTCGCTGGCCGGGATGCCCAACAAGATACACAACTGGTTTTCGGCTTGCTGGGCTATGACTTCCAATTGAGGAATCTGCGACTCGATCTGCTCCAGGTTGCTGCGTGCCTGGACCAGGTCGAGCTTGCTCTGGCGGAAACCCTTGGAAAAACGGGCTTCGATATATTGCAACACGCCGCGTTGCAATTCCACGTTGGCCTGGAGGAAACGGATTCGCTCTTGGGTGGTGCGCAAGGTCGCGTAATTGCTGGCCACGTCGCCCAGCAGCGTGACCAGGGCCCCGTCGTAGCCGTACACCGAGGCTTCCAACTGGTCGTCGGCTGCCTGAATGGCACGGCGGAAACGGCCCCAGAAGTCCAGTTCCCAGGCCAGGTTGAAATGGTAGTTCCAGGCATCGGAGAAACGCGGACCGCCCGCCGATGGCCCCGGAACCCCTATGCGCTCATAGCTCCCGGTGGCTGTCTGGGACTGCGGGAAGATTTCTCCACGGGCGATGCCCAATTGGGCCCGGGCTTCCAGTACGCGGAAGCCCGCCGCACGCAGCGTCAGGTTCTGGCGATACGCACAGAGGATCAGGCGATCCAGCGTGGGATCGTTGAAGACTGCCCACCATTTCGCCAACTCGGCCGGGTTTTGCACCGCGTTGACATCGCTCTGCTCGATCCAGTGTGCAGCAACCACGGCCTTCGGCGGGCAATAGTTGGGACCCACCTTGAAGCCGTTTCGGACATATTCACTGGGGCTAGTGCAACCGCTCAGCGAAAGGACCATTGCTGCCAAGACCGCAAGTGCGGTTCGTCCCGTTCGAGGTACCGGAAGCATCGGGGTTCTCCTTCACCACTTTTTCGTCAACACCGGGATTTGCGGCAGAACGGGCGTTCCCGGCATCGCTGTCACGATCGTTCTCGCCGCCATTTGGAAGGCCATAAACCAGTCAGAATGCGCACGTCGGTTGCAATCGGAGTCTGGTTCATCATCGGAGAAATCCAGAAAACCCAAACAACCGAAATGTCCTTGCCTATCCAGGCTCGCAAATCTGATTCGTATTTCCTAAGCCGTTCATTCTTTCCATAACCCCGGCAGGCTGCCGCCCTGTTGACCGATTGCCGTGCTG
>JBEKZQ010000595.1:0-3201 GCA_049509675.1 Thermoguttaceae bacterium | reverse complement strand
TCTGTCCATTTCGACATTACCGGTTGGGTGCCACGACCAACCTCCGGTCGGTGCCCGGCTTGCCCAGCAGTGCTGGAAACACGGTTGGACAAGCCAACCGTGGCACCCGTAAACTCAAGTTGCACAGACCACTTGCCGCATATTACACTTGCCGGAGCGACTTCACAACGCCGCTTGACGCCCCCCCAATTCAGGCAACGTTAGCGTTGACAGTGACCGGCCTCCATGCTAGGATCGCGGCGCCCTGTACGCGCAAGATCCCTGCGCGCAAGCTGAAACTCAAGGGATGGGGGCCGGTGCTTGCCCCTCGGCATCTGTTTCCGCCTGGACGAGTGCTCTATCCGCGGAGACTCCCACAAGCAATGACTTCGACGATCCCCCATCGATCTCTCTTGCGTCAGCGGATGGTTCGGAGCCCGTTTAGGAAGGAGATTTGCCATGAATGACGTTTTCGAGAATCGCATCAGATCCGCGGCCGTCGCCGGATGGTGGACGCTGCTGATCGCCGTAGGATTCATTACCCTGCTATGGATCATCTACCTCGTCGTCATGTCGGCTCGGCCTGCCTGGCTCCTGGTCATGTGGGGACCGGGCATTGACTGGGCCTTCGTCCGGAACGTGTGGTTCTGGGCCATCGCGATCCTGAAGTTCATCGTGTGGCTGATGGCATTGGTGACGATCTGGTTGACGCTGTGGGCCAGGCAGTTGCGGAAGGGGGCAGATGGACGTTAGCCTGGTCCTTCCCAAGCTCTGTTTGGCTGTTGCTGCCCTTGCCGCCTACGCTGCTCCTCCGCTCCTCTGCTGCAAAATCTGGTGGGCCACCTGATTCGGATTGTAGCCGGCGGGCAGGCGGAAGAATTCCTTGCCGAACTTGTCGCAAAGCGCTTTCACGTCGCCATAGGAATGGCTGGACCAGCGAATCGCCAGGAGAACGACGTCCACGTCAGGTCGGGTGAGACAAGGCACGAACACCTCGGTGGATTCGTGCTCTCGGGTGACGATCCAGATCAGTTCCTTGAGGCAGAAGGCCGACTTCAGCGCCTCGTAGGCGTGGGAGCGACGATCGCCGCCAATGACGACCAGCGTCTTGCCCTTGTAAAGCCGAGCAACTTCCTGCACCTCGCCCGAGACTTCCCGAACTGCCTGCTCCGCCGGCGGCATTTGTGTCGCCAAGTACCGATCTACCTCTGCCAGGACTCGTCGAAATCCCTCGCGGAGCCCATTCGCGTCGGGGATGTCGTCGACGATCGGAACCAGCATGTCCCGAAGGTCCGTATTGCTGGGCGGGAGGCCCTCGGTCACCAACACGTCCACGGCCTCGGTCACCTTCTTCCAGTCCTCGACCGTGCCTTTGCCCTCACGGATGATCCGTGCGTGATACTGTGCCTTCTTCAACGTCTTCACGCGCTGCTTGTCCCGCTGGCGAATTTCCTCGATATCGGAGTCGAGTTGGCCGATCCGCTCCTGCAAATCGTGCCACAGGGTCGGATTGGCGGGATCGTCCATCCGCATGAAGCGTGCGATGAAGATCTGTTGTTCCGTTGCCGTTTGCCTCAGCCAAGTGAACATCTTATATTGGTCGCTGTCGGACTTCCCATCGACCGCTTCGACGGCCATCCGCAGCGACGACTGGGCTTCGGCGGCAAGATCAATCGTCTTTTCAAGGAACCGCCGGTATTCCTCGCCGTTCTCGATGACTTGCCGGACGAGGGCCGTTGCCATGGCAACCGCCTCGAAGCAACCGGCCACATCCTCCCAAAGCCGGAGATCGGCAGGGATCGGAGCGCTGGAATGGCTCATCCACAGGAAGCAGTCGTCCAAGGTCTTGGCCTTGTTGATGATCTCCCGATCCCGCGGCTCAATTTCCAGGTAGTAGTTGGCCCCGTCCTGCAGGCTCCGCTGGCGGGTCGCCGCCCATCGTGCCCCTTCCGCCTTGAGTCGGCAGCGGGCTTCGATGAGTTGCAGGTCACTCCCCGCCACCATCAGCCGCCGGAACAAACCCACCGGGATTTCAATGCCGGGGGCGCTGGGCAAGGGGATGTGCTGAGGCGGGGCCGCGGCGGGTACGACCGCCGGTTCCACGACAACGGATTCCCCGGGGACGGCTTCCGCAGGGGCCGGGGTGGATGGTTGGGCCAACACGGGCTCGGTCAGCCTAAGGAAGTCCTGGGCAAGCCCCCGCAGGATTGCCAGCAATTGAGCATCCTGGCTGACCAGGGGCGCCAATCGGTTCAGTAGGACGTTGACCGGCATGGAAAGGTCTTCGGACATGGCATCAAGTCCTTGGCACAGAAATTCGCAGGCAACAAGCGGCGGGCGTCAATGACGGATTTTGCAGTTTGGTAAAGCCTTCTGAAGTCCTTGTATCCCGGCGTCGGTGACCTTGGTTGCCTGCAGGTTCAGCGCGTGAAGTTGGGTCAATCCTTTGAGATGCTCCAGTCCGGCGTCGGTGACCCTGTCTCCCAGGCTCAGCGATTGGAGGCCGGTTAACCCTTCGAGACGTTTCAACCCTGCGTCGTTGATCTCGGTTTGCGTCAGGTCCAGCTTGGTAACAGTCGTGAAGAAGTCGTCCCCCAGCAACCATCGCAACTCTGGTGGTCCCGG
Source organism: Thermoguttaceae bacterium (assembly GCA_049509675.1). GTDB lineage: Bacteria > Planctomycetota > Planctomycetia > Pirellulales > Thermoguttaceae > JBEKZQ01. The sequence continues at coordinate 597 of JBEKZQ010000595.1, read as the reverse complement.
CGGCTGTGCATCTTCGGCATTGGGGATGTCGTCCACGTTGAATTGATAGTCGTACCAGACCAGGCCACCCAAATTCTCAATCTCCTCGATCACCGCCTTTTGCTGCCCCGCACGCTCCATCTTCACGCCGAAGCAAATGCATGGAATGAAGAGCAACAGCAGCAGTGTTCGCACGCTGTACTGAAACCAGCGACGTTTCGGCGGGCGGGCGTCGTTCATACCAACAGTGTAGCCGAATTGCACGGGCATACCGAACCCACGAGGATTGCAAAGTCGGGGTCTGGTCCATTTTCTCACCATCCTTCCGGCTGCACAGTCATGGCGAATTTGCTCGGGTTCTCGTAGGGCCGGTTCGGCAAAGCCGCGATTTTACCCCTATTGGGTTGTCCATACAAGCAACTACCCGCACCCGGGTAGTGGTACAGTTGCCCGGAGTTTTCGCGGGGTGAAGGGAAAAGAGTGCTCCACTAACCAACTAGTATTACTGCGCAAGATTGATATTGCATGAACTGGAGAATTTAGCGAATCTATTGGCGTTCCTTTTCATCATGGAGGCATTGGCATGGACGCCGAACAGATTCGCAAGTTGAAACCGGA
>JBEKZQ010000594.1:0-3211 GCA_049509675.1 Thermoguttaceae bacterium | reverse complement strand
GTGGACGAGTACATGGAGTCGATGAAGCGTCATGCGGCGATGCGCGGCGCGGAGGTGTGTACGCCCGCCGCCGAGGCCTTCATCCAGCATCGCGGGCACGCCTATCCCAAAGACGACCTTCTGGCCCGACTGCTGAAAAAGTAGCAGGCACATTCCGTGTGTTGCCCGAAAAGCTACGGCACACGGAGTGTGCCTGCTACCTTGTCACTCGGCCTTTCCCACCAGTTGCGGTTCCTTGGTCGGCCCGAAAGCGACGTTCAACTCGGAATCGCAGCGCAGCTCCTCACCGGAGAACTGCAAGCGGATGGTGACGATGAAGGGCGTTTCGTAGAAGCAGAGCTTGGCCGTGAACGTGCCGCGGGCGGTCCAGGCGCCGCTGGCGGCCGCCGGTTGTTGGATCAGCCCACCCCAAGCCACCTGCCCCTTCTGCCATGCGCCGCGGCCGCAGATGATCCGTTGCTCGACGCCGTCCACTCGCATCACGAGCGTTACGGCGCCCTCTTTGGCGTCGCACTGGAGCGTGATTGCTTCCAGCTTCCGCGCGTTGGCCGGAAAGACGTACTTCTTGCCCGACACGTTTGCGGCAGTGCCGGAGCCTTCCTGCGGACGCAGCGACAGAGTCTTCAGCCTATGTTCGAGTTTCTTGCCGGCTGCGTCGTCAGCGGCCAGCGGCGACGATTTCATGGCCGGCAGGAGTTTGTCCCAGACCAGGTTCAGGACGGCCTGCATGTCCTTCACGCCGCTGGTGATGACGAGCACCGCATCCTGCTCGGGCAGAACGATACAGTACTGTCCGAACGCTCCGTCGCCCCGATACGCGCCGTGCCGGCAGCGCCAGAACTGGTATCCGTAGCCCTGGTCCCAATCGCTCCTGGGGTTGCTTCCGTTGGAGGTTTGCCGGGCGGTGGCCGCCTCGACCCACGCCTGGGGAACAAGCTGCTTGCCCTGCCACTTGCCCTTCTGCAAGTAGAGCTGGCCGAAGCGGGCGATGTCCTCGGTGCGGATGCTCAAGCCGAAACCGCCGGCCGAGATGCCTTGCGGGCTGGTTTCCCAGGTCGGGTCCTGTATCCCCAGCGGCTCGAACAGACGCGGCCGGAGGTAATCCAGAACGGTCATGCCGGTCGCCTTCTGCACGATGGCCGAGAGCATGTAGGTGCCCGACGTGTTATAGAGGAAATGGGTTCCGGGCTTGAAGGGGACGGGCTGCGCGAGGAAGGTCTTGGTCCAGGGCTGATCGGGCGTACGCGGCGGCTCGCTCTCATGCCCCGTCGACATGCGCAGCAGATCGCTGACCCGCATCGCCTTGAGGTTGTTGCCGGGCGCGGAGGGGGCATCGTCGGGAAAGAACGTGAGCACTTCGTCGTCCAGGCTGAGTTTTCCCTCCGCGATGGCCAGCCCGATGGCCGTGGACGTGAAGCTCTTGCTGAGCGAGTACAGGGAGTGGCGGGCCCGGGCCGTGTAGGGCGACCACCAGCCTTCCGCCACCACGCGGCCGTGGCGGAGGAGCATGAAGCTGTTCATCGAGTCGATCGTCTTGTCGGCCGTCTCGACGAATGAGAGAACGGCCGAGGACGCAACGCCCTGTGCTTCCGGTCGGCTGCGCGGCAGGTCTGCTCCGATGCAGATTGAGCTATTCAGGGCGACCAGAGCGATAGCGGAGAGAGCCTTCATGCTTGCGACCCTTCTTGCAGAGAGACCTACCAGGTGTATTCCAGGCCCATCGAGAGGCCACTGTAGAACGCCACGCCGGTGGTGGTGATCATGCTGGGAGGAGTGGCGGAGTAGACGAGTTGTTCGGGAGCGAGGGCCAGGTTGCCGACCCACATCATGTCGTACGAGCCGCGCAGTACCACGTCCGCACGCAACTTGTAGGTGGTGCCGAAGCCGAACTCCCCGACATAGGCCAGGCGATTCGCCTCTCCGTGGTTGGTGACATCCACGATGGGGTCCAAGAGCACGCCCGTGTTGTCGGTGATCTGCTGCCCGGGATTCGCCTGCAGTCGGCTGTTCTGTTGCGCGAGATTGATATAAGGGCCGAACTTGGAGTGCAGGTCGAACTCCCATTTGCAGTAATGGTAGGTGAAGTTCAAGCCGGTCTGCATGCCGAGCAGATTGTTGTCGGTGCGAATGACGTAGCGGCCCCAGGTTTGGTCGATTGGTCCGCCGGGCACGTCGCCCATGGGCAGGCCGGTCGTGGAAGGCACGGGAACGGCCTCGTAGTAGGTGCCGTGACTGAGGAACTGAAACCGCTCTTGTATGAACATGGCGCGCAGGCCGAACAGATAACCCCAAGTCAGACCGGGATCGCACTCGCGCCGCCAGCGGCCGGTATCGGATTGCAGAACGAGCCGATCCGACGAGGGGCGATAATCGGCCCGCAGGTTCGCTTCAATATTCTCCAGATGGGTGTGATACTCGACGGTGTGCGCTTCCACCTGATTGAATGCCCGGCTCAGGGAGAAATCTTGCGGACTGGGCGCGCCGAACTGCGGATTCTGCAGCGCGCGCTCGATGTTCGCCAGCGTCACCAGGCGGAAGTTGCTGGCCAGATTCCCCGTGTACATGTCGAGGAACGGGCTGAACGTGGGGAAACCCAGCGAGCCCGGATCATAGGGGTCCGACTCGTTGACGATCCCCAGCAGACCGCCGGTGACTTCTTTGGAAGCCTCCCAGCTTTGCAATCCCCAATAGCTGAACTCCAGGTAATGGTCGCGGTTCTGCGCGTCCTGGCCCAGGTAACGACCCAGGGTGAACGAATAACCGGGACCGATGTTGAAATCGATCGAGTGCGTGTTCAAAATGTCGATCGGCGAAAAAGTCGGATTGGTGGTCGGATTCGGATTGAGCCCCAATTGATTGCCGAAGAACAGCGCCGGAGTCGTGGCCGTACCGCCCGAAACGCTCACCGAAGCCGTGCTCGCCTTGACCACGTTGAACAAGGGGAACGTGGTCGCGTATTCTCCGGCCTTGCCGCGGTAAATGGCGCGGACTTCGTTCTCCAGGTACCAGGGCGACGGCTCGTCCACGCATTGGGCACAATTCTCACAGCCGCGGGGCGGGGCGGAATTGCCGAACACCGGGTCCTCGGTCAAGGCCTCGTTCGATAGGTTGTCGGCTTGCGGCACCGGCGCCAGCATCGGCCCGCGCGCAGGCGCGGGCGCCTGCACGGAGCTTGCCGGCGGCGCCGAGGGCGCGCCGATCCCTGGCTCAT
>JBEKZQ010000593.1:0-3255 GCA_049509675.1 Thermoguttaceae bacterium | reverse complement strand
CTCCCCACGCTCCACGCCCCACGCTCCACACCCCCCGCTCCACGCCCCCCGCTGCACGCCCCACGCTCCACGCCCCCGCTCCCACCCCTACAACCGGCGAAAAGGCCGGAATTGTCGCCACCGCACCGTGGGCAAACAACTATTACCAATCTATTACACAAGTGATACAGAGTCAGGGTTTGCGGCCGGGCGACTAACTCTACAATAGTAATGGCCTGAAATGGTAGTGACAGGCCCAATACCTGTTACAATGCCCTCGCACATCGCACGGCCGAAGGAGACAGTCCCATTTTCGCGGCCAGTACGCTTGTTTCTATGATTGTGCCGTGGCCGCCGCGAAAATTGGGGACAGTCCCCCGCACAACTTAATCGCAACCGGTCAGGAGATTGCCGACTCATGAAGACTTCCCGGGAACACGCCAGCACCGCTTCCGAACAACCGCAGCCCAACGTCGTCCATCCGGCCGGCAGCCGTGCGCGGATCCTACTGACCAGCGTTTTCGGACCGTACGGCAAGGACGACGAGTACGGCAGCCGGACGATGAACCCCATGGAACTGTATCACAACCAGGTCACGCGCACCCAGGGCCCGTTTTCGCTGCGGATGTTCCATCGCAGTTGGGGCCTGATGATGATCCAGGCGAACGTCTCCGCGCCGTGTACGCTGTTGGACTTCCCCAACCTCGATCGCTTCGTTGCCGAGATCAAAGATCATCAGTACGACGTGATCGGCATCTCGGCCATCATCCCCAATCAGTTCAAAGTGCGAAAGATGTGCGCGCTGATCCGCCAGTATCAGCCGCAGGCCAAGATCGTCATCGGCGGGCACATTGCCAACGTTCCGGACCTCAAAGAGCGGATCGACGCCGACTACGTCGTCCGCGGCGAGGGCGTGCGCTGGTTCCGCCACTTCCTGGGCGAAGACAATTTGCCAGGCGTAGAAGGGGACCAGCCCATCCGCCATCCGGCCGTGGCCTCCGGCATCGGCACGCGGAACCTGGGCATCACCGTCCGCGACCAGCCGGGCGACGTGGCCGCCGCGCTGATCCCGTCGGTCGGCTGCCCGCTGGGCTGCAACTTCTGCTCCACCTCGGCCATGTTTGGCGGCAAGGGCAAGTCGGTCAATTTCTACAAGACGGGCGACGAGCTGTTCGACATCATGTGCCAACTCGAACGGAGCATGGACGCCCATTCGTTCTTCGTCATGGACGAGAACTTCCTCTTGCACCGCAAACGCGCCTTGCGGCTGCTGGAACTGATGGAGAAGAACGACAAGGCCTGGTCGCTCTATATCTTCGGCTCCGCCAACGTCATCCGCTCCTACAGCATCGATCAGCTTGTGCGCCTGGGCATCGCCTGGATCTGGATGGGCATCGAAGGCTGCAACAGCCAGTACACGAAGCTCCAGGGCATCGACACCTTCGAGCTGGTGCGCGAACTGCAATCGCACGGCATCCGCATCCTCGGCTCGACGATCATCGGCCTGGAGAACCACACGCCCGAGAATATCGACGAGGCGATCGAGCACGCCGCCCGGCACGACACCGACTTCCACCAGTTCATGCTCTACACGCCGATCCCCGGCACGCCGCTGCACGCCGAGTTGACCGCCCAGGGAAAGATGAAGGACGAGAGCACGTTCGATCCGGCCGACATCCACGGGCAGTTGAACTTCAATTACCACCACACGCACATCAAGGACGGGCAGGAAGCCGATTACATGCTCCGCGCCTTCGACCGCGACTTCCAGCGAAACGGCCCGAGCACGATGCGCATCGTGCGCACCACGCTGGCCGGCTGGAAGCGTTACAAGAATCATCCGGACGCCCGGGTGCGGCGCCGCTATGCCTGGGACGCCCGGGAACTGCCCACCACGTTTGCCGCGGCGGTGGCCGGGACGCGGCTCTATTACCGCGACAATCCCGCAATGCGGGCGAAGATGTCGGCGTTGTTGGACGACCTGGTGCGGGAGTTCGGCTGGAAGGCGCGGTTGTATGCCGCGTTGGGCGCCCGCTATGTGCTCTGGAAGCTCCGCGCCGAGCAGAAGCGGCTGGCGGCCGGCTGGACCTACGAGCCGCCCACCTTCTACGAGAAGAACGCCGCTTGCCAAGACCCGGGGCACGCCGCCGCCGCGGACTGCCGCTGCGTGGTGCCGCACGTCGCGCCACCCGTAGCACGGACGGCCGACGAGCAGCCGGAGTTGGTGATCGTCTGAGGCGGCCCAACAATCACTCCTCTTTCCCCTTCGCGGCAGAGGGGCGGGGGTGAGAGGGAGGCGCTTGGTGCCACTGCTGGCTCGCGCGAACAGTGCTTGCAGCAAGGGCTGATCGCTGCTGACCTTACTGCGATGATCCATTCGACCAAGGGAACGGGGAATGGAGATCGGGACGATTTTCAAAGCGATCAACAAGCACGGGGCGATTTATGGCTATTTGGCCCTGTTCTTCGCCTTCTGCTGGTTCATCCATTTTGCGGCGTCCATGAAGATGGAGGGCTGCAACAGGCAATTCGCCCTGATGAACGACAGGACGCTGCGAGCTATGGCCCTGATTGATTGGGTCCCCACCCATTCTTGGTTGGTTCTTGCCTATGTGCTCTTGGTCGTTGCCTCCGTAGCATTCTTGCAGGTCCGTGGGCAGCGATCGTGGACTTATTGGGCAACCGCCGTAGTGTACTGCATTCCCTGTGTCGTGTACTGGTTGCCGTGCGCGTACATCGCAGGCAAGCTGCTTGGCCCATGACCACCAGATGACCCGCGTGGCCTGGATTAGCGTGGCAGGCACATTACCCATCTTCCCCAGATTTTGTGCGTCTCAACTCTTATTTCTCAAATCCCCCCCACGACCAGGGCTCATCTCACGAACGCCTGGATCCGCTGTTCCCGCCCGCCGCATACGCCGATATAATAAAAAGTCATAATGTGAATCGGAGTGCTGATGTTTATTCACTTCCACCCGCCCTTGTGCCAGTAGGAGTCGCGGTCCATGCCGTACAAAAAGACTTTCGCTAACATCGTGGAAACCACCTGCAACACGCCCCTGGTACGCCTGAACCGCCTGATTCCGGCCGGGCGCGCAACGGTGCTCGTAAAGGTGGAATTCTTCAATCCGCTCTCCAGCGTCAAGGACCGCATCGGCCGGGCCATGATCGAAGCGGCGGAGCAGTCGGGAATCGTCAACCGGCAAACGCGAATTATCGAACCGACCAGCGGCAACACGGGGATCGCCCTGGCGTTCGTGGCCGCCGCGCGTGGCT
>JBEKZQ010000592.1:0-3259 GCA_049509675.1 Thermoguttaceae bacterium | reverse complement strand
AGGAGCCTGCCCACGGTGTTAAACTGGGCAAAGGCGAGTACTTTGTGCTCGGCGATAATAGCACGATTTCCGACGACAGCCGGTGTTGGTCCAGCCCGGGCGTCGGAGAGAACTGGTTTGTTGGCATCCCGATTGCCGTTATACTTGCGGTGCGGCAGGCACAATTCCACGGCTGGGATTTTCAAGTTCCCGATCCGGATCGAATCCGTTATATTCGTTAACATCATGACAAGATCGAAGCACACCCGCGGAAAATCCCGCCCGGCGAATTTGCAGCGTTCCAAGGCACCGCAAGAAGACGGCTCCGGTGGCGGCCGGCCGGCGGTGGCGCTGCCGTTTACGTCCGCGGTGCGCGAGACCATCGAGTCGGTCATCGTGGCCTTTGTGCTGGCGTTCTTGTTTCGCACGTTCGAGGCCGAGGCGTTTGTGATCCCCACCGGTTCGATGGCGCCCACCTTGTTTGGCCGCCATAAGGATTTGCCCTGTCCGGCCTGCGGCGACGACTACCAGGTCAGTTCCAGCAGCGAAGTGGACCCCAGCAGCAATAACATGCTGTGGGACGCCAACGTCAATAGGCCGGTGGAGTGGGGCACCTGCCCGATGTGCCGCTATACGGCCAACATCAAGTACGATCCCTCGTATAGCGGGGATCGAATCCTGGTGGGCAAGTTCTGCTATCAGTTCCAGGAGCCGAGGCGCTGGGACGTGGTGGTGTTCAAATATCCCGGCGACGCGGTGAACAACTATATCAAGCGGCTGGTGGGGCTGCCGGGCGAAACGATCCGCATCAGCCACGGCGACCTGTGGATCAAGCGCGGCGACGGCCCCTTTCTCATCGCCCGAAAGGAGGAACCGAAAAAACTCCTGGCCATGCTGCAGCCCGTGTTCGACAACGATTACATGCCCAAGATCGCCAAGTGCGGATGGCCCCAGCGGTGGCGCCCTGCGGCCCCGCCGGCGCGGGCGGCAGGCGCGGGGCAATGGCAATCGCTGGCCGACGGCTCGTTCCAAACCGACGGCCAGGCGGCCGAGGAACTTTGGCTCCGCTATGAGCACCGCGCTCCTGCCACGTGGGACGACCTGTCGCAAGTGCGCGATCGGCCGGCAGGCACCCCGCCACGGCAATTGATCTCGGATTTCCTGGCGTACAACACCGGCAGTCCGGTCCTGGCGTACAACAGCGGCGCGCCGGGTTTTGTGCCGCACTGGGTCGGCGACCTGGCCTTGCAGTGCAACCTGGAGATCCAGTCCGCCGCCGGAGCGGCGATCGTCGAGCTGGTCAAAGGCGGACGGCGCTTCCAATGCCGTTTCGACGTGGCCAGCGGCGCCGCCGTGTTGGCCGTCAACGGCCGCGACATGGAACAATTCCACCCCCAGGCGGCGACCGCCGTTCGCGGCCCCGGCACGCACGAGATCATCTTCTGCAACGTGGACGACCAACTGCGATTGTTCGTCAATGGCCGGGAGGTCCGTTTTGATTCTCCCACCACCTACGATTCGGATTCGCTGGGCACGCACCAGCCCCGCCAGGCCGACCTGTCGCCGCTGGGAATCGCCACGCAGGGAGCCGCCCTGACGGTCCGCCATCTGAGGATCCTCCGCGACATCTATTACCTTGCCGACGAAAGCCGTGAGGACGAATCGAGGGCGCATCCGATCCAGGACTTCGTCCGCTATGTGCCCGATCTGAGCGATCCGAGCACCTGGCCCCAGGCCTTCCGCGAGGATAACCTGAACCAGGTGGAGTTCACGTTGGCGGAGCCGAATCCCCGAAATCCCGACAAGGATCAGTTCTTCGTCTGCGGCGACAACAGCGCCCAGAGCAAAGACAGCCGGCTGTGGGACAGTTACGTGACCATCGACGGCCGGCAGCGGCGCGAGTACTGGGTCAGTCGCGAGCTGCTCATCGGCAAGGCGTTGTTGATCTACTGGCCGCATTCGTTCGACCGGATTCCGGGAACGCACATCCCCTTCCCCTTCTTTCCGAACTTTCAACGGATGCAACTCGTACGTTAGGAGCCGCAAAAAAACATGTTGGCCAGTTGCCCGTAGGACGGATTGGCAATCCGTCTTACCATGATTTTTCCGCCCGGCGGGCCGCGGCGCGTAGGACGGATTGGCAATTCGTCCTACCATGATTGATCAACTTATTCTCGGCGCCTGAGCATGGGGCGCGAGGCCACTGGGACGAAGGAGCGGACCGATGCTGGAAGTCCAAGGACTGGTCAAGACGTACGGCAGCCGTCGCGTCGTCGACGGCGTCGACTTCAGCGTCGAAGCGGGCGAGATCGTGGGCCTATTGGGCCCCAACGGGGCGGGCAAGACCACCAGTTTCCGCATGACCTGCGGCATGATCGAGCCCAACGCCGGCAAGGTAATGCTCAACGACTGCGACGTTACCGGCTGGCCCATGTATCGCCGCGCGCTGGACGGGGGCATGGGCTATCTGGCCCAGGAATCCAGCGTTTTTCGCAAGTTGTCGGTGGAAAACAACCTCTTGGGCGTGATGGAAATGCTGGGCTTCGACCGCAAGCGCCGGCAGCGGCGCTGCGCCGAGTTGCTGGAACAGTTCGACATCACCCACTTGCGCAAGGCGATCGCGCTGTCGCTTTCCGGCGGTGAGCGACGCCGGCTGGAAATCGCCCGGGCGCTGGTTTCCAATCCCAAGATCATCTTGCTCGACGAGCCGTTCACCGGCATCGATCCGGTCACGATTGCCAGCATCCAGAGGATCATCCAGAAGCTCCGCAAGGAGGGAATCGCCATCCTGATCACCGACCACCAGGTGCGGGAGACCCTGCAGATCACCGACCGCAGTTACGTGATTCGCTCGGGAAAAGTGCTCTGTCACGGACCGCCCGCCGAAGTGCTCAAGAATCCCGAGGCGCGGAAGTACTATTTCGGCGAAGACATGGAGATCGGGAAGAAGAAGGAAGACGAGGGCGAGGAGGACGATGAGGGCGGATGAGGCGGACGGATCAAGGGTTTACGCGTCTCACGCAAAGGCGCGAAGTGAGAGAGAACTGCGGTCCAGGGCCTATTTCTTCGTGGCCTCCTTCTGCGCCTTCGCGCCTTTGCGTGAGGCATTCTTCCAGACGCCGACCCCTGCCTTGTCTCAGCGGGAGGGAGACGGATCGCTAGCCCGGATTATTCATAAACATGTAGGGTGGGTCGAGCAAACCGTTGTACTGGTGGGGCTTCGGTCGCTTGCCGCCGGTCTGATTCGTTTACCGGGTGCGGAGCAAAGTCTCGTCGGTTT
>JBEKZQ010000591.1:0-3272 GCA_049509675.1 Thermoguttaceae bacterium | reverse complement strand
ACCGACATGGCCAAATTCTTGGGCGAATGGACCTGCTGCCAATCGCGACGGTCGACGAAATCGTTGATCAAGTCTCGAAGCTGGGCCAAGGTGGTTTCACGGTCCCGCATCTGCTGCTTCCCCAACTACTGGTCTGTCCAACTTGAGTTTACGGGTGCCACGGTTGGCTTGTCCAACCGTGTTTCCAGCACTGCTGGGCAAGCCGGGCACCGACCGGAGGTTGGTCGTGGCACCCAACCGGTAATATCGAAATGGACAGACCACTACTCGAAACCGGCCATGAGCAACTGAACCGGCGGGTGTGTCCGCTCTCGATAACGCCGGCGATAACCCTCGACCAGGTACATGAGCAATTCCAACACCAGCAGATCGGCGCGGCACATCACGTGCCGCGAGCTGCGGGCGCCCAGACCGTGGGCCAGTTCTTCCACCACGTGCAGGTGCAGTTGCATGGTTTGCCGGGCGGTCAGCCCCACGGTCACCAGCATTTCGGCCAGCCGCCGCAACTCCGCGGCCAGGTTGCCCGAGCCCATGATCACGTAGGTCCGCAGCAGTTCGCGATAGTGGGCGAGCAGTTCGGGGGGAAAGGGCAACATCGCCTCGTTTTGCATCGGCGCCGCCGCACCGCCGCGGTCCTGCCGCGCATCGCCGTCTTCCAACAGGACGTGCTGCTCGGCCAACAACCGCTGCACGTCGTCGTGTTCGCGCTGCACGCGGGACTGCTCGGCCTGTTGCAACCGCCGATTCTCGCCGCTCAAGAGATGCCGCTCGACCGCCCGGGCCACGGTCCAGATCAGATTCCGGGTGGTGGCCGTGTGTACGCACACATAGCCGTCGGCGCCCACCTCGTAGCACAGGGCCGACATCTCTTGTTCGCTTTGGCTGCCGAGCACGATGATCGGCTCTTCGGAACCGCCCGTGCGGTAGCCCTCGATCAAGTCCAAGGCGTCCAGCTCGCCGGGCTCGTGGCTGACCAGGACGGCGTCGAACACCTCATCGCGGAGCCGGTTCAGGCCGCTGGCCGTTCCCACCGCTTCTTCCAGGACGACTTGCGTAGCGCTGTCGGCGGCCAACGCCTCGGCGAGCCATCCGCCCGATCGTTGGCGGGTCGTGATGTGCAGCACCCTCATCTTGGGCGGCAGGCTCTTCCAGTGTGCCGGCGGACCTTGGACCGCGGGCTTTGGTGTTGCTTTTGGTTTCGGCCTTGCCTCTTTGATAGTCGCACCCATACAGTCTGTTCTCCCAAGTGCGCGAGGCGGTACTCTAGCGATGCCCGGAACATGAGTCAAGGAGAACAGCAGAGCAGGAGACCAGGAGAGCAGGCGAGACGGTGGGCGGAAACTGTGGAGTTCCACAATGCTAGCAGTGCATGCGCTACAAAGTATTGTGGGGACAGGTGGCCTGATCCCCAATATACGGAACGACCCTTGTCAAGGCACTGGATTGTCTCTAAACTCCGGGCGACTTGCATTCCTTCCCGGAGGTGACAGCCGAAGCCGTAGGAGCTTCGCGACAAGAAACGATACGGACATCGCTCCGGCACCGTACCCGGCCGGGTACGACGGACCGGCGGAAAAAAGGTCCGCTGCCGGTGGCCGCCAGGGACTGGCGTGCGCCGCGCAGCATCTCTGTTAGCGCCTGCGCGCCGCACTTTTGCGGCTCTCTGGCGTGGCCCACGGGCCGGCGGAGCAAGCCACTTTTCTTCCCTCCGCCACTTGGCTGCGGCAACGGCGCGCGGATGCCCCCGGATCTCTCGACGGCCCACACATTTTTGTCGACACCCGATGTCGCGCGACGAAGAGGTCGTGCGGCAAAGCCGTGTCGCCGCGACAGTGGATGTCGCAGGAAGGGAGTGGAAGATGGCTTTGAAACCGTTGATTGGGGTGAATGCAGATTACCGCTCGGCCCGCAAGGACGCACCTGCTGTTTCTTATCTCTTTTCCGGATACTACGATTCGCTGGTCAAGACGGGCGCAATCCCGATGGTGATTCCGCCCCTGAAAGAGGAAGACGATCTTTCCCGCGTTCTCGATACGCTCGACGCTGTAGTGCTGGTAGGCGGGGCCGACTTGGATCCCCGCCTGGACGGCTACATGCTGCATCCCTCCCTGCGGCTCCTGGATCGCCGCCGGGAAGAATTCGATCGCATGCTGGTCCGCATGTTGGCCGAGCGGCGGATGCCCGTGCTCGGCATCGGCTGCGGCATGCAATTGCTCAATGTTTCCCAGGGCGGCAATCTATTTCTGCACATTGCCGAGGATCTGCCCCGGGCCCTGCCGCACGCGGACGTGACCGATCCGAACCACCGGCACGCCCTGGTCGTGGAGATGGGCACGCTCATGGAACGCGTGTACGGCGAGGGCGAGATCCGCGTCAACAGCATGCACCACATGGCCATCGACGATCTGGCCCCCGGTTTTGCCGTTACCGCCCGCTGCCCCGACGGAATCATCGAAGCCATCGAAAGCACGATGGACGACTGGCTGGCCCTCGGCACGCAGTTCCATCCCGAATGTGAATCGGCCTCCGCCTTGGATCTGCGGATCTTCGAGGAATTCATTGTCGGCGTGACGGCGCGGTCGGAAATGCGGATGGTCGCCTGAGGCGGGCGTGTCGAGTCCGGGGGCGTCAATTACCGCACGCCCAAGAAGATCAGCGGCGACTCGCAGGTCACAGGCGGAAGTGTCTCGCCTGCAGGACTTCCGGGGGACAGCATACGGAACTCACTGGACCGTTATAGTGTGAACGGTTTGTAATGGTACGATCCGTCCCCTATTGCTGCGGTTGGGACCATTTCAGACCGCGCAAAGTATAATCATTCTGTATCCTGTGCCCGGAACTGCCCCACGGCACTGCCCCGAGGTGGAAAATGCTACAATGGGGTCGTTGGGAGGGCTGGTTCGGGTTGCAGCTAGTTTTCGGTAGCGCAATGTGCCAATACGAGCTGCGTCCCTCCCCTCCTATCGCTATATTGAGAGCATCGGCCGCTTCGGCAGTATCACGCCACGCCGAATTGGGCGTGCCGAGAGCTGCTGCGGCGTTGGCGCGGCTTTTCCGCGCGTCCTGCCGCACGGAGTTGGCCCGGTGTAAGGAGACAAACCGTGAAAAAGCCAGCCAAACCCGAACGGAAACAAGCCTCTTCGAAAAAGCAGAAACCTGCCCGTCCTGGACCTCAAGGCACGCCGCCCAAAGAGGGCGGCCATCGTAGTCTGCGGGCTGCCTTTCCCATCATCGGCATCGGCGCTTCTGCCGGGGGGCTGGAGGCGCTGGAG
>JBEKZQ010000590.1:0-3286 GCA_049509675.1 Thermoguttaceae bacterium | reverse complement strand
CTCGAAGGTGACGAACTGCCCTTGTCGCGATTCTGCGGCAGGCAAACGCCAGGCCGCGTCGCCGGCCGGCGTGGCAAGCGGTTCGCGCTGGGCACGGAACGAGCCGGGCATGCGGAACTCGAACCAATCGGCCGGGTCGCGCAGCCATTGGATGCGACCTGCGTCGGCCAACCGCATGACCGGCACTTCGCTTTCCCGCAGCGGCGGGATCTCGCGGACCCGCAGCGCGCTGCGTGCCGGGTCAGTACGTTCCAGCAAGTCGCCGCCCGGGTAGCCGTTGCTGCATCCGGGCGGCTTATCCGCCGGGCAATCCAACAGCATGGCCGGCGTCCACCGCCCGTCGGGCTCGAACGACGGCGTATCCCAGTCCGCCGGATGCACCCGCGCGTCGAATTCCTCCTGCAACGCGCGGAGATACCAGCGTTTGAACTGTCCCGGCCGGTGTGCCCGATCGACCGTCACCTGCCACGACGGGTCGGAGATGATCTGCTGGCGACGGCCGTCGGCCGCTTCGATCACGAGGTGCAAGATCAGCCCCGGCTTGCCGGCCGGCCAGGTGCCGTCGCCTTGTCCGTAGTGCAGCACCTCGACGCCCAAAACGTTCTTGCCCGGGGTCAGCAGGGCCGTCAGGTCGATCGGATCGGCGTCGAGGCTTCGCGGATCGCAGGGGGCGGGGCCCCACTGCACCCGCCGTCCGTTGACCGTCAGCAGGTATCGGCTGTCGGCGGTGATGAAGCCCCTGGCCCGACGGGGCGGGCCGCTGAGCGTCACCTCGCGGCGAAACAACAGGAACGTGTTGGGCAACGTCCGCTGCGACGGCAGCCAGATCCACTGTGCCGGCGCCAGATCGATTCGCCACGGCCGCCAGGGCGGTGCGCCCACGGCCGGATGAAGCTCCCGATCCGCTTCCGCCACCGACCGCACGCGGTCTGCGCCGGCAGCCGCTAGCGTGCCTGACAACCCCAGGAAGAACGCTGCAACCAGTTTGCTTGTCTTGAACATGGAACGATTGCCTCAGCGATTTGGCGTGACGGCTCACAAGGTCCTTGGAACCGGCAAATCAATAACTGCCCTGTTCTCGAAAGTAGTCATCTCGCTCCGCATGATGAATTTCATCTCGCGGAGCGAGATGACTACGATTGTTGCGACACTTATTGATTTGCCGGTCCTTAGCCTTGTCGTGATTGCCGGAACCGATCTGCGGTAGCTTGATGAAATCTGATTCTCATTGCGGTTGGCGGTGTTGTCAATCGCCGCACCGCCCCCAGAGAAGTTGCCGGTCTGACGCAAAGGGGTCAGGTCCATGTTTTCGGTCAACGGTCCGGTCGAATGGCTATGCCTAATAGCCGAAAAATGGACCAGACCCCGAATTTGCAGTTCTCCTGCTAAGCTGTCTTCGACAATCGACCCTGGCCCGCTGATCGGATAAGATAGGGGCCGTGCTGCACGCCAAGTGCGATCAGGTTGGCGCCAGGGACGAAGCAATCTGCCGTCCAGACTTCGCCGTGACTGCGCGAAAAACGAAGGAGGCGCTGCTGCCATGTTCATCCAGGGGTTAGTCGTCTGCGTTCTGCCGGCGTTATTGGCGGCACAAGAGCGTGCTGTCTTGCCGCGCGGACAGGTCTTCTTCGCCACGGATTTCGCGGGCAGCGATCTGCTGAAGGGCTGGGCTGGCCCTGGCGTTCTGTCGTTCGACGACATCCGCGAGTTCAGCGCCGTCCGCCGGGCGCCGGACGATAGTGCCCATCGCTACCTGAAGGACCAGCCGCCCGGTGACGCCCCTTCGGTTCCAAGCACTCACGCCGAGGCCGGCGCGGAT
Organism: Thermoguttaceae bacterium; assembly: GCA_049509675.1. Lineage (GTDB taxonomy): Bacteria > Planctomycetota > Planctomycetia > Pirellulales > Thermoguttaceae > JBEKZQ01. Next base: position 1,467 of record JBEKZQ010000590.1, on the reverse strand, counting down.
GGACCTATTGCCTCGCCAGAGCCGGACTGGCCGCAATGGAACGGCCCGCGACGCGACGGCATTTCCAGGGAGACGGGTCTCCTGAGCAATTGGCCAGACGCCGGGCCAACGCTGGTTTGGAAAATCGGCAACCTGGGACGGGGCTGGTCATCGCCGATCATCGTCCGGGACCGGCTGTACATTACCGGCGACGCGGACGACGAACTGGTCATCTTCGCCTTCGACCTCGACGGCAAGCCCCTATGGCAAGCGAAGAATGGACGTTCATGGACGGGCTCCTACCCCGGAGCAAGGGCCTGTTGCGCCTACTCCCAAGGCAAGCTCTACCACATGAACGCTCACGGCCGCGTGCTCTGCCTGGAGGCTGACACGGGCAAGGAACTCTGGGCAGTCGATGTGCTGGAGCGTTTCCAAGGGCAGAACATCACCTGGGCGATGAGCGAATGCCTGCTGGTCGATGGCTCCCGGGTGATCGTAACGCCGGGAGGCGAAAAAGCCTTGATGGCCGCCCTCGACAAGCAGAGCGGTCGAACGGTCTGGACCACGAAGCCGCTCCATGACGACCGGGCCTCGCACTCGTCGCCACTTCTGTTCCGCCACGCGGGACAGCGGATCATCGCCAACTGCTCCTCGGCGCACGGCTTCGCGCTGGACGCCGACACGGGGAGACTGCTCTGGACCGTGCCGCTGCGAAGCCCCTACGGCGTGAATGTCGCTACGCCCGTCTACGGCGCAGGCAGAATCTTCTACGTGACGCCGTACGTCTTCGGGACGTGCTACCAGTTGCAGCCCGGAGAGAGCGGGCCGCAACCGGAGAAGGCATGGAACACGACCGTGGACACCTGCACGGGCTCGGTGCTGTTCGTGGACGGCCTGCTCTACGGCAGCGGTTACAAGAAGCATAAGTCCTGGCTCTGCCTGGATTGGAAGTCCGGGCAAACCCGCTACGAGTGGCAGGGCCTGACGACCGGGGCGGCCGTGTATGCCGATGGGCGGCTGTACTGCCTGGCCGAGGATGGTCGGGCAGCGCTGCTGCGGCCGACACCGGAGCGGTTCGAGATCGACGGCCAGTTCCGGCTCGTAGCAGAGAAGGTATCCGACGCTTGGGCACACCCGGTTCTGCTCCACGGCAGGCTGTACCTGCGATACCACGATACCCTGTGGTGCTACCATGCCAGGCCTTACGACAAGCCGAACCTGCGGCGATGATTTTGCCGGTTGATCAGGACGCCTTCTGCGCCCCGGTCGAAGAGCGCGACCGGCCCGAACCGGTCGGCAAGCCGGTCATTGTGGGCGGTTCGCCCGAGAAGCGGGGCGTGCTGTCGGCGGCCAATTTGCATGGGGGGCTGTGATTCAGACGTAAGCGGTGGCTGCGCGGCGGCCGCGTAGGAAGCCACGAGGTGCGTCCGCGGGCTCAGGGGCGACTCAAGGCCCATTTTGCCGCTGTTTGCGACGGCGCGGCCCGTG
>JBEKZQ010000059.1:0-20587 GCA_049509675.1 Thermoguttaceae bacterium | reverse complement strand
AAGCGATTCCAACTCCCCTAATCCCTAATCCCTAATCCCTAATCCCTAATCCCTTCCCCCCCGTGATTCTGCTGATCGATAATTACGATTCCTTCACCTACAACCTGGTGCAACGGCTGGGCGAGATCGACCCGGCGCTCGAGCTCCAGGTCCATCGCAACGATCAGATCACGCTGGAGGAGATCGAGGCCCGAACGCCGTCGCACCTGATCATCTCGCCCGGCCCCTGCACGCCGGATGAAGCAGGGGTCTCGATCGGGTGTGTCCGGCGGTTTGCCGGGCGGATCCCCTTGCTGGGCGTGTGCCTCGGGCACCAGTCGATCGGCCAGGCCTACGGCGGCAAGATCGTTCGTGCCGGGCGGCTCATGCACGGCAAGACCGACATGATCCACCACGACAACCGCGGCCTGTACGAAGGGCTTCCCAATCCGTTCGAGGCCACCCGCTACCACAGCCTGGTCATCCGGCCCGACACGCTGCACGCGGATTTCGAGGTGTGCGCCTGGAGCGATGCCCCGGACGGCACGCGGGAGATCATGGGCATTCGGCACAAGCGTTTCCCGCTGCTGGGTGTTCAGTTTCATCCGGAGAGTTTCCTGACCCTCTGCGGCACGCAGATTCTCGCACGATTTTTGGCACTGGGCATTAGCTAGAAGAACATTCTGCATGCCACGAAAGCTGCACGACTGGTATCGCTCCACATTGGGTCCGGCACTGGTCGGGGCGGCGCTGCTCTGGGCGGCGCTGCCGCCGTTGGATATCGGGCCGCTGGCCTGGATCGCGCCGCTGGCCTGGGTACTGCTGATTCGGCGCAATGAGCTGGCGGGACGCCGGCCTTACACCGCCTTGTGGCTCGCCGGATTGCTCTTCTGGCTGGCGGCCTTGCACTGGCTGCGGCTGCCCCACTGGGCCACCAGTTTCGGCTGGCTGGCCCTGGCCGTGTACTTCGCCTGCTACGTGCCGTTGTTCGTGGGACTATCGCGCGTGGCCGTGCATCGGCTGCGGGTCCCGGTGATTCTGGCGGCGCCCGTCGTGTGGACCGGCCTGGAACTGGCCCGCGCACATCTCCTCACCGGCATGACCATGGCCAGCTTGGGTCACACCCAGTACCGTTGGGTCGAGTTGATCCAGGTGAGCGATCTGACCGGGGCCTACGGCGTGAGCTTCCTGGTGATGTTCGTCGCCGCGTGCCTGGCCCGCATGTTGCCTTGCCCGACCGCCCCTCTCCCCTCGCGGCAGAAGAGCGGGCGCGAGGGGGAAAGCTTGGGTGCCACGGGTGGCTTGTCCACCCGTGCAGCCGCCGCACTGCTGGGCAAGCCAGCAGTGCCACCCTCGCTGGGCAAGCCAGCAGTGCCACCCTCGCTGGACAATCAATGGGCCTGCTGGCCCTTGGCGCCGGCCGCGGCCGCTCTTGTGGGCGTATTAGTCTACGGGCATGTCCGCATGTCGGGCGACTTCACCGCGCCCGGCGCGCGCATCGCCTTGATCCAAGGCTCCATCGATACGGAAATGAAGACCGACGACAGCAAACGCGAACAGGTCTTCAAGCATTACCTGGACCTCTCCGATGAGGCGGTGGAAGAAGGACAGGGAGTGGATCTCGTGGTCTGGCCGGAAACCATGTTTGGCGACACGCTCGTGGCCGCCGAGCCGGACGCCCGCAAGCCCGATGATCTGGCTCTTAGCCAGGAAGAGTTCCAGCGGCGGCTCGGCGAACTGGTTCCCGCAAGCCGCCAGCGGATGTCGTTGCTGGCGCGGCGGCTGAAGACGCCGCTGCTCTTGGGTGTCGATACCAACGATTACGGCCGCGACGGGGTGCGGCAGTTCAACTCGGCGGCCTTCGTGTCGGCCGACGGCGAGCTGCTGGGCCGCTACGACAAGATGCACCCGGTGATGTTCGGCGAATATGTGCCGTTTGCCGACGTCTTTCCCTGGCTGCAGCGGCTGACTCCGTTGCCGTGCAGCCTGACGGCCGGGGAGCGTCCGGCGGCCTTTCGCTTGGGGGACTGTCCCAATTTTCGTTCCACGAAAATGGGACTGTCCCCTTCACGCTCCGCGAACGAGATTTTGATTGCGCCCAATATCTGCTACGAAAGCGTCCTGCCGCATCTGGTGCGCCGCCAGGTCAACCTGCTGCGGGCCGAGGGCCGGGAGCCGCAGGTTCTGGTGAACCTGACGAACGACGGCTGGTTCTGGGGCTCCAGCGAGTTGGACATGCACCTGGTCTGTGCCGTTTTCCGGGCGGTGGAGTGCCGCAAGCCGTTCCTGATTGCCGCCAACACGGGTTTTTCTGCCTGGATCGACGGCAACGGCCGCATCCTGGCTCAAGGGCCGCGGCGGGCCGCCCGACCGCTGCTGGCCGATGTCCGCGTGGATCGCCGCGGAAGTTGGTATCTGGCCCACGGCGATTGGGCCGCCGGAGGGTGCCTGGCCGCCTGCCTGCTGCTGGCGGTCGTGGGGACGCGGCGGCCATCCCCTCTCCCTCCGGGAGAGGGGAGAAAAGCTTGCTGTTCTCCTCCCTCTGCTGCCTGGGTATTTTGATTGACCGTTAAAATGGGCGAAGTTATACTGGTTTCGTAGTATCTACGGCTCTCTAGCGAGAAAGAGTTCTTCTATGAACCTCGTCGGCAAAATCTTTACGGTAATCATCTTCGTGATGAGCCTGGTGTTCATGTGATAACGCCACGGAGACGGTCGGCCACCCGCTGGGCCTCTCGCAGCAACTGGAAGCCAAGCGCAAGGAAAACAAGGAGTTGCACGACCAGCGCGACAGGGTCAATGAGCAGTTAAGTGCCGAGAGATTGAACGCCCAAAACGTCGCGACCAAGCTGGCGGAGGAGAACACCAGGCTCAAAGGCGAGCAACAGAAGGACCTGGAGACGATCGCCGCCCTGGAGGGCAAGTCCCGCAGCCTGGTGAGCGCCATGGAGGCCGGGCAGAAGGAGTTAGCCAACTTGCGCGTCGAAGTCGAGGGCCTGCGCACGCAGATCACGGAAGCCCGCAACGCGCGCGACGCGAAGGAAAAGGACGTTGTCCGGCTGACCGACGAGTTGCACAACGCCGTCAACGAACTCGCCACGTTGAAAAAGCGCAGCCTCGAACTGGCCGAGGAGTTCGCCAAGGCCCGCGACGCCGCCAACTATTCGGGCGTGAACTACCACTCGGATTTTCGTGCCAAGGAGCCGCCGCCCTGGTTCGACGGCGTGGTCTTGGCCACCCAGGGACAGAACATGGTGGAGATCTCCGGCGGCTCGGACATGGGCCTGCTGAAAGGACACAAGCTGGAAGTCGTTCGCGGCGGCAACAAGTACCTGGGCCGCGTGGAAGTCATCACTGTTTCGCCCGATCGGGCCGTGTGCCAGGTCGATCCCAAAATGCCCATGGCGACGCAACCGCAAAGGGGTGATCGTGTCTACGCAAAGCTCAAGTGAGTCCCGCGGCGGGCCGTATCGCAAACCCCGCCCCGACGTCTTCACCCTCATGCTGGTGATCTCGCTCCTGGCGATCATCCTGGGCATCGTGTTCTTGTATTTCGAGATGAAGGACTACGATTTCAAGCTCAAGGGCGGGCCGAGCGCGTTGCTTGCGCCCGCGGGCAGTTTTCAATGTTCAACGCAGTCCCCCTCTCCCTCCGGGAGAGGGCCGGGGTGAGGGCTGCTCCGGGAGACGAGCGTACATGGAGCAACGTTTTGTCGCAGGTCCCCCTCACCTTAACCCTCTCCCGGAGGGAGAGGGTATCTGACGGCTGAAAACCTCACACTACCCGCACGGATGCTCAATCGCTTGCTGGACTACTTCCGTTGCGATCTGGCGGTCGATCTGGGAACCGCCAACACGCTGGTGAGCGTAGTCGGCGAAGGCCTGGTCCTCGATGAGCCCTCGGTGGTGGCCGTCGAGCGAGGGACCGGCCGAGTGCTGGCGGGCGGCTGCGCCGTGGGACGCCTGGCCCGGCAAATGGAAGGCCGCACGCCCGACTCGATCGCCGTGGTCCGCCCGCTGGCCGACGGGGTGATTGCCGACTTCGAGCTGTGCGAGGCCATGCTCCGCTACTTCTTCCGCAAGGCGCAGCCGCCCGGTCGCCGCCGCAAGCCCCGGGTGCTGCTGGGCGTGCCGGGGTGCATTACTCCGGTGGAGAAGCGGGCCGTGTTCAACAGCGTGGTCCGTGCCGGCGCCCGCGCGGTGTGGATCATTCCCCAGGCCAAGGCCGCCGCCGTCGGCGTGGGCCTGCCCATCGCCGAGCCCCTGGCCAGCATGGTCTGCGACGTGGGCGGCGGGACCACCGAAATCGCCGTGATGAGCCTGGGCGACATCGTCTCGGCCCAATCGATCCGCGTGGGCGGCGACCGCATGGACCGGGCCATCGCCGATTACCTGCGGCGGCACTATTGCCTGCGCATCGGATTGCCCGCGGCCGAGCGACTGCGGATCGAGGCCGGCAGCGCCTTTCCGCTCGAAGAAGAGCTGACCCGGGAAATCAGCGGCGTGGACACCGTCAGCGGCCTGCCGCGCAAAGCGATCATCACCAGCGAAGAGATTCGCCAGGCCCTGGCCGATCCGTTGGACGAGATCCTCGACGCCGTCAAGCTGACGCTGGACCATTGCAGCCCCGAACTGGCCGCCGACCTGGTCGATCACGGCATGGTGCTGTGCGGCGGCGGCGGATTGCTGCGGCGGCTGGACCGGTTCTTGAGCGAGCAGACCGGCCTGCCGGTCCGCCTGGCCGCCGAGCCTCTGCTGGCCGTGGCCCACGGCACGCTGATCTGCATGGAGCATTTCCCGCAGTGGCGGCCCGCGCTGGAGTCCAGCGAGGACGACGTGTAAGACGGGAATTCTCATCTTGTACCTGGGCCAGGCGATGTGCTAAGGTCTCTAGCGTGAGCGGTATCCCCAGGGCCTGCTTCGGGCAGGTACCTTAAGAGCCCGCTGCCGGAAGTCACTTTCCGGCAGCGGGCTTTTTTTGTTGGAGGAGCTTGTCATGATCCCCTTGGCACTGGTCAACGAAGTGCGCCGGCTCTTGGCGCTGAAGTTCAGCCAACGTGAGATCGTCCGCCTGGTTGGGGTCAGCCGCGGCACGATTGCGGGCATCGCTTCCGGAACGCGGCCGGACTACAGCCTGCGGCAGGCGGGCGAGCCCGATCCGCTGCAGCCGACCGCGCCGCCCGAGCGCTGTCCGACCTGCGGCGGCATGGTCTATATGCCCTGCCGTTTGTGCCAGGTGCGGAGTCTGCCGCCGCCCAAAGCAACGCTGGCCGAGCGCATTTTCGCCGACCTGGAGTTGGATTTTCAACTGAAGGACGAACATCGGGCTCGCTACGAGCAAGTCCGGGCCCAGCGCGAGAAATCCTTCAGCGGCGAGTGAGAAGCGGCCGTCGGCTTTCCACGATCAGCAAGAGAAATACCATGACAAGCAAACCGATCGGGCCTGTGCTGGCCCATTATCGCTCTGTCCGGCAACAGATCCGCAATGCCGATCTGTTGCTGTTCCGAGCGCATGGGATCATCGCGATTGCCGGCCGCGGCGAACATTCGCATGCCGCCAAGGCCGCCTGGTGGGGCGACGACCTGTTCTGCCTGGAAGTGCGCCAGTGGCAGGGAGGCCGGGCCGTGACGCTTTCCAGCCAGGTGGCCCGCTACCCCGGCCGAATCGACGTGTTCGAGGCCAATGCGGAGAACCGCTGGCCGCATTACGACCGCGCCGGCGCCACGCACGTGATGCGGCGCTTGTGCGGCTGCCAATACGGCTATGCGGCCCTGTGGGGCACCGCCACGCTGCACCTGCCGGTGTTGCGCTGGTTCGTGCGGCCCAATCTGGACGACGATTCGACCGACTGCCGGCCGCCGTTCTGCAGCGAGGCCTGCTCCATGGCCGACCGATTGGGCGGCGGAGTCGATCCCGTCGAGCACCTGGCCGACTCGCTGACCGAGCCGGCCGACCTGGCCCGCAGCCCGTTCTACCAGTATCGCTTCACCCTCATGCCGTAACTATCAAGTTGCGATTTGAGATTTGAGATCCAAGATTTGAGATTTGAAATCCAAGGACCCAAGCCCCACTTATTCAAGGAGAACCTCATGACCTCCACGAGACGATCAACGGTAACCGCGACCGTGCTGCTGGCGACTCTGCTGGCGGCCAACGGTGCGTCGCAAGCGGCAATCTCCGATTGCATCGACGCCACCTGCCGCATCACCCTGGCCGACGGCAGTTGCGGAAGCGGCTGCGTTTTCGAGATCGACCAAGGACACGTGTACGTGCTGACGGCGGCACACGTCGTGGCCGAAGATGCCACGGCGCGGTGCGAATTCTGGCGCTACGGCCACCAGTCGCAGCCGGTGGCGGGCCGCGTGATCACGCGGTCCGAAGAGGCCGACGCGGCGGTCATCGACGTGCCGGCCGCGTCGCTGGGCGGCATGCTCCCGGCCGTGATCCCCTTGGCGCCGCGCGACTTCGTGGTGCGGCCCGCCGCCACGCTCACCTCCGTGGGCTGCGCCAACGGCACCTGGTCCACCGCCTGGAAGGGACACGCCTTGGGATACGAGGGCAACGAACTGCGATTCCTGCCCGTGCCCGCCAACGGCCGCAGCGGCTCGGCCGTTTTCGATGCCGAGGGACGACAGATCGTGGGCCTGTTGCGGGCCCGCACGGGCGACAATTCCGAGGGCATCGCCACTTCGGTGCAGGCCATTTATCGGGCTTTCGACGCGGCCCGCACCGGCGGCACGGCGATCGCAGCGATTGCACCGGCCCGGAATGCGGAAGTTCCCCTGCAATGTCCGGGCGGAGTGTGTCCCTTGCTCCCGCGCAACCGTCAGCAACAGCCGTCGCCGCAGCCTTGGCCCACGCTGCCTCCGACGGAAACCGCCCCGGCCCGGCCCATGATCGACATTTCGCCGCTGGACGACAAGCTCGGGCGGATTGCGGCCATGTTGGAAGAGATGAGGAAGCCGCGCGAATCGGCCCCGCCGTCCGCTTCCCTCCAGCCGCTGGTGGACGAACCGGCCCGCAAGGCCGCCGAGACGGCCCTCGGCCAGGTGGCCGAACTGCGGGCCGAATCGGAACGCAGCGTCCGCGAAATGAAGAGCGACGTGGCCAAGGCCAACGAGGCCGTGGGCGGCTTGACCAACGTGGTCGAAAAGATCAAGGACTCGATCGGCGAAAACGGCACGGTCTCGCAACGCTTCCACGCCCGCGTCGATAAGGTCAAGTCGGAACTCGAAGAACGGCTGGGCCACGAGGCCAGCGATCGCGAAGTGCGCATCGCCTATGTCAAGGACCTGATCCAGGACAAGTTCTCCGACGGCGGCATGTTCAAGATCCTGGCCATCGCGGCCGGCATGGTCCTGGTCCTGTGGCTGGTGATCCGCGACGTGAAACAGCATCGCGAGACCGGCGATCCGTTGGCCATCGAGAAGTTGGCGAGCCTGATCGAGGGAAAGGTCAGCGCGCTGCACGACCGGCTGGACGTACTCAAAGAGCGGCTGCCCGCGACCCCGCCGGCCGCGCCTGCTGCGCCGCCGCCTGCGACGCCAAAGTAATTCCCGCACTCCTAACTCCTAACTCCTAACTCCTAACTCCTACCCTGCCATGACCTCGCAAGAATGGGGAATCCTGATCGGCGGCGTGATGTCGGCCGTGCTGGCATTGGGACCGTGGATGTTCATGGTCCACGCCAAGTTGGCCGTCATCGCCTCGCGCATCGTCGATCTGGGCGAAAAAATGGAGAAGGCGGCCGAGGCCAATCGCGAGCTGTGGAAGCTCTATGCACAGCACGAGGCCCGGCTCGATACCCACGACGTTCAATTCTCACACATTTCACAACGATTGCAGGAGTTGTCATGAAGATTCGCGATCGGATCAAGGAACTGCGGCGGGTCAAGGCCAGCGAGCTCCGCCCGCATCCGCACAACTGGCGGGTCCACCCGGAGAACCAGCGCGACGCCCTGCGCGGCGTGCTGGCCGAGGTGGGCTATGCCGACGCCCTGCTGGCCCGGGAACTGCCCGACGGAACGTTGCAACTGATCGACGGTCACCTGCGGGCCGAGACCACGCCGGACATGGAGGTGCCGGTCCTGGTGCTCGACGTGGATGAGCACGAGGCGGCCAAGTTGCTGGCCCTGCACGATCCCCTGGCGGGGATGGCCGAGGCCGACAACGGGGTGCTGGCCGACCTGCTGGCCGAAGTGGACACCCAGAGCACGGCCCTGCGCTGCCTGCTGGACCAGATGCTTGCCGACGCGGAGCTGCCGCTGGAAGAAGCGCGGGAACAGACCGCTCCGCCTTCGGTCGCCGTGCCCGAATGCTTCCAGGTCGTGATCGAGTGCGCCGACGAGTCGCAGCAACAGGAAATCTACCAGCGGATGACCGCGGAAGGTTTCAAGTGCAAGTTGCTCTGTTTGTGAGGAGTTTTCAGTTTTCAGTGTTCAGTTTTCAGTGTGGAACACTGAGTTCTGACGACCGAAAAACTCTCCCTGCCATAGGAATTCGTGAGCGTGCGATCCAACGATTTGGGCTTAACTGAAAACTGAAAACTGAAAACTCATGTCACTCATCACCGCAACCGTCACCTGCCCGGTTTACGATTCCTTCCGCGTACAACAAGTGGCGGGGATGTTCGACGTGCCGCTTGCCCAACGGGCCACGCAACAGTTCCGCGTCGAGATGCCGGACGACCCGGGTCCGTGGCGCATCGGCTTGATTGTAGGGCCTTCGGGCAGCGGCAAGACGACGCTCGCCCGGCAGCTTTTCGGAGAGCGGCTCTTCCGCCGCCACGATTGGCCGCACGACCAGGCGGTGATCGACGGAATGGGTCAGCGGCCGATCAAAGAGATCACGGGCCTGTTCACCGCGGTGGGCTTCGGTTCGCCGCCCAGTTGGCTCAAGCCGTATCAGGTGCTCAGCAACGGCGAGCAGTTTCGTTGCGACCTGGCCTGGGCATTGGCGTGCGGCGTGGAGCGTGGGGCGTGCGGCGGCTCCCACGCCCCACGGTCTGCGCCCCACGCCCCACGCCTCGACTGTCCCGACGTGGTGGCGTTCGACGAATTCACCAGCGTGGTGGACCGCAACGTGGCGCGGGTGGCCTCGGCGGCCATCGCCAAGGGGATTCACGGCGGCCAGATCGCGGCCCGGTTCGTGGCCGTGACCTGCCACTACGACGTGACCGACTGGTTGCAGCCGGATTGGATCATCGACATGGCTTCCTCGACATTCCAGCGGAGGTGTCTTCCACGACCGCCGATCCGGCTTGCGATCTTTCGTTGCCGCCGCAGTGCATGGACGCTGTTTGCGCGTCATCACTATTTGAGCGGGGCGCTGAGCTCCGGGGCGCGCTGCTTCCTCGCCTTGTGGAAGGGCAGCCCCGTGACGTTCTGCGCCACCGTGGCGCTGATCGGCCGCAAGAACCGTTGGCGCGTGAGCCGCGTGGTCACGCTGCCCGACTACCAGGGCATTGGCATCGGCATGGCCGTGGTCGAGGCGATCGGCCAACTGCACCTGAGCGAAGGTTCGCGATTGAACGTCACGGCCAGCCATCCTTCGCTCTTGTCGCATTGCCGCCGCTCGCCGCGTTGGCGGGCGGTGCAGGTCAAGAAGACGGGCTCGGTGGGGGCCCAAAAATTCGTGAAGGGCTATCGCAGCTCGGCCGGCCGCGCCGTGGTCTCCTTCGAGTACATCGGTTAGGAAAGGAACACGTCCTTGGGACGCCCCGTGCTGGACGACGCGAAACGGCGGGAGATCGTGGCGATCCTCAGCGTGGGATGCAGCCAGCGGACCGCCGCCAAGTACGTGGGCTGCACCGTGCAGACCATCCACAGGACGGCGCTGCGCGATGCCAAATTCGCCGAGAAACTGCGGCAGGCGAAGTGCGGCGCCGAGATCGGACTGCTGAAGAACATCCGCAACGCGGCCAAAAAGGAGCAGTATTGGCGGGCGGCCGCCTGGGCCTTGGAACGCGGCTTCCCCGAAAAATATTGCCGCCGCGGCCCCGACGTCATCACCGTCGAGCAGATCTCGCACCTCCTGGGCCAGTTCACCGACATCATCGTGGCGGAGATCCCCGTGCCGCGATACCGCAAGCGGATCATCAAGCGTCTGGAGGACCTCACGCACAGCCTGGGCGGCGCTGCGCAGCGGGCCGGGGAAAAGGGGACAGAGACCTCGCGGGCGACCCCGTCTCCTTCCCCTTCCGCTGCACCGCCCGCTGCCGCATTGCCGGCCGAGGAGAATCCCCAATGACCTGCACAGCGCTGGCCTTGGACGACTGCTGCTTGGGGCCGGAACAACTGGGCCGCGTGTTGCGCCTGCTGCGCGACGACCTGGCGCGGAAGCACGGCCGCGCCCGGCGCATGGCGGCCGACGGCGGATCGCTCGATCTGTTGGGCTGGGGTCGCAAGTACCTGGGCGAGCATTTCCTCCGCCCGCCGTCGAGGATGCACCGCTGGCTGGCCGGGCAACTGGATGTGATGAGCGGCCAAGAGGGGCGAAGACTCAACGTGCTGGCGCCCCGCGGCGGCGCCAAATCGACCATCGGCACGCTGGCCTTCCCGCTCCGCGCCGCCCTGGAAGGCCGCGAACCTTATATCTGGATCATCTCCGACACGCGCCACCAGGCCTGTGCCCACCTGGAGAATATCAAGACCGAGCTGCTGGAAAATGGCCGCCTGGCAGCGGCATTTCCCCAGGCCGTCGGAAAAGGCCCGGTCTGGCGGTCGGGCTCGATCGTGCTGCGCAACGGCACGGCCATCGAGGCCTTCGGCACCGGCCAGCGGATCCGCGGCCGCCGCTACGGCCCGCATCGCCCCACGCTGATCGTCTGCGACGACCTGCAGAACGACGGCCACATGCTCTCGGCCGCGCAGCGCGAACACTCCCGCACCTGGTTCCACGGCACGCTCATGAAGGCCGGCACCACCCGCACCAACGTGGTAAACCTGGCCACGGCCCTGCACCGGGACGCGTTGGCCATGGAACTGGACCGGCGGCCCGGCTGGATCTCGTGCATCTTCCAAGCCATCCAGCGCTGGCCCGACGACATGGCGCTGTGGCAGCAGTGGGAGGACCTGTATACCGACCTGGAGAACCCGCGCTACCGGCAGGACGCCCGGACGTTCTACCTTGCGAACCAGGCAGCCATGCAGGCCGGGGCCATCGTGCTCTGGCCCGAGGAAGAAAACCTCTACACGCTGATGTGCATGCGAGCCGAAGGGGGCCGCAGCGCCTTCGACCGCGAGAAACAGAACTCGCCCATCAACCCGGAGATGTGCGATTGGCCGGAGTCCTATTTCCAGGGCAGCCTGTGGTTCGAGAACTGGCCGGAGCACCTGGCGTTGAAGACCCTGGCGCTGGACCCGAGCAAGGGAAGCGACTGCCGTCGCGGCGATTATTCGGCGCTGGTCATGCTGGGCGTGGACCGGCAAGGGCTGATTTATGTGGAAGCGGACCTGGCGCGGCGGCCCACGCCGCAGATGGTGGCCGACGGCGTGGAGTTGTATCGGCGCTTTCAGCCCGACGTTTTCGGCATCGAGGCCAACCAGTTCCAGGACCTGTTGCGCGGGGAGTTCGAGGCCGAGTTCCGCCGCCAGGGCATGCTGGCCGCGCGACCTTGGCCGCTGGAGAACCGCGTCAACAAGCAGGTCCGCATCCGCCGCCTGGGGCCCTACTTGTCCGCGCGGCGGTTGCGATTTCGCAGCGGCAGCCCGGGTACGAAACTCCTCGTGGAGCAACTCGAACAGTTCCCGGTCGGGGACCACGACGATGGCCCCGACGCCTTGGAAATGGCCCTCCGCCTGGCCACGGAACTTGCCGGCGGCCGCCAGGCCCGCGACGGTTTGGGCAGCCGCCTGCCGATCGGATGAAAACAATGTAGTAGGCACACTCCGTGTGCCGTCCGCTGGCTGCGGCACACGGAGTGTGCCTGCTACCTTGAAAGCAATCACTACTCCAATCAAAGGACCTTCACAATGGACGATCAATCGCCTACCGCACCGCCCCGCGTCTCCCCGCACCTGGCCCGACTGCAGCGCCGGCTGGCCGAGGCCTTCGACGATTTGTGGAGCAGTTTCGTCGATCCGGAAGACGCCTTCGCTGATGTCGATGGCATGCGCTGGAATCCGCTGGCCGGGGTCACGCCGTTCGGGGCGGCCACCGGCGTGGTCTTCGCCAATGAGCAGCAGCTTGCCGAGATCCGCCTGCAATGCCGCACCCTGGCCGTCAATAATGAATTCGCCATCAACGGCCACGAGAACCGCATCTCTTATGTCGTCGGCAGCGGGCACAGCTACCGCGTCATGGCCGCGCCGGCCGGCGGCGCCCGGGAACAACTGGTGGCCGACGTGCAGGCCTTGCTGGACCAGTTCGTGCGCATCAACAAGTGGCACAAGCGGCAACAGGAGATCGTCCGCCGCAAGGACCGCGACGGCGAATGCTTCTTGCGCTTGTTCACCGCCGCCGACGGCTCGACCCGCGTGCGTTTCGTCGAGCCGGGCCAGGTGGCGGCGCCGCCCCAGCGCGTGGGCGACCCGGCGGCCGCCCTGGGCGTGCAAACCGAGCGGGACGACGTGGAAACGGTGCTGGGCTACTGGATCGACGGCCAACTGGTCGACGCCCGCGAGATCCAGCACCGCAAAGCCAACGTGGACGCCAACGTGAAACGCGGCCTGCCGCTGTTTTATCCGGTGCGCAAGAACCTCCGCCGGGCGGAAAAACTGCTCCGCAACATGAGCACGGTGGCCGAGATCCAGTCGGCCATCGCCTTGATCCGCAAACACCAGGCGGCCACCGGGGCGGCCTTGGACCAGTTCGTCCGCGACCAGGCCAACGTCACCGTGTCCGGTCCGACCGCCTTCCCGGCGAGCCATTTTCGCCGCTACGGCCCGGGCACGATCCTCGACGCCACGGCCGAGACCGACTATGAATTTCCCGCCGCCGGCATCGACGCCGGCCGCTTCGTGACCGTGCTGCAGGCCGAGCTCCGCGCAATCGCCAGCCGGTTGGTCATGCCCGAGTTCATGCTCAGCAGCGACGCCAGCAATGCCAATTACGCTTCCACGATGGTGGCCGAGGGCCCGGCCGTCAAAATGTTCGATCGCCTGCAGCACGACATGATCGAGGACGACCTGGAGTTGATCGATCGCGTGGTCGAGCGGGCGGTGCAGGCCGGGCGTCTGCCGGCGGAGACGCTCGACGCAGTGGACATTCAGGCCGTTCCGCCGGCACTGGGCGTTCGCGATCGGCTGCGCGAGGCGCAGGCCGATCAGATCCTGGTGCGGAGCGGGGCGATGTCGGTGGACACGATGGCCCTGCGCCATGGACTGGATCCGCAACAGGAGCGGCAGTTGACCGGCCAGGCGGCCGCGGCCGCGCCGTCTACTGGTACGGCTGGCCAAATCACACTCTGAAAGGTAGGTTGGGTCGACGGGCACCAACGCTGATGGAGAAAACATGGTTCGCATCGGGTGGCACTGCTGGCTTGTCCAGCAGTGTCGGCCAAACCAACAGGGAAAACAGTACGGCCGTTCGCAACGAATTATCAAGCGGAAACGTTTCCATTGTGCAGGGGGCGGGCACTGCTGGGCAAGCCAGCAGTGGCACCCGGCGGGTTCTTCACCTAGGCATCTTGTGAAAAAGCTCCAGCGGAGCGTCACCAGCACGAAGCCCCGCCAACACGGCTTGTAAGTACTTGCGATCACGCTCAGGGTATTTCTCGGGCACCCTTGCTTCCTCGCCAACCACCCATTCCAACGCTTCGATCTGCAGCTCGCGAAGGGACTTTTGCTTGCGGATCTCCCACCACGCCTTCGCTTGTGCGCGTTTATTGAGATTGCAATGCTCCGAGTAACTGGGCCTGGGCGCTCGAGGGGGACCGGATCTTTTCCAACGAGGCTCCAGGTGATCTCTTATGATTTCAAAGCACGCGCGGCCGACCGACCAATCGACCCGTCGGGAGTCTTCCCAGGCCGTGAACGAATATCGCTCGTCATCGAGGCTGTCCAGCAAATAAGGAAAAGCACGAAAGCCAATGTTCTGGCGCAGAATGACGTACGCATGTTCCCCGTTGTCCGGCGACGCGAGTGCTTTGATGAACGCCTTGATTTTTTCCTCAGGCCACGGGTTGCCAGCGGCGAAGCCCGAAGTTCCCAAGAACATCAGTGATACGACAACGTAGATGGCGCTATAGCGGATCATGTGAGTCCCTCGCTCGTGTGTGTATCGCAACGGTTTCATATGGCGATCTCCCTGCTCTATTTACAAGCTTTCAAGCAAATGTGTCCCACAAAAAGGTTGGCGGACTTTTTTCATTTTAACAAATATACCTGGCGCTAACGCTTGGCCCGACCGCCGCGAGAATGCCCACCCGCAGCATCGCTAGCAGACCGGGCACGGGCTCGCCCACCATACCGTTTCCTGAAATGTCCGCAAGAAAGCATAAATGGCACAAAAACAAATCTTGATGAAGCCTCACGAATATGCTAGTTTTATGTCCGATGATGACGCACAGCACTACTGCCGGCAACGCGAAGAAGGTCGCCCAGCTCCAGTCGGCCCTGGCCGAAATGCTGGCCGAGGCCCTGCGGCGCGGCTTCTTCGGCACCGCCGCCTTGGAGCTGAGCGTGCAGGATGGCACGATCCAACACATCCGCCGCCGCGTCGAGCGGATTGAGAAATAGAACACAAACCCCTAACGGTATCCCAGAGAGCCTGTCCCGATTGGGGCGGGTATCTCGAAGAGCCCGCTTCCGAACCATCGCGGTTCGAGGCGGGCTTTTTTTGTTCCTTCACACAAGGAGAACCCATGACAGAGATGCTGCAAGAGTTCTGCGACTGGCGCGGCGTATCGGTGCGGGTGGATCGCCAGGCGGGCGTGATCCGGGGCGTCAAAATCCTCGGACTCCAGTCGCGCAACGGCCGGACCTATCTGCCCGAAGCCCTGGCCCAGGCCGCCAGCCTCTATGAAGAGGCCAAGGTGAACGTGAATCATCCCAAGGGAAATCCCGGCGGCCCGCGCGACTACCAGGATCGCATCGGCACGATCCGCAACGTGTCGGTGCGCGGCGAAGAGGGCCTGTTTGCCGATTTCTGTTTCAATCCCAAGCACGCCGTGGCCGAGCAACTGCTGTGGGATGCCGAGCATGCGCCGGAGAACGTGGGCTTTTCGCACAATGTCGAGGCCCGCACCGCGCGGCGCGGCGATCGCGTGGTGGTCGAGGCGATCACCCGCGTGGCCAGCGTCGATCTGGTGGCGGACCCGGCCACCACGCGCGGACTGTTCGAAACGCAAGCGGCGGCCGGCGCGCCTCGGCCCGCTTCGCCGTTTCCACCCGGCCTGACCCTGGAGCAGCTCGGCCGCGACTATCCGGAGCTCGTGGAAGCGATCGGCCGGGAGCAGGCCGCCGAGATTCGCCGCCTCCAGGGCGAGGTCGAGCGGCTGAGCGTGTTGGAGGCCCGCACGGCGCGGCGCGAGTTGGTGCGCCAGCTCTTGCGCGAGTTCCACCTGCCCGACCCCGACGCGGACGATCGGCAGGCCGGATCGATCACCAGCCGGCGGTTCATCGAGACGTTGCTGGCGGCGCCCGACGAAGCGGCGATGCGGGCGATGGTCGAGGAGCGGGCCGCCTTGGTTCGCGCACTGGGCGGCGCGAGGGGGGGCGAAAGTTCCCTCAAACCCGTCTCGCGCGACCAGTGGCTCGTCGACGACGTCGCCCCCCTGGACACCAAGGCCTTCGTCGACGCGATCACGGCGTAGGCGACAAAGTCGAGAGTCGAGAGTTGAGAGTCGAGAGGCTTCTAACTCCCTGCTCTCGACTCTGGACTCTCAACTCTACACTCTTTCAGAAAGGTCATGTCATGAGCGACAAAATGCGTTGGCGTTACGGCGATACGAACCCCGTTGTGGCCGCCGTGGATCCGGCCACGGTGATCGAGATCGGCGACTTGCTGTGGCAGGACGTCAACAACGCAAAACCGGCCTCGGCCCAGGCCAACCTGGGCAGCGCGGCCGTCGATCAGGAGACGTTCACCGCAAAATTCCTGGGCGTGGCGATGCAGCGCAGCCGCCAGGGCGACGGCACGCCGGTGCGCGTGGCGACGACCGGCGTGTTCGAGCTGGATTGCGCGGCCGGCACCTTCGAGCTGGGCGACATGGTCGCCGTGGCGGTCAATGCGGCCTCCGGCACGCTGCTGGATCAGCAAGTGGTCAAGACGCCGGGGAGCCGGTATGCCATCGGCCGAGTGGCCAAGCGTCAGCCGACCGCCGGAACCGCCGTGCTGGTCGACATCCGTTCCACGATCATGACCGGCGGCGTGGAAGGCAGCAGTGCGTCGAGCTGATCAAGTTTGAAGTGTTCAGTTTTCAGTGCGCTGGCGCGGCTGGAGACCGCAATACTGAGCACTGAAAACTAGAGAACGAGTATGAAGTGTTCAGTGTTCAGTTTTCAGTTCGCTGGCGCGGCTGGAGACCGAAACTGAACACTGAAAACTGAAAACTGAAAACTAGGAGGAAACATGAAAGCAATCAAGTACCGCGAACTGAAGCACATGTATGAGAGCACCGGCCCGGAGCGGACGGTGAAGCACCTGCGCGAGGCGCTTCGTGAGGGCCAATTGAAGGCCGAGGATTTCAGCCTCCGCGAGTTGGGCGAGGCGACCGTCGGGCCGCAGTGGGTCAAGCAGATGGACCCGCGCAGCGGCGGGGGCGTGCGTCTGCTGGAGGCCGGCGACGGCGTGGACGTGACCGCCTTTTCCAACATCATCGGGCAGATCGTGTACTCGAAGATGCTCGAGGCCTACACGCAGGAGGCGTTCGTGGTCTCGAAGCTCGTCCAGAGCGTGCCCACGCGCTTCGACGGCGAGAAGATTCCCGGCATCGGACGGATCGCCGACGACGTGGCGGAAGTGCGGCCGGGCATGCCGTTTCCCAGCGTGGGCCTGGGCGAGGACTACATCGAAACGCCGTCCACCACCAAGCGCGGTTTCATCGTGCCGGTCACCCGCGAGGCCATCTTCTTCGACCGCACGCACTTGATCTTGCAGCGGGCCAGCGAAGTGGGCGAAATCCTGGGCCTGAACAAGGAGAAGCGGCTGCTGGACCTGGTGATCGGAGTGACCAACAACTACAAGTGGAAAGGGGCCGCCTACAACACCTTCTACGCCGGGGCTCCCGGCGACCCGTGGACCAATGAACTTGCCAACGAGTTGGAAGAATGGACCGACGTCGATGCGGCCGAGCAGTTGTTCGCCGACATCCTGGACCCCAACACGGGCGAGCCGGTGCTGGTCCAGGCCGCCACGGTCCTGGTGACGCCGGCCTATCACCACGCCGCCAATCGGGTGTTCCAAGCGACCGAGGTGTGGTATCGCTCCACCGACGATCCCACCATGACCACCGCTCCCAATCCCCTGGGCCGATACCAGGTGGCGGAGAGCCGGCTGATGTATCGGCGGATCGTGGCCGCCGGGCAGCCGGAGGCCGCCGCCAAGAAGTGGTGGTTCATCGGCGACTTCAAGAAGGCCTTCGCCTACATGGAGAATTGGCCGATCACGGTCACGCAGTCGCCGCTGGGCAGCGACGCCGACTTCAACCAGGACATCGTCGTGCGTTTCAAGGCCAGCGAACGCGGCGCGGCGGCGGTGATCAATCCCCGCTACATCGTCAAGAGCACGGGGGCCGTCAGCAGCAGCGGCCAATGAGAAAGAGCGTTCAGTTTGAAGTGTTCAGTGTTCAGTCTGTGGCAAGAATTTCACAACTGAACACTGAACACGGAGAACTGAACAGACTGAACACCGAAAACTGAACACCGAAAACTGTTTCCATGAGCCAACAACTCCTCTACGTGGCGATCGGTCCGGCCTATCTGAAAATGGCCCTGCGCAGCGCCGCCTCGGCGATCGCCGCCGGTTTTGGCGGGGCGGTGACAATCGTGACCGACTCGGCAGGCGCCGCTGGCTTGCCAGTGCTTCCTCCCGGGGCAACTCTCACCAGCGTGGCCAGTGTGCCCAATGCGCGCGAGTACAAAACCCGCTTCCTGGACTTTGCCTCGGCGGACCAGGTGCTCTACCTGGATTGCGATACGGTCGTCACCGGCAGTCTCGCGGCGGTGTTCGTCTCGACCGGCGTGGCGATGGTCCGCGAACTGTGGGCCGCCGCCAATTCGCCCAGTTGTCCGTTCCAGGCGGGCGCGAACGCGGCGGACTTCGTGTTGTGCGTCGCGGCCGGCTGCCAAGCCGACCCGCTCTGGAACTCCGGCGTAATTGCCATTGCCAACGATGCGCCGGGAAAGGCTCTCTGCGCGGCATGGCACGCAGAATGGCTGCGGTCCGGCAAGGCCGATGAGCTGGCTCTCCTGCGGGCATTGAAGAGCCGGAACGTCACGCCGGCCACGCTCGATCGGACCTGGAACGACATGGCGTTCCCGCCAAAATCCGGGCTGATACAGCACTGGGTCGGTGGGCAGTCGCTATTGAAGGAGTACGCCAATGGCTAACTATTGGTGGACCGGCGCCTCCGACGGGAACCTGCTGAACACGGCAAACTATCTCGATCCGAACACGAGCGAGCCGCCGATCAGTCTGCCGGCGACTGGCGACACTGTCTTCGATAGCACCGGCGCCGGCAATCCCACATCAGGCGTTTCGTTCGCGGATTTCAACCTCAACAACACGAGTCCCTCGGGCTGCACCTTCTTCGGCGCGTTTGCGCTCGGGGACGATTTGTCCGCAGACGGTTGCACGTTCAACGGCAATACAACTATCTACGACCGTTGCACGGTGGGGCAGACCACGCCCTGCACGTTCAACGGACCGCTGACCGTGCAGTCTGACACGGTGCTGATAAATTGCGAGTATAACTGCCCATCGATCACGATAGGCGGCACGACCTACACGCCGGCGCCGCCCGCGCAAATCGGCAATGCAGTTGCGGTGGCGATCGCGGCGGCGCTGAATGCGGCCATCCCCTCTTCGCCGCCGCCGACCGCCGGCAGCCCGAACGCGCTGCTGCAACAGGTGGCGGCGGCACCGAACGCGACCATCACCGGCCAGCCCGCCGCCGAAAGCCCAAACGCGATGTTGCAACAGATGGCGGCCCAGGTGCCCGCGATCATTCCTGCTTCGGCGCTGCCACTGACCATTTCCGGGCTGCCCGACGCTTATGCGGCGTTCAATACGACTTATTATCCGACCGCCTTTATCGTCAACAATCGGCCTTGTTGGGTTAACATCTACTTTAGCTGCTTCATTCACAGCAACGCCAGCGGCAACTGGTTTCTGTCCGGAGGCCCTTTTGTAGAGAATGTCGGCTGGGAAACCGCGGTGCCAAGGGGCGTTCCCTATGGCCTTACGTTCGATCCGCTCAATGGCATAACTGATGTATCGGCAGTGGCTTCGCAGGCGCAGAGCGACGTCGCTCAGTCGTTCACGGCAAGCGACCGGCAAAACCTCGCAAACGTGTGCATGGCCACCAACACGGGCCACGCGCCGGGGACCGCCGGCGGGCTCGGGGTGCTCGATTCCAGCGGTCTAGCCCCGGAGACGCCGCACACGGCCGGCAATCTGACCTCCGCACCGCCGTCGCCGTCGGCAATCTCCGCCCAGGTCGCTTCCGATCTGGCCACCGCGCACGGCGACGGATCATGGCAGACGGCAACCGGGTTCGCCACGGCGAGCGACGTGAACACGGCGGCCGGCAACGTAATCACCCATGGCGATGGAAACTGGAGAACGGCCAGCGGATTCGCCACGAGCAGCGATTGGACGGCTGATCGTGCGGCAAGGCTCGACAACCTGGACGCCGCCATTACGACCCGCCTGGGGACCAGCGCCTACACGCCGCCGGCGGCAGCCGACGAGGTGGCTGCGGCGATTCTGACACGAGACGTTACCAGCCTGGCCGCGGTTGCCGCTCCGCATTCGTTGTGCATGGAGATCCTCGTAACAACCGCTCAAGCGCCGGTTGCGACCGGCACTGCTCAGAGCGGCGTGGCGGCCGACGTGACCGAGATCGCGCGGATCGCGCAAATCAAGACTCAGACGTTGGCGCTGATCGCCCAGATTACCGCCAACCCGAAACCCTCGTATAAGATCGACGGCCAGGATGTGTTGTGGACCGAGTACCTTGCGCAGTTGCAAAAGACGGTCCAGTGGTGCGACCGGCAGGCGGCCGCGGCGGCCCCGTTGGAAGTGCAGTCACAGGCGTACACGTAGGATGGGCGATTGCGAAGGCACCCGGAGGGTACCCGGTCCCATTTTCGTCGCGACCAAGCGAAGCTTGGTGCCCGAATTGGGACAGTCCCCAACTTATTGTTTCCCCAAGTCCTCAGGAGCAAGGCGTGATGAACCCCGATCTTTCCCTGGATCTTGCGCAAGCGGCCGACGGCCGGGAAACGGTGGTGCTGTTTCCCGGCGAGGCCGACGCCGACGCGGCGGCCAGCGTGGTGCTGCATGCCCTGCGCCGCGCGGTCACCACGCGTGAGGCGGCCGCCTCGGGTGGTCGCTACACGACCAGCGACGTGACCTGGCATCTTCCCGCCGCGGAGCTGTCCGCGCCGCCGCAGTTGGCCGACATTATCCGCGATCAAGACGGCTGCCGCTGGACGGTGCTGG
>JBEKZQ010000589.1:0-3322 GCA_049509675.1 Thermoguttaceae bacterium | reverse complement strand
TTCTAGTGGTCTGTCCATTTCGACATTACCGGTTGGGTGCCACGACCAACCTCCGGTCGGTGCCCGGCTTGCCCAGCAGTGCTGGAAACACGGTTGGACAAGCCAACCGTGGCACCCGTAAATTCAAGTTGGACAGACCACGAGTCGTGCTGGCCGTATGGATGGCGTTGCTTCCGATCCGTGCGCTGGCGCAAATGCCGATCGCCGCACCGGCGGGGCCGGTGATGGACTGGGCCGCTTCGACCGAGCCCAATCCGTTGCCCGCATTGCCGCGGCCGCCCGACCAGCCCGCTTCGCTGCTGCGGCCGGCTCCTATGGGTCAGGTGTATTCGTGTCCGCAGTGGGAATGCCCTTATTTCCAGAGAGACCCGCGGCTCGATCCCGCCGAGTCGCCTTATCCGGGCTGGCTCTTCGACGTGGAGTTGGGCATCATGGGGAGCCACGTCAAGGAACGCCTGGGCGAAACCGTCCCGGCCATGGGCCTGCCGAGCGTGCCGATGGCGGCCCTGGATTGGACCGTCTCTCCCCGCTTCGAGCTGGGCTATCGGCTGCCGTCGGGCTTTGGAGAACTGGACGTTGCCTATCGGTTCCTGCTGACGGAGGGGAGCGGCTCAACAGCGGCTGGCTCCACCGCCAGCCCCGACGCCGCCGCCGCACTAAAAAGCCATCTCAGGATCAACGTAGGCGATCTGGACTACGCCAGCCGCGAGACATCGCTGGGGGAGAGTTGGGGCATGAAATGGCGCATCGGACTGCGGACCGCCGACGTACTGTTCGATTCACAGGCCGACGAGCCGCCGCACGCGGCCGGCAATGGAATCTTCGGCCGCGGCATCTCCAATGATTTCTGGGGCATCGGTCCGCACGCCGCGTTGGAACTGAACAGACAGCGGAACCCGTGGGGCCTGGGATGGGTCGGCCGGTTGGACGGCGGACTGCTCTTCGGCGAAGTTCATCAACGATTCACCGAGGTATCGACGGCCGGCGCCAGCACCGAGACCCGCTTCGACAATCCGCAGCAAGTACTGATGCTGAGCGGCTTTCTGGGACTCGACTGGCGGCCCCCGCGCTGGGCGAACCTGGACATTCTCCTCGGATACACCGGGGAATACTGGTGGAACGTGGGCCGGCTGAGCGACCCGGACATCTACAACGGCCGGTCCGCCGGTGAAGTGGGCACGCACGGCGCAGTGTTGCGATTGCAGTACAATTACTGAGCCCGTGCGGTCGGAAACATCAGGGTCAGACTTTAACTGATCACTGAAATCATCTGCTGGTATAACTGCGCGACGACGTCGGAGAAGGCGTAGAGCACGATTGCCGCCGAAGACAGGCCGTCGGCGAGTTGGCCGAGGAACCGCTGACGATCGTCATTGGTCCAAAAAACTTGCTGCCGCCCGTTACCGCGGCTGGTGACGTGGTACAGCGCGCCGGGGAAGTCAATGCGTGGAGGTCGTGCCATGATCCCCATACGATATCAGACGCCATGCCTCCTGTCAAGGCCAGTTAGCTGTTAAAGTCTGACCTTGCGCCATGAACAGTTAGCTGTTAAAGTCTGACCTTGCGCCATGAACTTCTTCTCGTCCTTGACCAGTTGCCATCGAAGGCTTCGGCGTTGGCGAAATCAATCTGTTGATCGGTCAGGCCTCCGGCTCATCAGGGAGGTCCACGATGTGGAAGCTGCTGTAGACATGCACCCGGTCGCGGGCATGCAGCTCGGCGGCCAACTCGCGCTGGTAGTGGAGCAGCCGGCCCAACTCGGTGTGTTGGCCCCGGTAGAGGACCGGCAGACGATCGAGGAAGTCCACGCGCAGGCCGGCGCTGCGGAAGATCACCCGAGCGCCCGGTCGGGCCTTATCCAGGATGGCGTTCCACTCATCCGCGAGCGCCTGTGGGTTATCGCGGCTCATCCAGTCCATGTGATCGAGCAGTACGAACTTCGACAGGCCCGGCTCGGCCTGGCGCAGGAAGTTGGTCACGCTAGCCGTAGCGATGTTCAGGCGATCCACTAGGCCCGCTTTGAGGTGCTTGAAATTGTCTGGTTTCAGGTATTCCGGACAGCACTCCGGGGTGTAGTGCCCCTGGAGGTAGACGCGATAGAAGTAGTTATCCTGAAACGGCAGACGGGCCATGACTGCCTCGACGCAATCGCGCATCAAGCCGGCCATGCCGCCCGGGTAGTGAGTGGTAACCTGGTTGAGTTGGGTCCAGGGGGCGCCCAAGAGGCTCTGGGTGGCGGGACGGGACAAGAACCAGAGCAGCCAGGGCTTCAAGAGGCGGTCGCGCATCTGGCCTTCGTAGATGGCGCGCTGCTCGTCGATCGTTTGGGCCTGGAGCAGTGCGTCGATGCTCCCTCCCAGGCGATGCACAAGGCGGAGGTAGGTGAGGAGGACCTTGCAGACGAGGCCGGCGGTGCCGTGGTAGTAGAACGACTTGCGCCAGCCGCGACCCTGGAAGTAGAAGATGTGCCTGTCCCAGAAGGCGCGTGCCGGCTCCGAGAGCAACGGACGCAGACTCTCCCGGTAGACGTGCCGGGCGTCGGGGGCAAAACCCCGGCCAAACAGGGCGAAGAAGGAGGCGTGGTCCAGGGCCCGGATACCGGCGACCTTCAATTCGAGAAGAGCACTCTGCCGGGGATTGATGTCCACGGCGTTGATCTGGGCCGGGCCGGTCAGCAGGTAGTCGAGGGCGTTGCAGCCGGCGCTGGTGATGACGAGGAGCCGGTCGTCGGGGCGGAGCTGGAGAGCCACCCGGTCGAGCGCCGGGTCTTCTAGGCAGGTGTTGTAGACGAGGTGATTGCCGTGGACGGCGCGGAACATGACGCTGTGAAGTCTCTGTTGAAGTGCAGTTCGGATAGAGCGGGGAAGACACGGGACTTGATTGTTGGTCATGGTTGCCTCTCCTGTTCATTCAAACTGGCTTCAACGTTCTGTGTTGGAAGCATCCGCCCGACGATCTTTCGTTTCTCGGCGAGTAGCCCCCGGAAGATAATCGGCCGCGAAGCGGCCGCGTTGGTCCGTGAACGCATAGAGATCGTCCAAGTGATTCTTCTCCTCTCCCTGAAAGGAACTGATGCTAACGCAGAAGCCTGCAACGGTGCCCTCGGGCGACGCGACCATGCCGGTGACGCGCTTCCGCTTGTCGAACTGGCTCTTCCGGACTCGGTTGTCCGCCGGCTTACCAGGATTGGGCTCTTTCGGCCTTGTCTTGTCCGTCGGGGGCTCTTCTTGCATGGCGGCCACGGGCGTCACTCGTTCTTGATCGGACCTGGCTTCTCTTTTGTGGCCGGTCCGCCGCTGCTGCTCCAAGAAGGACTCGATGC
>JBEKZQ010000588.1:0-3330 GCA_049509675.1 Thermoguttaceae bacterium | reverse complement strand
CTGGGCTATTATCAACCGTCCCTCCGGGACGAAGCAGCCAGACCGACAAAGGTTTGCCAACACTGACTGCACGATCCATAAACCAATATGCTGCACCACTTACGACTATTTCAACGGTATTGCCCCTGGACTCGCAAAACTATCCGACCCGAAACATGCCCGACCTTGAAGTCCTTTACGAGCAAGGGGCGTGCCTGGCGGTTTGCAAACCGCCCGGGCTGTTGACCCAGGCCCCGCCCGGAATCGATAGCCTGGAAGTGCGCGTCAAGGCGTTCTTGCAGGATCGCGACGGCGTGGTCGAGCCCTATTTGGGCGTTCCGCACCGCCTCGACCGCCCGGCCAGCGGCGTGCTGGTGCTGGGAAAAGATCTGCGTACTACCCGAAAGCTGGGGGAGCAGTTCGAACATCGCAAGGTCCGCAAGGTCTATTGGGCCTGCGTCGAAGGCCGCCCGGACGCGGAAATCGGCACCTGGGAAGACTATGTGTACAAGGTGCCCGGCGTGCCCAAGGCGGAAGTGGTTTCGGCCGGACATCCACTCGGGCGTCGGGCCGTGCTGCACTACCGCGTGCTGACCACCGGTCCCTGGGGGGCGTGGTTGGAAATCGAGCTGGAAACGGGCCGCACCCATCAGATCCGCGTGCAGGCCGGTTCTCGCGGCCATCCGGTGCTCGGCGATGCCCAATACGGTTCTTCCACGGCCTTTGGGCCCCAATATGAGGACGTGCGGTTGCAGGCCATCGCCCTGCACGCCCGCAGCCTGATGTTTCGCGACCCGACAACGCGCGAGATAGTGACGGTAACGGCGCCGCTGGCGCAGTACTGGCCTGCGCCGGACGGCGAGGGTTTCCGCTGCGGGGCGAATTGCTAAGATAGAGGCAATCGGTCCACAGTCCATAGTCCAGAACCGCACACTGAACACTGAAAACTGAAAACTGAAAACTCCTGCCCTAGAGAACTACAATGTATGATCCGTTCCGCGCCCGAGATACGTTCCAGACCAAGAGCGGCCCGGTGGGTATCTACCGTCTTACACGACTGGAGGACGCCGGCCTGACAAAGCTTCGAGAATTGCCTTTCTCGATCCGCGTGCTCTTGGAGGCCGTACTGCGGAGCTGCGACGGCTGCGAGGTGACCGAGCAGGACGTGAAGAACCTGGCCCGCTGGAGCACAGGGCAGTCGGCGGGCATTGAGATCCCGTTGAAGCCTGCGCGCGTGTTGCTGCAAGATTTTACGGGCGTGCCATGCATGGTCGATCTGGCCGCCATGCGGGACGCCATGCGGCGGTTGGGCGGCGATCCCAAGAAGATCAATCCGCTGGTGCCGGTCGACCTGGTCATCGACCATTCGGTGCAGGTCGATTTCTTCGGTTCGGCGGACGCGGCCGAGAAAAACGTCGAGTTGGAGTTCGCCCGGAATCGTGAGCGCTACGCCTTTCTGCGCTGGAGCCAGAAGGCGTTCCGGAACTTCCGCGCGGTGCCGCCGGGAATCGGGATTGTCCACCAGGTGAACCTGGAGTTCCTGGCCAAGTGCGTGTGCTTGCGGCAGGATGCCGCTGGGCCGGTGGCGCTGCCCGATACGCTCGTGGGCACCGACAGCCACACCACGATGATCAATGGTCTGGGCGTGCTCGGCTGGGGCGTGGGCGGCATCGAGGCCGAGGCGGTCATGCTCGGGCAGCCCTATTACATGCTGGCACCGGAGGTGGTCGGTTTCGAACTCTCCGGCCAGCTTCCGCCCGGCACAACGGCCACCGACCTGGTGTTGACCGTCACGCAGATCCTGCGGAAAGAGGGGGTAGTGAACAAGTTCGTCGAGTATTTCGGTCCCGCCACGGCCAACATGAGCGTGGCGGATCGAGCCTTGGTGGCCAACATGTCGCCCGAGTACGGGGCCACGATGGGCTTCTTCCCCATCGATGACCAGACGCTCGCCTATCTCCGCATTACCGGCCGGACTGCCGAGGAGGTGGATCTGGTCGATCGTTACGCCAAGGAGCAGGAGCTGTTTTATCGGCCCGGGCAGATCGCTGCCGGCGCTACGGTCCCCAGCTATAGCAAGGTGCTGCGGTTGGACCTGGGCACGGTCGAGCCGAGCCTTGCCGGGCCGAAGCGGCCGCAGGACCGCGTGCCGCTGGCGGCCGCGAAGCCGGCCTTCCAGCAGTCGTTGCAGGCCGCTACCGATCGCCGCGGCTTCGCCGTACCGCCGGAACAGCTTGCAAAGCGGGCCACGGTCAACGGCTCGGACCGGCCGGCCACGATCGGCCATGGCGCCGTGGTCATTGCCGCCATCACAAGCTGCACCAACACGAGCAATCCGGATGTGATGCTGGCCGCCGGGCTGCTGGCGAAGAAGGCCGTCGAAAGGGGCCTGGCCGTCCCGCCCTACGTCAAAACGAGCCTGGCCCCCGGCAGCCGCGTGGTGACCGATTACTTCCGCAAAACCGGCTTGGACAAGCCGCTGGAGCGGTTGGGGTTCCATACGGTCGGTTACGGCTGCACCACCTGCATCGGCAACAGCGGGCCACTGCCGGAGTCGGTGGCCCGGGCGGTCCGCGACGCCGGCCTGGTGGTGGCGGCCGTGTTGAGCGGAAACCGCAACTTCGAAGGCCGCATCAATCCCCTCGTGAAGGCCAACTACCTGGCCAGTCCGCCCCTGGTGGTCGCTTACGCGCTGGCCGGCACCATGGATCTCGATCTTACCACCGAGCCGTTGGGCACGGGCAGCGATGGCCGCGAGGTGTACCTGCGCGACCTGTGGCCCAGCCGGGCAGAAATCGCCGCCGCCCTGGCCGACGCGTTGCGGCCGGAGATGTTCCGCGACCGCTATGCCAACGTCTTTCAGGCCAACGAAGCCTGGAATGCAATCCCCGTGGCCGAGAGCGAACTGTACGACTGGGATCCCCAGAGCACCTACATTCAGCACCCGCCGTTCTTACTCGACTTGGCCGTGCAGCCGGGCCCGATCCAGCCGCTGCGCGGGG
Source organism: Thermoguttaceae bacterium (assembly GCA_049509675.1). GTDB lineage: Bacteria > Planctomycetota > Planctomycetia > Pirellulales > Thermoguttaceae > JBEKZQ01. Next base: position 349 of record JBEKZQ010000588.1, on the reverse strand, counting down.
CGCGGGTGCTGGTCGCGGTGGGCGATTCGGTCACCACCGACCATATCTCGCCGGCCGGGTCGATCGCCGCCAACAGCCCGGCAGGCAAGTACCTGCAGGGACTGGGCGTTGCGCCGGTCGATTTCAACAGCTACGGCTCCCGCCGCGGCAACGATCGGGTGATGACCCGGGGCACCTTCGCCAATATCCGCATCCGCAACCTCGTGGCCCCCGGCACCGAAGGCGGCGTGACCCGCCATCTGCCCGACGGCGAAACCATGAGCATCTACGACGCGGCCATGAAATACAAGGCCGAGGGCGTGCCGCTGGTGGTTCTGGCGGGGGCCGAGTATGGCACGGGAAGCAGCCG
>JBEKZQ010000587.1:0-3356 GCA_049509675.1 Thermoguttaceae bacterium | reverse complement strand
ACTGAAAACTGAAAACTGAAAACTGAAAACTGAAAACTGAAAACTGAAAACTGAAAACTGAAAACTGAAAACTGAAAACTGAAAACTGAAAACTGAAAACTACACCCGTTTGAACTGCTTATCCAACTCCTCCCTGGTAAACACCAGCGCCGTGGGCCGGCCGTGCGGACAATGATGCGCGTCGTCGACCAGGTGCCGCTGCTCCAAAAGGGCCGAAATCTCCTCGGGGGCCAGCCGATCGCCGGCCTTGATCGCCGCTTTGCAGGCGATGGCGTGCAGTAGCTCGTCCAACAGGTCGCGACGGTCGGGCGGCTTGCCGCCGGCCAAAAGCTGTCCGAGCAACTCGTGCAGGATCTCCACCGGGTTCATGTTGGCCAACATGGCCGGAAAGCCGGTCACCAGCACGGTGTCGCCGCCGAACGGCTCGATCTTCAGGCCCAGTTGCGCCAGCAGATCGCGATGCTCCAAGGCCGCGGCCGCCTCGCCCGCACTGAGGTCCACCGGCTCCGGCACCAGCAGGTTCTGCATTTCCATGGCCCCGGCGGCCATCCGCGTCCGCAGGTGTTCGTAGAGGATTCGCTCGTGCAAGGCATGCTGGTCGATAATGGTTACCCCTTCCCGGGTCTCCGTCACCAGGTAGCGGTTGTGGATCTGCAAGGCCGAGGCGGCCCGAGCGGACGCGACGCCGGTCCCCTGGCTCGCCACGCCTTGATCGCCGCCGAGATCGCTCGTTCTCACCGAGCACCCTCCAGCCCCCGCCATTCGGCCCAGCACGGGCGAGAGCCGCAGCGGCTGCCTCTCTCGCTCCTCTGCTCCCCAATTCCCGTGCTCGCCTGCTCCCCTGTTCCCCTGTTCTCCTGCTTTCCTGCTTTCCTGCCCTCCTGTTCCACTCCTCCCCTGATCCCACCCGGCCACCTTGCCCTTGGCCCAATCGACCAATTCCTGCCGCAATTGGGCCGCCCGGGCCTCGTCGTGCCCGCCGCTGGGATCCTCGCCCGCCGCCGACTCGACCCGGGTGGTCAGATCGGTCGTCAGGAACTTGCTGCGGAGCGTCGAGAGGAGTTGGCTGTAGAGCCGGCCGGAGTCTTGAAAACGCACTTCGAGCTTGGTGGGATGGACATTCACGTCGACCATCTCCGGCGGCATCTCCAGCGCCAGGAAGGCGATCGGATAGCGGCCGGTCATCAGCAGCCCGCGATAGGCCTCGCCCAGGGCGTGCTGCAGGCTGTGGTCGCGGATGTGCCGGCCGTTGAGGAAGAAGTACTGCATGCGGTTGTTGCTGCGGCTTTGGGCCGGATGGGCCGCGTAGCCGGCCACGCGGATCGGCCCGTCGGCACTCTCCACCCAAATCAGCTTGTCGGCCAGCTCCCGGCCGAAGAAGAGGCCCAATCGCGCCAGCCAGCCGTCGCTGACGGCCAGCTCGAAGACCTGCCGGTCGTTGTGCCGCAGGGTGAAATGGATCTGCGGCCGGGCCAGCGCCACGCGGGTGAAGGCCTCGCTCACGTGGCCGAACTCGGTCTGCACGGTGCGCAAGAACTTCCGCCGCACGGGCGTGTTGAAGAACAGGTTATGGACCTCGATGGCCGTGCCGGCGGGGCAGCCGCAGGGCGTCACGCCGCCTGCCGCGCCGCCGGCCACCTCGATCTCGGCGCCGCCCGGGCTCTCGGGGGTGCGGCTCCGCAGCACCACCCGGCTGACCTCGGCGATCGAAGCCAGGGCCTCGCCGCGGAAGCCCAGGGTGCCGACGCGAAACAAGTCGTCGGCCTCGGTCAGTTTGCTGGTGGCGTGGGGGGCCAGCGCCAAGGGCAGTTCGTCGGCCGGAATCCCGCTGCCGTTGTCGACCACCCGGATCACTTCCAGTCCGCCGCTGCGCACCGAGACGTCGACCCGCGTGGCCCCGGCGTCGATGGCGTTCTCCATCAACTCCTTGACGACGCTCGCCGGCCGCTCGATCACCTCGCCGGCGGCGATCTTGTTGATAAGACTTTGCGACAAGCGGTGAATGGGCATCGGGGGCAGGGAGCAGGGGATTGGGGATTAGGGATTAGGGATTGGAGGTTGGTGGTTGGTGGGTCGATCTTCCGGGGCAGACGAGAACCTACGCCAAGAGCGCGCAGAAACGTATCTCATTGAACTCTAATCCCTAATCCCCAATCCCCAATCCCTAATCCCTTCCTACTGTGCCAAGAACCCCTTCAAGGCCGCGTCGTTGCCGCCGATCTGGCTGGCACGCTGAAAGAAGGTGGCGGCCTTGTCCGCCTGCCCGTCGAAGAACAGATGCACGCCCAACAGGAACAGCAGGTCGCCGTTGTGGCCGTCCTCCTGGGCGGCCTTGGCCATGGCGTCCAGATGGGCCTTCTTGGCCATTTCGTCGTTGCCGTACAGATCGCTCAGGTGGAACTCCGACTGGGCCCAATCGGGATCGACGTCCAGGCCGCGCTTGATCGCCTTGGCGGCGGTCTCGTAACGACCCATGGCCGCCAGCGCAAACCCCTGGCGGAACCAGGCGTCGGCGACCTGCGGCGCGGTCTGCCCGGCCCGGCGGTAACGCTCGTAGGCCTCCGAGTATTTCTGGTTGCGGAAATGGGTATCGCCGAAACCGATGTACTTTCCGGCCAGATCGGCGGCACGGCCGGCGGGGACCGGCGGTGCGGCACGCGGCTTCTGCCGGAACGGGCCGGCATCATCGGCCAGGTCGCCGTTGTCGGCTTGCCGGGCGGGCTGGACCACCGGACGCGCCGCCACCCGCGGCGGCGGATCGGTGAACCAGTCGGCAATGCCCATCTGCTGCATGATCGGCCCCGTGCCAAACAGCATTCCCGCCGGCATGAAGACCGGAGCGGAGTACGCATAGTTCGGCCAATAGGCGCCGCGCCCATAGGGATTGTAGCCATACGGAGAAACGGACGGATATCCGTACGGCGAATAGTTGCCATACGAATAGGGCGAGTAGCCGTAAGACGAACTGCCGTAGGGAGAATATCCATACGGGGAGTAACCATACTGTGAAGAGCCATAGGGCGAATAACCATAAGGCGAGTAGCCCGAGGCCAGGTCGTAGGGATAGTACGGATCGAAAGTCAGCTTGCCGTTCTGCATGTACCAGGGGCCGTTGGGCCACATGTTCTGCGGCAGCGTGGCGGCCGAGTTGGCGGTGCCGGCCACCGGCTGCGTGCCGGGGGTCGTGGCGGGCGTGGTGGGGGTCGTCGGCGTGACAGGCCGCGGCCGCGGCTTCGCGACCGGATAGACGGGCGTTGGCCGGGTCGGCGGGGGCGGCGGCGGGGTCGGACGGTACGGCCTGGCGACCGGTCGCGGCGGCGGTGGCGGGGGGACAGGCGGCGTGTAGATGGGAGTCG
>JBEKZQ010000586.1:0-3376 GCA_049509675.1 Thermoguttaceae bacterium | reverse complement strand
ATCTGACAATCAACTATCCGAAGTCCGCATTCGCCGCGACACATTTCATGGCGAGTGGAACTATCAGATCCTACCTAACAGGGAATAACTACTTTCGGTAACTTATTGTTGAGCGCGGCCTTGCGTTCCGTCTGTGCTTCGGCGGTGTTGAAGAGACTGAGCACGACGGAGCGGCCTTGGCGAAGGTCCGTCTCGATGCCCGCGATTACGTCGGGCAGCGAATAGGCCATCATCAATTGCAGGAAGAACCGCTGCTGGGCGGAATAGAAATGGGCGTAACGGTTGCCGTTGCGGCCTTGGCCGGCGTTGCCTTCAGCAGCCTCGAATTCGACCAGGAGTTCCGACCAGAGGTCGGCAATCCGGTCGTATTGAGCCCGTTCGTCCTCGCTGAGCCGATGGAGCAGGGGTTCGTATTCGACGGCACTGTCCGGGACAATGCTCCCGTCCGGCAAACGGGTCGGCCCGTAGCTAATCGTGCGTGAAAGGTAGGTGCCCACGCTCTTGAGGTCGCGGCAAAGCATTTCCATGGCCCCGACGCCACCCCGTTCCATGGCCACGAGAAACGCCGGAAAATCCGCGAAAGGGGCACCGGCCCCCCAGAGCCCAAGGCGTTCGTAGGGGGCCATGTGCCGGGCCTCCGTCGCCCCGGTCGCACTGAAGTAGCGAACGCGGGCCTGCGGAAAGAGCCGTTGCAGAGTAATTCCCATGTTGCCGCGGAGCGTGCCGTGATCGACCGTCGCCTTGCCGCCGTGCGGCGTGGCGGCGGCGTTCTTCATCAAATGGGCCTCGTCGAAGGCGATCACGCCGTCAAAATCCGGTCCAAGCCAGTCGGTCAACTGCTTGAACCGCTGCCGGTCGCCGTCAAAATCGTCGCTGAGCAGGGTGTACGTGGTGAACAAGACGCCCGAATCGGCGGCGATGGTTTCCGCCGTCTTGAATCGTGCTTGGTGGATGATGCGGAGCGGAAGCCCTACGGCACTGCGGTCGCGTTCGGCATCGGCGACAAGCTGATGCCCCGCCGAGATATGCACGTGCTTGGTGCGACCCTGGGCCAATTCGTTGTACATAAAGGCGTAGATTTCGCGGCCTTTGCCGATTCCCGTGCCGTCGCCGTTCCAATGCCCTTTACGCGAGCCGTCCGGAAGTATGACGCTCGTCGCCTGGCCGGCGTAGATTACGTCTTCGATTTGAAGATTCGAGACACGTCCTTCGACGATCACCTCGGCGGGCAGGTGATGGCGGTAGGTGACATCGGGCGGTTCGACGCAGGCCATGGCCGTGCTCTCGACGACGTTGGCAGGGTGAGGCAGCGAGCCCCGGACCACGGCTTTCTGCACGCGATAGGCAGCGAACACCGTCCCTTCCTCGATATCAACCGACTGCGGTACGTGGGCCGTTTCAAGCTGGCCTACATCATTTCCAATTGATCGAGCGTGTTCAGTAAAAGCGAAGCCGCCCAGGTCTGCATGGCCTCCCGCTGCCGGGGAAACTTCCTCCGCTCCGTTTCCAGAACGAGGTTCATCGCCGCGACCAGTTCCTCCGGTTTCATCAGGGCCAGGTGGTGCCAGTCGAGCCACTGCTGGCTGGTGATCGGCATGGTCGGCGGCGTCTGAACCTCCCCGAATCCATCTCCCAGGAGCAGCCCCATCAACTCCAGGAGCGGATTCTCCTCCGGCAGCGGCTCCTGGCCGAAGATTTCCCGGAGTGCTTCCATTGCCTGAATGTTGACTTGCTTCACGTACTCGCCCATAAACGTCCTCCTGGGATAGACCCTCAAGTAACTGAAATGCTTCCCGCACCGACAAGCCGTCGCCCGTGATGATGGCCGCTTCATCGGTCGGTTGTCCGTTACGGTCAACGACGATGATCTGGTTGCCAAACTTGGTGCCGAAGCGGATGTACTCTTGGCCGTCGATGCCGACGTTGGCACGCACGTGATAACGGCTGCCGATTTCCTTCCACCAGTCACGAAAGCCGGGCCGGTCGGCAGCCATGCCGCGGCCCACAATGGCTACCAGGCGTCCGCCCGGCTTGAGCCGCAAGAGGGCCTGCTCGATGTGGCGGGCTCCGAAGGCCGTGCGGTGGCCGTTGACTCGGCCGCCGGTGGCCGAGAAGGGCGGGTTCATCACGATGGCATGATAGGTTTTGTCCAGGGGGAGAAGATTGTCGAGACGTTCAGCATCGTGTGCCGTGGGCTGGAATCCTTGCAGGGCGAGCAACTCACGGCGGCGTGGGTCAATTTCATTGGTGTCTACGTTTGCTCCAAGAGACCGGGCGAGAACCGCAATATTGCCCGTTCCGGCACTCGGCTCCAGGACCGCCATTTCCGGGCAGAGTGCGGCTGCTTTGACGACGACGATGGCCTCGGCCGGCGGCGTGCTGAACTGCTGAAACTCAATTTGCGTCTGGTCACGTCGGGTCTGGACGGGAAGTCGGGCTTGCTCGACGAGAAGCTTGTCGATCGTGGCGGGGACGTTGCCAAGGTCAAGACCCATCCGGTGCAGATAGAGGTTGAAGCCCGCCTCGGCGGCGTCATAGGCGTCACGGCCGTGCCCGGCCGAACTGCCGAGAATCTCTTGGGCCAAGCGGGCGATTCCGGTGTTGTCGAGTTTCATCGACGGATCGGCTTCCAAGAGTGCGGCCAGACGGCGAGCGAACTGCACGACCGGACTTTCCGCCGTAGGAAACGCCGCGACCAGCTCCGCCTCCGCGGGCCGGTCAAAATCCAGGAAGATTTGGTTCGGTGCGGAGCCACGCCCGCGGCCCGAATGGGACCGATCGCCTCCGGCCCGCCTGGGTGACAATGTGTTGTGGTAGTTGCTCATGGCCTCGTGGATGTTATGTGCGGCCACGATGCCGTGTTGCATACAGGTCGAAAGAGAATGGGCGGGAAGGATCGCCACCGGGGATAAGCCCATGAATTCCGTGGACATCTCTGCCGCCCGTAGCCCTGTGAGATTGGGACTTCGCTCACAGTCACGCGGAAAGCAAGCTTTCCGACCGCTATTACCGATGGGCGGTCTATGAGCGAAGGGGAACCTGACTGCTCCCCTTCTGGTAAGGGCTAGATCATGAAACCCTTTTTGACGAAGCGTTGAACCACGCAGCACTTCTTCTCGAAGCTGAGAGTGTCCCATTCGGCTTGGTTCTGCGGATTGAGGTTCTTGCGTATGATGTCGAAACGGGCTTCGCAGAACATCGTCATCGCCCAGCCCATCTTTCTACGCATGGCCTTTTCGGTCAGCGGCTTGGTTCTCCTGCGGCTTGGTTGTTCCTGGTTTGGCAGATTCGGTTTCACTTCGGCTGCGGCAATTTCGGAACCGTATGTTTCGTGGCTGGGGTTGGTTTCTTGCTTGATTTCGTTCGTTGTCATTTT
>JBEKZQ010000585.1:0-3385 GCA_049509675.1 Thermoguttaceae bacterium | reverse complement strand
AGAACGCGGCCCATTCTAGCCTGTCGGCGGCCGCGCGAACAAGGTTCTCCCAGCCCGACCCCCCTCTGCGGACGCACTTCATTTTATCTGCTACACTTGCCTTGGCGGGATCACGACACACCGCGCCCTTTCCGCAAATGGATGTTGTTGGCGGCGATTTGTGCGCACAACTTCCCACATTATCACACCCTCAAGTAGATCCGAGCCATGTTGTCGCTATTTCGTTCCAAGACATCGATACGGAAGGGCGCACGGCCGGCGCCCAAGCCGCGGAAGTTGCGGTTCGACGTTCTCGAAGACCGCAGGCTCTTGTCGATAAGCTATCTCGACAACGGCGTCCTCCGGCTGGGCGTTGATTTGGGATTGGGCGGCGCGATCACCTACCTGACATATTCTCCGTCCTCCAATCACAACCCGACCGAACCGAACATCATCAACTCGGCCAATACGGGCCGGGAAATCCAGCAATCGTATTATGCCTCGCCCAGCCAGTACGATCCGCAGCACAATCAAAGTTCCGACTACGACCCTTGGCCGTGGAACGCCGTACAGGCGGGCGACGTCTACGGCGACCGGGGCACGACCCTCGCCAGCAGCAATGATGGAACCACCATCTACGTCAAGTCGCAGCCGATGCAATGGGCGCTCGATAACGTGCCGGCTCAAGCGACCATGGAAGAATGGATTACGCTGGACGGCATCACGGCCCAGGTCCATTGCCGCCTGAGCTGCGCGCGTACCGACAATCCGGGCCTGATGGTCCCCTTCTTCCAGGAACTGCCGGCCATCTATACCGTAGGCAGCCTGTACCAGTTGGTCTCCTACACCGGATCGCAGCCGTTCAGCCGCGATACGCTGACGAATCTGCCGCAAGCCGCTCCTCCGACCTGGGGAAATTGGCGCGCAAGCGAGAACTGGTCGGCCCTGCTCGACAAGAGCGGCTGGGGCCTGGGCGTGTATGAGCCCGGCACGGTCGAGTTCATCGGCGGCTTCTCCGGCAGCGCCGGCCAGGGGGGAGCCAACAGCAACGCCACCGGCTACATGGCCCCGCTCCAGGCCGACGTCCTCGATCCCAGTATCGTCTACGATTACAGCTACGATCTGATCCTCGGCTCGGTGAGCGACATCCGCAACTGGGTGTACCAGCATCCGTCCGATCCGCGGCCGGACTATCGTTTCGTTTCCGACCGGCAACACTGGTACGCTTCGGCCGGCGATGCGGGGCCGCCCAGCAACGGCTACTACGAACTAAACCTGGCGAGCAACGATCCGCAGATTGTCGGGCCGATTACCGCCTTTCAGGCCCAGAGCGTTCCGAAGATCTTCATTACGGCGGCCTACCACCTGGGCCGCGCCGACGCCAACCTCGACATTGGCGAATTGTACTGTAAGATCGACGCCATCCCCGGCTTCAACGAGACCCAGAGTCTCCGCTTCAACATCATTCCCGACGGCCAGTATCACACCTATGAATTGGACCTGGCCTCTTTGCCGGCCTACCGCGACGTGATCTCGCAACTCCGCTTCGATCCGGTGGTCAGCGGCGGCAGCGACGACTACGTGGATATCGCCTCTATTTCCTATCAGGCGCCGGGAGTGAACCAGGCGGCAACGGCCACGATGCCGGCCGCCTCGGCCAATCCCGCAATCGCCGGTCAGCCCGTGACCTTTACCGCCACGGTGAAGGCAATTGCCCCGGGCGCCGGCACGCCGACGGGGACGGTGACCTTCGAGGACGGCGGCGCCACGCTGGGCACGGGCGCCCTGAACGCTAGCGGCACGGCAACCTTCAACGCCGCGGCACTGGGTGCGGGCGGCCATACGATCACCGCGGTTTACAATGGAGACGCGAATTTCGCGGCCAGCAGCGGCAGGATGACAGAGACGCTCGAACAGATTGCAACGACCACGGCGGTGACCGCCGCGTCCAACACCTCGGTGTTTGGCCAGCCGGTGACCTTCACCGCCACGGTAAAGGCGACTACCCCGGCTGCGGGCGCGCCTGCGGGAACGGTAACCTTCAGCGACGGTGGCACGATCCTGGGCTCCGCCGCCCTGACCAACGGCACGGCCAGTTTCAGCACCTCAGCCCTCGGCATCGGTACTCACGCGATCGCGGCATCCTATGGCGGCAGTGCGAGTTTCAAGTCCAGCAGCGGCAGCCTGAAGCACGCGATCAAGCAGGCCGCGAGCAGCGTGGCGATCACCGCTTCGGCCAATCCCGCGCTATCCGGCCAGCCGGTGACCTTCGCCGCCACGGTGAATGCGGTTGCCCCCAGCGCCGGCACGCCGACGGGCACCGTAACCTTCAGGGACGGCGGCAAGGTCCTGGGCAGCGGCGTCCTCAGCGGCGGTACGGCCAGTTTCCGTACCTTGTCGCTCAGCGCAGGAAGCCATAAGATTACGGCAAGTTACGTCGGCGCCAGCGGCTTTGGCCCGAGCGTCTCGGCAGTGCTCAAGGAGATCATCATCGCTTCTTAGAGGACCCGTTGCGCGGCGACAAGCCGTGGCGCGAAGAGTGGGTGCGACGGGTCATCCGCGGCTTCCGCAGCATGCGGGACTTCAGCGTGCGCGCCGCGCCGGCCGATCGCGTTCGTTAAGGATCGGCAAAAAGTAGTCATCACGCTCCGCGTGATGAATTCCATCTCGCGGAGCGAGATGAGTACGATTGTTGCGACACTTCCTGCCGCACCCGTGGTCTCTGCTGGAAGCGACAGGAATTACATCAGGCTTTTTCCGCTTCGGTCGGCAGTCGCGCTACCTGCGCGATGATCCATGCCACGATGGCCAAGCCGAGAACAAAGCTCGTCAGGAACACGATCATCGGACTCCATTGCGTGGCCACCGGTTGCCGGGAAAGGTCGAGATAGGGACGCAGTTCCAGCTTCTGCACGAGCGTGCGACTCACCGCGTTCATGCCCAGAACGCCCAATTGCGCCAAGGCGACAAGCGACGCCCGAGCACGGGCCGGTCGGCCCTCGTGGCGTGCGGATCGCCACAAGAGCAACCACGGCAGCCCCGGCGCAATGGCGGTCGCCACGGTCAAGATCACCCAGGGCCAGGCGAACATGGCTTGCCGTACGCCGGCCGGCCAGGCGAGGAAAACGTACCATGAGCCGGCCGTCGCGAACCAAGCCGCGCCGAGCGTGTAAAGTCGCAGGCCGAAACCGCCGGCCCAGGCTCGGTACTCCGCGCTTTCGCGGCCGGCGAACCAGGCGGCGTCGAAAACGAGCCAGACGGCGGTCGTGCCCAGGGCCAGGCCGAACATCAACAGCCAACGAGGCCAGAATCGGGCATCGCCCACGTTCAAGGCCGTACCCAGAACGGCCCCGTGGAAGTTCTGCTTCTGCCACAGGTCCGGCCACGACGTTACGTTTTCCACAAG
>JBEKZQ010000584.1:0-4309 GCA_049509675.1 Thermoguttaceae bacterium | reverse complement strand
TAAACTTGCGGCGGCAATATCGAAACTTGGTCGGCACGCTATCAACCCGGATACCCCCGCGCTGGTATTCCTTGTAAAGCTATTTGAGCGGTCCCAACTCGTCGGACCAAGCGAGCCGTACCGGAAACCGTTCGACGCATTCATTTCCCATAGCCATTCGGACACCATAACTGCAAAGAAGCTTGTTGTGGAGCTTGAGCGTGCGGGGTTTAGGGCATGGCTTGACGACAGGGAGATTTTGGCGGGCCATGACATCGTTGACGAGGTTTTTCGAGGTATCGGCGTCTCGGACTTCTTACTCGTTCTGCTTAGCAAGGCAGCCGTTGCCTCTAAATGGGTCCAAAAGGAACTCAACACCGGTTTCTTGACAGAGATGGACCGGAAGCAGATTGTTGTAATCCCCGTGCTCGTTGAACAATGTGAGATTCCCGAACAACTACGCAGTAAGAAATACGCCGATCTAGCTAGATCTTGGGATGACGGCGTACGATTCATTCTGGCGAGCCTTGAGGGGCATCGTGCCAACCGTGCGCTGCGTGAGTTCGGCACCGCGGTTCCCACGCAACAGCAGACGACGAACCTGTTGAGTTTCTACCAACGAGCCGTCGAAGATGTTAACGCCTGCGGTTGGACGGCTAAGGAAGCGTTCAAGGATGTCGCGATTGGGCCAATGGACGGCGTTAACGTGCGGCTTCCAAGGCAGAGATTGCGGGAGACAATTAGGTCTTGCCGAATCGGACTCCAGAACTGGGGTGGCGACCTATTCCCCTACGACGAAGAAATGTCGAAGGCTGAGATTTCGAATCTCTCAAATGGGGTTCGCATTGTCGATAGACAGCCTTGGCCCTTTAGTGATTGGTCATTCTTCTATTGGAGATTTGAAGAGAATGCGCTTTTTGCGCAGCGAAGTTGTGCGGCATGAAGGATCGAAATCTGGTGAGTTTGAAGTCACGCGGCGCGTTCTTACGAGCCGTGCGTGCGTCTGCCGACGACCGTTTTCAAGCGACCGTAATTGTGGAACGCGAGTCGAATCTCCTTGAAATTGCAACCGCAACAATCGAGGACATTGTATTGTTATTTGGGATGGACTATTTTCGCGACTCCTTTCTAGCCGGCCAAGTGCCCGAGATTCTCGCTGGTCGATTTCCTAGATGACCCGCTCCCGTAAGTCACGCCCGTAATGGATCGAGGTCAGCCCGCGTGCTTCAGCTTTTCTTTCACCGCCGCGATCAGGCCGGCGGCGTCGGGCTCCAGTGGAACGTGCTCCTGCGTGGCGTGCAACAGGTCCTTCACCTGGCAGGTGTGGGCCGCGAACTCGTCCTGGCCGGCGATCAGCGCCAGGCGGAAGCCGCGACGGTCGGCGTACTTCAGTTGCTGCCCCAGCTTCTTCGGTTCCGGATAGACTTCTACGCCGATGCCCGCGGCCCGCAAGGCCGCGGCCAACCGCAAATAGTCGTGCAAACGGTCCTTGTCGAAATAGGGAATGAAGACCGGCGCGGGCGTGGCGACCTTCGCGACCATGCCCAGTTCTTCCAGGGCTGCCAGCAGGCGGTCCAGGCCCAGCGAGGCGCCGATGCCCGGCAGCGACTGGTTGCTGTACAACTCGGCCAGGTTGTCGTAACGCCCGCCCGAGCACACGCTGCCGATGCCGGGCAAGCGATCCAGAAAAGTCTCCAGAACCGTGCCGGTGTAATAGTCCAGTCCGCGGGCGATGGAGACATCCAGCCGCACCCGTTGGCGCGGCACGCCGGCCGCGGCCACGGCGGCGAGGATCTCGGCCAGTCGGCTCACCCCGGCCTGGCCCGTGGCACTTCCGGCCACCAACAGTTCCACCTGGCCGAGCACCTCCTCGTTGCTGCCGGAAATGCCGGAAAGCTGCAAGATTTGCCGGGCCTGTTCGGGCGACGTGCCGGCCGCGGCCACCATTTCCTCGGCCACGCGGTCGGGCCCGATCTTGCCGAGCTTGTCCAAGGCGCGAAGCACGTCGCCGGCCGGTTGCGAAAGATCCAAACGCTCCAGCAGCCCGGTGAGCACCTGGCGATTGTTCAGGCGGATGGTGAACTCCTGGATGCCGATCGTCCGAAACAGGTCGTGGATCACCAGCACGGTTTCGATGTCGGCGGCGACGGAGCGCGTGCCGATGGTGTCGAAGTCGCACTGCATGAACTCGCGGAAGCGGCCGGCCTGGGGCTTTTCGCCGCGCCACACGGTGGCGATGTGGTAGTGTTTCAACGGCGTGCCCAACTCCGCCACGTGCTGCGCGGCAAACCGGGCCAGCGGCACCGTCAGATCGAAGCGCAGGCCCACCCAGCGGCCGCCGTCGTCCTGAAACTTGTAAAGCTGCTTGTCGGTCTCCCCGCCGCCCTTGCCGGAGAGGATCTCCAGATACTCCAGGGCCGGCGTGTCGATGGGGCTGAAACCGTAGGAGCGATAGACGCGGCGGGCAGCGTCGATCAGTTGTTCCCGCGCGATCATGGCCTCCGGCAGATAATCGCGGAAACCCTTGAGCGTGCGGGGGGTGATTCGGGGGGGCTGGCTCATCAGTTCGGCGCCTTTGTCGCCCTACTTAATACCAACGTCAAAGATATTGAACTTTTTCACAAGAATCAGCGACCAACGGGAGCGGACCGAAACGAACCGAGCGGTAGCTCGCATTGGCTGGCGGCCCCGCCGCCCGGCGGCCGGGGACTGCGGAAACCCTGGCCGGGCCGCGGCCCGAGCACCGCCTCGGCGAATTCCTCCACCTGTTCAGGGGTTTCCAGGTAGTGATCGTAGACCCAATCCTCTTCGTACTCGCAATTCCTGGTGGTGTATTCGCGGCAGATGCGCGGCCGGGTCGCGTAGGTGTCGCACAGGTTGTCCTCGCGCAGGTGGCGGCAGGCGGTGTGGACCAAGAGATACCAGGAGCCGTCCTCGTTGAACACGGTGGCCCGATCGTGCATGAGGAACCAGCGGATGTAATCGAAATCGCGCCAGGTGGTGGGCGTGTCGATGGGCAAGGCGAAATAGCGGCAGCACTTGGCCGGGCAATGGCTGCACAGCACTTCGCCAGGCCCAAGATCCTCGTGGTGGATTTTGCGGCGGGGCGCCGCCCGGTGATTATGGGAGTCTGCTTTCATGGAAGCCCCAGTCTACGATTGATCGGCGAGGAACGCAAGGATCGCCGCCGTCCCTCATGCACCGCAACGTCTGGCGCGAAGGTACTGCCTGCGGGTTGGGCGGGCGCGGTGCTGCTGGCTACCACAACCGATCGATGTCGTATTGATCGAAGACGCCATCAACGCTCACCAACGGTAGTCCCTCGCTCATTGCTTGGGCGACCAGCAGGCGGTCGAAAGGGTCTCGATGGTGCGCAACCAATCCCTCGACCATCGTGGCGTGGCCAAGGCTGATTGGGAGAAGCTCAAAGTTGTTGCGCGCGATTTCACGGGGCAGGAACGAGCCGCTCGGTTCGCCAAGGCTCAACTTGCCCAACCCGACCTTGATGGCGATTTCCCAGCAACTTGCGATGCTAACCAGCTTTCGATTGTTGGCATCCTCGATCAGCCCCTTGGCGCGCGCGCTCAACTGGGAATCATCCCAGAAGAACCATAGCAGCGCGTGCGTGTCGAGCAACAGGCTCGTCACTGCGTGTACTCCCGGAAATCTTCGAGCGGAGCGTCAAAGTCGGGAGCCATCCAATGCTTCGTGTCTTTCGCAGTGCCGGCCGCACAAGGCCATTGATTGGGGCGAGCACGGGTCAAGGTCGCCACCGGTTCGCCCCCCTGAACAATCATCAGTTGTTCGCCCGGATTCAACCCGGAAATGATTTCCCGCAGATGGGCTTTGGCATCGTCAAGATTCACAGTCGCCATGATTGACGCATCTTGTAGGGCAGTCGCATATTCATCGGACGAACTATTCCGACCAACTCCTTTCCATTATAGCTTGGGCCGGATGGCTCGCCTAGTGGACGTGGTGGGCGAGCATCGGTTCGCCATGGGTTCCCCTCGGCCACCAGCGAACGGGGGCAGTCTACTTTTTTCATTCCTTAACGCCGTTTCCGTTGAAAACGTTTACCTAAATTCACAAGAGCGAGAGTGCGCCCTCTTGCTCTTGTCCTGCGCGGACGTTGCCTTCGTCCCGTTGTCAACGCGGGCGGCCGGATGATAGGATAGAGCCGATGGATCCATCCGCGAAAAAGCCACAGCCGCAATTGCCGCCGCGAAAGCTGCGTTTCGATGCGGCCCACCGCACGCTGTTGCGCCCGCTGCACCGTCCGCCCCGGAAGGGCCCCTCCGGGAGCCGCGGATGAAGCCCATCCCGATCC
>JBEKZQ010000583.1:0-6777 GCA_049509675.1 Thermoguttaceae bacterium | reverse complement strand
GCATCCGCGACGGATCAGCCCTTGGTCGCGGCCGGAAGCCGTCGCGCCGCCGCGGCGGCCCGGCGATCGGCTGCCGATCGTCGGCGGGTTGGGGGTGCGGCGCGAAGCCGCCTTGTACGGCGCCGGTTTTTGGGTCCGCCCGATGCTGGTGGAGCTTTTGGCTGGCGTGGGCCTGGCCGCACTCTACTGGTGGGAGGTCGGCCGTCATGGGCTGCTGCCCGCTTTGACCCCGCCGGCCGACCTGGCCGCGCATGTGGTCGATATGCACTGCCAATTCGCCGCCCACGCCTTGTGCATGTCGCTGATGTTGGCCGCCGCGCTGATCGATTTCGACGAGAAAACGATCCCCGACGCCATTACCATCCCCGGCACGCTCGCCGGGCTGCTGTTGGCTGCTCTGATGCCCGTAGCGCTCCTGCCGGACGCCTTCGTTGATCCTGCAGGCGGCTTGTTTTGCCAGCCGTTATGGCTCACGGCCCCCAATGTCTGGCCGGCACAGTTGAACGGTTTTCCCAAGGCGGGCCCCCTGTGGCTCGGCTTGGCGTGCTACCTGCTGTGGTGCCTGGCCCTGTTGCCGCGGCCGTGGTACGCGCGGCACGGTTATCGCCGCGCGCTGAGAATCCTCGCGGCCCACGTGGTCCGCGCGCGGGCCACCTATGGGATCCTGGCGATGGCGTTGGGCGGCATGGCGGCCGTTGTGGCCGCTTGGTACTGGGGCGGAAGCCACTGGGCAGCGACGCTGACCGCCTTGGTCGGCATGGCGGCCGGCGGCGGATTGATCTGGGCCGTCCGCATCGTCGGCAGCGCCACCTTGCGCCGCGAGGCCATGGGCTTCGGCGACGTCACCCTGTTGGCAATGATCGGCGCTTTCCTGGGCTGGCAGCCCTGTTTGATCGTGTTCTTCCTGGCCCCCTTTGCCGGACTGGTTCTGGGCGTAATCCACATGATGTCGGGCCGCGGCCGGGAGATTCCCTACGGGCCGTTTCTTTGCCTCGCCGCCGCCGCGACCATCGTCGCCTGGGATCCGATCTGGACCAGCGTCGCGGGCGTTTTCTCCCTGGGCTGGCTCCTGCCCATCGTCCTGTTGGGCTGCCTCGTGCTCATGGCCGCGCTGTTGCTGGCCTGGCGACTGATCGCGGCGGCGTTTCATCATTGATCGCGGGCTTTGAATCTTGGTAATGCGATGAAACACTACCTCGCCGAGGGAAGTATGGGTGGTAGGGTGGGGCGAGGGCACGTTCCCCCTCTCCCTCCGGGAGAGGGTTGGGGTGAGGGGGGTTGCTAGTCGGTACAATGCCCAATACGCCCGATTACACCGAGTGGTTGTTGCACCAATGTGGCACATCGCAACTTTGCAGTTCTCTTGGTAAATTTTTCACAAATTCTTCGCAAATCTCTGGACAGACTCACCGCATTTTAGTAGAATCTGGTTGTGGGAGTCCCAGAGGATCGAAAGTACTCCTCTCGCTCCGCGAGAGGTCTGACATCTCGCTCCAGCGAGATGAGTACGTAAGGCTGTGGGACGGATTGCTTATCCGTCCTCGGAAACCAGACGGATTAGCAATCCGTCCTACGGAAGAAACAATGGGAGAACGACGATGAAGTACACGCTGAACACGATTATCCTGGCGGCGGCCGTGGCGGCCGCCAGCGTGCTGTCCGCCGAGGCCAGCACGATCACTATGGCTATGGTGACCGTGGGCGATCCGGGCAACGCGGCGGATACGAACGGCTACGGGGCAGTCGGCTATACCTACCAGATGGGGAAGTTCGATGTGACGACTTCGCAGTACGCCGCGTTTCTTAATGCCGTGGCCACGACGAGCGACCCATACGGTTTATACAACTCGAACATGGCAAGCCAATTCGCCGCGTGTGGCATTTCTCAAACCGTCAGCTCGGGCACCTACAGCTACGCGACCACCAGGAACGGCAGTTTCCCGGTCAACTACGAGACCTGGGGCGATGCGGCCCGTTTTGCGAACTGGCTGCAAAATGGTCAGCCAAATGCGCCTGAAGGGAACGGCACGACGGAAACCGGTGCCTACACGCTCAACGGGGCAATCACGGATTCGGCCTTGATGGCAATAACCCGCAACCCCGGGGCGACCTATTTCATCCCCTCGGAGAACGAATGGTATAAGTCGGCGTACTACAAAGGAGGTAGCACCAACGCTGGTTATTGGACCTATCCGACGAAGAGCAACACGGCGCCCGGCAACACGCTGCCCGACACCGGCAACAACGCCAATTATTACGTTAACGACTACACCGACCCGACAAACTACTTGACGGCGGTCGGCGCATTTTCGGAATCTCCCGGGCCCTATGGGACGTTTGATCAAGGCGGCAATGTCTTTCAATGGAACGAAGCCAACTTCAGCGGTGAATATCGGGGTTTGCGTGGCGGGTCGTGGCTCTACAACTGGCTTTACCTGGCCTCGTCCTACCGCGGCAGCTATTCACCGTCGGACGAGTACCTCTTCGTCGGTTTCCGTGTTGCAGGTAGCGCAGCGAGCCCTGAGCCCGGTGGAATCGCCATGCTGCTTGCCGGCGCGTTGGCGTTTGGAATCTGGAGACTACGCCGGAACGCCTGAGGCGCTTGCATCCAGCCCGATTCATCGGGCTTTCCGCCGTAGGCGGTTCTAGGCCCATGCTTCAGCACGGGTAGACCAGCGCGACCGCGCTTTGCTCCGTCCGCTCGCCCTGTCCGCCCTCCGCCGATGGCGGCGGGCGGACGGGGCGAGCGGCGCGCCGGAGCGCGCATCTTTGCCAACCCGACGTGAACGTCGGGCCTACTACCGCCTACGGCGGGAAGGGTCGTGAACGACCCTATTTTGCCGAGGGGACTTGCCGAGGATGCCGAGGGGACACATTACTGGTTTCGTCAAGAAACTACTATTGTGTCCTTGATTGATTAACACAGGGGACCTTCTCCAGTATTCCCAGTTTTCCAGCCTTGACCTCCGCAATCTACTATTGACCCTCGATCGGCGTTGGCGATATCATCCGGCAATTGGTGGGAAATGAGCATGGAGGCGAAACGCACCGCTGTCTGTACGATCATTTCCAGGAACTATCTGCATTTTGCCCGAACCTTGATGGAATCGGTTCGGCGGACAAATCCCGAGTGGCGCCCTTACGTGCTCCTTGTCGACGAGCCGGGCGATCTGCCGTTGACGGGCGAACCGTTCGAGGTGCTGCCGGTGGGGGAACTTCCGCTGCCGGGCCGGAAGCGTTTCTTGTTCCGTTACAACGTGACGGAGTGCAACACGGCGGTCAAGCCCTGGTTCCTGGAGTGGCTCTTCCAATGCAAGGGGATGGATCGAGTCGTCTATCTCGATCCGGACATCTACGTCTATCGCACGCCGCACTTGACTGCGCCGCTGAGCGGAGAGCACAGGCCGCACGATCACGACATTCTCATCGCCGGGTGTTACAACCTGGGGTTCCTGGCCTTGGCGCGACATCCGCAGTTGAACGACTTCCTCACGTGGTGGCAGCGCAAGCTGGAGTTTGACTGCCGCATCGATTTCGCCAACGGCCTGTTCGTCGATCAGAAATGGATCGATCTGGTTCCCGGCCTGTTCGACGGCGTAAGCGTGTTGCGGCATCCGGGCTACAACGTGGCTTATTGGAACCTGGAGCACCGCGCGGTGCGGCGGCAGGGCAGCGCACTGCTGGTCAACTCCCAACCGCTGGTGTTCTTCCACTTCAGCGGCATGGACCCGGCGGCCCCCCAAAACCTCTCCAAGTACCAGGATCGCTACCGTCTGCCCGATCTTGCGGAGGTGCAGGCCCTGGCAGAAGACTATTGCCGGGCCGTGCGCGACCACGGCTTCGAGAGCTATCGCTCCGCTGCTTATGCCTTCGCGACATGGGCCGACGGAACACCCATCCCGGACCTGGTGCGGGCATGTTATCGCAACGATCCGGAAGCCCAGCAGTTGTGCGGCGACGACCCGTTCAGGGCCGATCATGCCTACTTGAACGCTCCCTGGGGCGCCGCGCCCAGTCCTCTGGTGACGCGGCTGATGCGCGCGATTTGGGAGAAGCGCGTCGATTTGCAGCGGGCCTTCCCCGACATTTGCGATCACGATCGGGCGGCATTTGTCGACTGGTTCTGCCCGCACGGCGCGGCCGAAGAGCAGATCCCCGATCGATTCGTGGCTCCCGTGCGCCAAGATCAGCAGAAACGACTGCCGGCCGCGGCGCTCGATATCGAGCAGAGCGTGCCGGCGGCGTCGGACGCTCGACTCCAGCCGCGGAGCGCCAGCCTGGCGCGGCGGATCGTCGTCGAGCCGATGCGGGCTGCCGCCCGCGCCGTGCTACCGGCGCGTATGCGCCGCGGGTTGAAAGCCGTTTTGTTGAGCCTGACGGGCCGCGACCAGCCGCCCGGCGCGTGGCAGCGCATGGTCGGCAAGTTGCGGCAGTCGCGGTGGTGTTGCGCCGCTTATCGGCGTTTGCCCGGCCGGTTGCGCGTCGGACTGCGGCGATTGGCCTCGGGCGAGGTCGCAGCGGTAATCGGCCCGGACGCCGCGGTGATTCCGCTCGCTGCCGCCCCGACGGTGGAAATGCGCGTCGTCGCGGAGCCGGAAGGCGGCCCGCAGGAAGAGGCGAAAGTCGAGTACGGCATGAGCATCGCCGGCTACGTGCGTGCGGAAATGGGCATTGGGGAATCGTCGCGACTGGCGGCGCAGGCCTGCCAGGCCGTCGGGCTTCCGTTCTCGATGCACGATTTCAACGTGGGCAACAACAGCCGCGTTGCCGACCAACGCTGGGAACACAAGATCGCCGCCGAGAACAAGTACTGGGTCAACGTGTTCCACATCAACGCCGACCAACTGGTGTACGCCTATGAGCACCTGGGAGCGAAATTCTTCGCAGGGCACTACAACATCGGCTACTGGGCCTGGGAGTTGACCGACTTTCCGGACGCCTGGGTGCCGGCCTTCGAGATGGTCGACGAGGTCTGGGCGCCGGCCACCTTCGTGGTCGAAGCGATCAGCCGCAAGACGTCCGTTCCCGTGCTCCGCATGCCCCACGGGGTCCGCGTCATGCCCGATCCGGCCGTGCGCCGGTCCGACCTGGGTCTGCCCGAGTCGAAGTTCCTGTTCCTGGCGATGTACGACACGCACTCCTTCCAAGGCCGCAAGAATCCGCAGGCGGCAATTCGGGCGTTCTGCCGCGCCTTTCCCGACCCGAAGGACATCGCGCTGGTGGTAAAGATCAACAACCCGCGGAGCTTCCCCGACCAGATCGAATCGCTCAAGGAACTCGTGCGCGGCCACCCGGGGGTCGTCGTCCTGGATCAAATCCTCTCGCGTCAGGATGTCTCCAACCTGGAATCGCTGTGCGACTGTTATTTATCGTTGCACCGCTCCGAGGGCTTCGGCCTGGGGCTGGCCGAAGCCATGTCGTTGGGCAAGCCGGTGATCGGCACGAACTGGTCGGGCAATTTGGACTTCATGAACCCGGACAATTCCTGTTGCGTCCGGTGGAAGCCCGTCGCGGTGGGCAACGCCTATGAATCGTGTGCGCGGGGAATGGTGTGGGCGGATCCCGACGTGGAGCACGCCGCCTGGTTCATGGCAAGAGTGGTGAACGATCGCTGCTGGGCCCGGGAGTTGGGACTCCGCGGCCGCGAGACGATTGAACGGGACTTTTCTCCGGAGGCGGTGGGCCGCATGTACCAGGCCCGCCTCGATGCGATCGCCAGGGGGCGCGGCAAGACCTGGCGGATGCCGGGCTGCCCCGACGAGAAGTTCAGCGTGCTGCCGATGCCGGGAATGCGGCGCGAACATGGCAAGGCGGAGGCGGCCGCATGACTCCGCGCGGAAAGGTTACTATTGACCCTCGGCCTGCGTTGGCGATATCATCCCGCAATTGGTTGGAAGCATGATGCACCCACAGGCGAACTCGCCACCGGCCGGACGTACGCTGGTTGTCGTTCTGAGCATGCACCGCAGCGGCTCCAGCCTGACCATGAACCTGTTGCAACGGCTGGGGATGTCGTTGGGACCGTTCGAGTTGATCGGGCCGCTGGAAAGCAACCGGCACGGACACTTCGAGCCGGTGCCGCTCAATCATCTCAACATGCGGTTGCAGCAGCAGGTGTTCGGCTTCGACGGCGACATGCCGCAATCGTCGCAGGACCTGGCGGACTTCTTGCAGTCCGAGGGGCGATGGGAGCCGGACGCGGCGCTGATCGACGCCGAATTGGAACGCGGCCGCGAGATGATCCGACAACTGGCCGAATCGGCGGCCGTTTCGGGGTTCAAGGATCCGCGCGTGGTGCTGATGTGGCCCTATTGGAGCCTGGTGCTGGCCGGTTTTCCGCAACTGCGGACCGTCCTGCTGACGCTGCTCCGCTCGCCGCACGAGGTCGCCATGAGCGTCTTCATGCGTGGCAAAGGGCGGTACAGCTATGCGGAAGCCTTGGACGTCGTGGCGGTGAACCTGCGGCGGATCGGCGAGATTCGCCGGCGCTGGGGCGGCCCGCAGGCAACGGTTCGTTTCGATCCCCGCGTCTTGCAGGACGATCTGCGACAGGCGGCGGCGCTGTGCGGCGTCGCCTGGCAAGACGACGTGTTCCGCGCGGTTTATGACCCGAGCGACAGGCACCACGAAGCAGTGCGCATCGCGCACGATGCCCAAGAGGTCTTCGATCAGTTGAGCGGTTTGCCCGAACATGCACCGCCCTCCGACGCGGCGCGTCTGGCCCGTGATGCGGCGTTGCGGGAGAAGCTGCTCCAGTCGCAGTACCGGACCTTTTCG
>JBEKZQ010000582.1:0-3447 GCA_049509675.1 Thermoguttaceae bacterium | reverse complement strand
CGATGCCCATGCCGCCCATGTCCGCGCAGCCCGGACGCAGAGCAGACAAGCCTTGCGGGAACGCAAGTGAGCCCATCCCCAATTTCCATCCCCAACCGTGCGACCGTTCGTGAACCGGCCATTCGGCCACGGGCTTGACGCAGCGAGCCCGATTCAATCACTGCGGCGGAGCCACCGACACCGCTACGTGGTTCTCTGATCCTACGCGGGAAAGAAAGGCATGAGAATCATGCGCGAACTGTACCACTCGATGCCGGCGCTGACCTGCTACGACAACGACAACGAGCCGCCGGCCGTGGCCCCATCCCCGACGCCCGATCCGGGGCAGGAAAAGCGGCTGACGCAGACCGAAGTCAATCGAATCCTTGCCGATGATCGTCGCAAGCATCAGGCACAGATTCAGCGGGTCGAGAAGACGCTCGAAGAGATGTCGGCGTCAAAAAACCTGACCGTCCAAGAGCGTGAGCAAATGGCCCAGGAGTTGGAGACGTTGCGCAGGGAAACGCGGACGAAGGAGCAGCAGCAGGCCCATGAGAAGAAGCAACTCGAAGACAAGCTGACCAAGCAGTTGAACGACGAGAAGAAGGAACGCGAAGCCTGGAAGCAGCGCTACTGCGAGGAGACGACGGCGCGGGCGCTGACCGACGCAGCGGCCGGCAACGACGCCTTCCGCCCCGACCAGATCGTCACGGTGCTGAAACCCCACAGCCGGCTGACGGAGATCGTGGACGAAAAGGGCAAGGGGACCGGCAAGTTCAAAGTGTTGGTCGATTTCCCCGACCAGGACGAAAACGGTCAGCCCACCACCGTGACGCACACCGCCGAGAGCGCGGTTCGTCGGATGAAAGACCTGCCGCAAATCCACGGGAACCTCTTCAGGTCCGGCGTGGTCAGCGGCATCGGCAGCGGCAGCGGGCCGGGCACCCCGACCGGCGGCAAGATTGATGTACGGAAGCTCAGTCAAGAGCAGTACATGGAACTTCGGGCCAAGAATCCTGCTGCGCTCGGATTGCGTGCCCCCAAGGGCAGGCGCTAGAGACTCGTAGTAGTCGGCTCTCTTTCGTGAGCCGGCCTCAACCCGCAAGGCGTCAGTGGCGCGCTGACGCCTTGCGGGCCTCTTTGACCCGCAGGCATCCCACAAGCCATGATCGTCTACCAAGTGAGCGAGGTTCACTGATGCACACCCTTGAAGATTTTCGTTGCCATCTCCAGCGGACGTTTGACGGCATCGACGGGTGGTGCCGGTACGGCACGCCTGATTATTACACCGGGCTTGAGGTCGCCGAACTGGCCGAGGAGGCGCAACGCCTTGCCTGCCGATTCGGCTGCGACGTGGAAATGACCCCGGCAAAAACGCCGCAAGACGCACTGCGGCTGGTGGGGCGGCTACTCGCGTGGGCCGACGTACTGGGAACGAAAGACCGTCCACTCACCGTGCCGGAAGTCGCCAAGTTCCTGCGGGTCCGGCCCGACAAGGTGCTATCGTGGGTTCGCTCGGGCCGCCTGCGCGGCTACAACGTCGCCGAGCGGGAGAACGGACGGCCCAAGTACCGAGTCAATCCTGACGACTTGCAATCCTTCATGCAGCAGCGGGCCGTCACGCAGCCGGCTCCGAAGGGGCGGCCGGCTGGCCGTCGCCAGATTCCTGTGCCGAAGTGGCAGCCGCGCCGGTGAACAGCCAGTCATGGATATGATCGGTCACGGCCCGCAACCGGTCGTCGCTCACCTGGAGCCGGTTGTAGACGCCGAGCATATCTGCCGACAACCGCTTGTGCCCCAGGATGGTCCGCATGGCCTCGTCGTCATTGACTTGAAGCCCGATGCTAGCACAAGTTCGCCGCAGGTCGTAGAAATCCGCCGTTTCCCGGCTCATGCCTATCTTGACGGCCAACTTCTCAAACTCGAAGCCAAGGGCACACGCACGGAACGGCTGGCCGTACTTCGTGATGAAGACTCGATTGGCGTACTTCGGGTCGCGCGGCGGCTTGCGATCCGCCAGCGACATCCGCAAGGCTTCAACGGTCTCGGGCCAAAGGGGATTGCGCCGGCGGATGCCGTTCTTTGTGCGAGCAAAGTTGGCCCAGCCTTGGGCCAAATCCAGCTTGCCGAGAGCCAGTTTGGCGCAGTCGGTGTTTCCGTAGCCGCAGTTCACGCCCAAGAGGATCATGGCCTTCAGCGTGGGCCGGGCAGCGCTCAAAAGGGCACGAATTTGCTCAGCCGAGAAGATGCGTTCCCCCTGCTCTTCCCGCTCTCGCTCCAATGCCGACTTTGAAGGACGCTTGAAACCGCTACCGAAGCGCGGCAGCCGGTCGATGTAGCCTTGGCCGTTGGTGCCTGGGCCAGCCCAATTGAAGAACGCCTTGATCTTGCCAATGTCGCTGTTGATGGACGTTAAACTCTTGTGAGTCGTTTGAAGGTCTTTGCGAAGCTTCTGAAAGTCGTCGGGACCGAGGCTCTCAACCGGGGTGTTGGCACCAAAGACACGAATCATCCGTTCGCCGAAGGATTCATACACCTTCCACGTACTCTCTTCCAACTCTCCCGACTGGACATTGATCTCCTTGGCATCCAGAAAGAGGCCGACCATCCGTTGGACGGTGAGAGCGTCAGTGAGGCCCGCCGGTGCGCGCCTTGGTTGGCGTCCGGCTTCAAGATCATCCTTCTCCATTTGGTAACGGCGAAATGCGCCATTGGGGTCGCGCCAGGGGCCAAAGAAGTGTGTCTTGCCACGGATCTTCTTGGCCCACCGGCCCGATTTGTGGGCATATAGCGGGAAGTCGGGATAGGGCTTGGCGGGGCAGGATGTCGGGGTCCGATTGGCGACCACGATACCCGGCTCGTCCTGCCGGGGTTTTCGTCCATTCTCCAAATCGCTCCTCTCCGCAAGATAGCGGCGGAGCGCGCCATCGGGATCACGCCAAGGTCCGAAGAAATGGGTTTTGCCGCATATCTTCTTCGCCCAGCGGCCGGACTTATGCGCGTAGAGCGGAAAGTTGGGGTCCGGCTTGGCGGGGCGGGGTTTTGTGGTAGAATCAGTGGTGGACATCAAAGTCGCCTCTAAGAGAAGCATAGGTTGGAGGACGGGATCGACACGGGCGTCAGAATCGGGCGTCAGGCGTCAAAACAGGCGTCTTCGTGTGACGCCCGATGTTTTTAGCCTAATCCGACTCCAAACAGAAGTCAATTGAGAGGAACGACTTGCGATGTTTCGGGCGCATAGCTCAGTTGGTTAGAGCGCGTCCCTGATAAGGACGAGGTCCGAAGTTCGACTCTTCGTGCGCCCACTCGATAAAGCCTTACGTGACAATGAGTTACGCAAGGCTCTTAGTAAAGCTTCGTCGAACCCGTCAGCGCAGGAATCTGCCCAGGAGCAGTTTACTCCGGCGAGGGGTGGCGATGAAGGGTGGGATACCGTGCCGTTAGGAGAACCAGCCGGTGATGGGCAAC
>JBEKZQ010000581.1:0-3449 GCA_049509675.1 Thermoguttaceae bacterium | reverse complement strand
TCAGTGCCATCCCTGGCTTCCTCCTTTATCTGAATTCCCATTACCTGGCCCCTTACCAAGCAAATCATCCCCCCTTCTGTTTACCACGTCTCCGGCGAATGACAAAGTGCAACTTGCACCCGGTTCTTGGCAAGCCATGGCTTTGCTCTTGTTCCGCCGCCGTGGTCCGGCAATAATACGCCCCCAATTCGCTAGCTCGCTTCTGGTTGAAGTAAGGAGACTCGCCATGAACAAGCTCAAGCTGTCGGTGGTAATTCCCGCCCACAATGAGGAGAAGAACCTCCCCCAGACGCTGACTGACCTGCAAGAGACACTGCGCGCGGAACGCATCCCTTACGAGATCATCGTGGTCAACGACAACAGCGTCGATGGAACCGAGGCGGTCATCCGTTCGTTCATGGAGGCCGATCCACGGGTCCGCGGCGTATGCCGGCGGCCGCCCAAGGGTTTTGGTCGGGCGGTCCGTGCCGGGCTGGATGCCGTGTTGGGCGACGTAGTGATCGTGTACATGGCCGATGCCTCCGATCACCCCGCGGACGCGGCGGCCTATTATTACAAGATCGTCGAGGGTTACGATTGCGTTTTTGGCTCGCGGTTCATCCGGGGGAGCCGGGTTACGGCCTACCCGCCGCTGAAGCGCATCGTCAATCGCATCGTCAACAAGTGCATGCAATGGTTGTTTCTTTGCCCGCTGAACGACCTGACCAACGCCTTCAAGGCCTATCGGACCCATGTCATTCGCGAGTGCGGCCCGTTCCGCGCCAGCCACTTCAACATCACCATCGAAATGGCCCTCTCGGCGGTGGTGCGGAAGTACAACATCATTCAGGTGCCGATCTCCTGGGCCGGCCGCACCTGGGGTTCCTCCAACCTGAACCTCCGCCAGATGGGCCGCCGTTACTTGAGCACGCTGCTGAAGATCTACGCCGAAAAGCTGCTCATCGCCGACGATCTGCTCGCCGAACGCCTGGCCGCACACGTGGTCCAGGAAGACCGTCTTGCCAAGATGGAAGAGACCTTGGCCGCCGCCCACCTGCGCCTCGGGCAAATTGAACAGCGGCTGGAGCATCCCGACGACGCGGCATTCCACCTCACGCTGCGCAAATCGGCGTAAGACGCGTAACCGTTGGGGCATGTTGCGTGTATATAGGGGCAACGTGTCGTTTCTCGTCTCTTTAACTACGCGAGGTGAACTGTGAGAACCCTGGGAATCGGATTGCTATTTGTGTTGGCGCTTGGGTGGGGGCTGGCGGCCGTATCGACAGCCGAACCCCTGAACCCGAAAGACGTTCCGGCAAAGGCCAATTGGGTGGCGCACGTCGACGTCGACGCCATGCGGGACTCGCTCGTTGTGAAAAATGCCTGGCAAAAGCTGGTGGCCGCTCACAAGGACGCCGAGAAACACGTCGATAAGCTGCGCGACGCGACCGGCATGGACCTGCGCAGCGACCTGCACGGCATTACCGCCTTTGGTCCGCAAGCGGGCCAGCACACCGGAGTGTTGATCGTTCATGCCAAGTTCGATTCCAAGCTTCTCTTGGAAAAGGCCGCCAAGGCCCCCGATCACAAGGTAGTCAAGTACGGCTCCCATGATCTGCATAGCTGGACCGACAAGCACCACGGCAAGCCGCACACGGCGCTGGGCGTGATCTACCAGCCCGACGTGCTGGTGTTCTCCGATTGCATCGACCAGTTAAAGGCGGCCGTGGACGTCTTGGACGGCAAGTCGCCCGCCCTGGCCGGCGACTCGCCGCTGGCCCGCAGGGTTCCGGCCGGGGCCACGGTGCTGTTTCGGGCGATCGGACTGGCCCAAGCCAACCTCGGCAAATGCCCGTTCGCCAAGCAACTCGATTCGATCCGTGTCACTGCGGGTGAGAACAACGGCCAATCGTTCTTCCGCGCCCGCGTGGCCGTGGTCAGCGAGGAAGTCGCCAACCAGATGAAAGCGGTAGTCGAGGGCGGCAAGGCCCTGGCATTGCTCCGCGCCGGTAGCGATGAGCAGGCGAAGAAGATCATCGACGGCCTGAAGATCAGCGTGCAAGACAAATCGTTGGCCCTGCAGTTCAGCGCGCCGGCCGGCGACATTTGGCAGATGATCCAGAAACAGGCCAAGCGGATGGCCGAGTTCCGCGCCAAGACGGGGCGTCTGGCGCATCCCGGCGCACGCTCGCCGCAAAAGAGCGGTGAGAAGAAGCCGGCGGCCCCCGCGCCTCCCGCTGGCGATCTCGGCGCCCGCATCGATAGCTTCCTCAAGGACCTGAACCTGACCGACCAGCAGAAGGCCAAAGTGGCCGACCTGAAGAAAGAGTACCTGCCGAAGTTCAAGGACTCCTGGAAGGGCTTGGGCGATATTCTCACCGCCGAGCAGAAGAAAGCCCGCGAGGAAGCCATCAAGGTCGCCAAGGCGGCCGGCAAGAACTTGAAGGAGATTCACGAGGCAGTCAAGCAGGCCGTGAAGCTCACCGATGCGCAGAAGGCCAGTTTGAAGCAGGCCGGCGAAAAGGCGCAATCGCTATTCCAGGAGTTCCGCGATAAGGTCGCCGCGCTGTTGACTCCCGAGCAGAAGGAAAAGGCCGAGAAGAAGCTCGATGAGTTGAAGAAGAAGGCGGCCGGCAAGTAACGCTTGCTCGCCAACTTGAACGAAGCGCAAGGGCCGATCTCGCCATGCGAGCGGCCCTTGTGTTTTTGGGTCGCGCTTGCCGCCCTACTCTCGACCCTCGACCCTCGACTCTCGACCGCGTCAATGCGGTTCCGCCAACTCGTACAGCCCGCTGCCCACCCGCTTCAGCTTGCCTTGCCGTGCGAGTTCGTCCCAAACCTCTTGCGGGAACTGGTCGGGCGGCATGATGGCCACGATGCCGGACGGCCGGCCGCTGCTCATCGGCCCCACGCCGATCCGCGACTGGTCGTCGAGTTGCGTCAGTTTCAAGCGTTTCCGAAAGGCCTTTAGGGCCGCTTTGAGTTGCTGCGGCGTTGGCACGCCGGGGGACGGTGCATCCGAGGTCACCATGCGGAACTCCTGCTAGCGTTTTGGTGAGAAACGATCATGCTCGGGCAATACGATCATCGCCATCGCCGGGCGGATAGTCAAGGCCCAGGCCGCGTCGGATCGGCGAATCAATAATTGCCGCAACAGTCGTACTCATCTCGCTCCGCGAGATGGAATTTATCAGGCGGAGCGTGATGACTACTTTCGAGAACAGGACAGTTATTCCCCCGCTGGGTGCCAGGCTTGCCAGTGCTCTTCTATGTCGGTTCTTGCAGCGTGGATTCGCCGGAGACCTCTCCGCGTAATTCGTCGGCGAGCATGGGAAGTGTCCGCACCCACGCGGAACAGCCGCGGGCTCTTGACCTCGCTCGCACACCACTGCTTTGGCAACTTCTCGCCGCAAGAGCCCTCCGAAACAGCACGGGCAAGCCCGTGGCACCCGCGCGCACCCCCGCCCACC
>JBEKZQ010000580.1:0-3460 GCA_049509675.1 Thermoguttaceae bacterium | reverse complement strand
TCCTACTGGCTCAGAATTCTGTGCGCGGCTCACTTCGCGCGATCGACACCCTCGACGTAGGCGTCGGCAACGCGGACTTCCTTCCAGTTGTCGTCATTCTCCGCCATGAACTGCACGTGCCGAGCACTGTCTTGATACTGATCGTGCGCCGCCTTGCTCTCGAACACCAGGTGCAGCACGACGTCGAAACCGCGGTCGCTGATCGACCACTCGATCTCCTCGGCCCGCGCGCCGACGGCGAAGAACACGATTCCGGGGTGGTCGGAAAGCTGCCGCTGGCAGGCGGCGATCAGGTTTCCTTTGGCCAAATCCGAATCGTCGTGCAGTTTGAAGTACACCGAGTGCGCCAGCATCCGCGGGGTGCTTTGCTGCGACATTTTTCGTCTCCTCGCTTATCCGCTTACAATACTTCTGCGCCGTTGGTGGCCCGGCAGACGTACACGGCCGGGGTGTGACCGGTTCGGGCCTGGTAGGCGGCGGCCGTGGCCGCGACGAACTCCTGGGCCGCCTCGCTGGGAACGATGGCCACCGCACAGCCGCCGAAGCCCGCGCCCGTCATGCGGGCGCCGTAGCAGGCCGGCTGGGCCTGGGCGCACTCGACCATGGCATTCAGCGCGTCGCTGGAGACCTCGTAGTCATCGCGGAGGCTGGCGTGGCTCTGGTTCATCAGTTGTCCCAGCTTCTGCACGTCGCCGCAGCGCATCACTTCGACCGCGCGCAGGGTTCGCTCGTTTTCGCTGATTACGTGCCGGGCACGGCGGTGGGTGGTCTCGTCCAACTGCCCGTCCGACTGTTGCAGTTGTGCGAGGGTCACGTCGCGAAGTGCCTTGACTTGGAAGAATCGCGCGGCGGCCTCGCACTGCGCCCGCCGCTCATTGTAGGCCGAATCGACCAGGCCGCGGCGGGTGGAAGTGTCCAACACGACCACGGCCACGCCGGCCGGCAGCGGCGCCGGCTGCGTCTGGAGCGAGCGGCAATCCAGCAGCATGGCGTGGCCTTCCCGGCCGGAGGCGGAAATCATTTGGTCCATGATGCCGCAGTTCACGCCGATCCATTTATTCTCGGCCCGTTGCCCCAGCAGGGCCATGGCGGGCGGGTCCCACGGGAAGCCGCTGACGG
The DNA here is from genome assembly GCA_049509675.1 of Thermoguttaceae bacterium. GTDB lineage: Bacteria > Planctomycetota > Planctomycetia > Pirellulales > Thermoguttaceae > JBEKZQ01. The sequence goes on along the minus strand of JBEKZQ010000580.1, from coordinate 2,341 downwards.
CGGAAAAAGCCCGGGCCGTGGCCATTTCCAAGGCCGCCGACGAAGACAGGCCGGCCCCCAGGGGCACGTCGCCCGCCAGCACGCCCTCCCAGCCCTTCAACGGCCGGCCCGCATCGCTCAGGCTCCAGGCGACCCCCTTGAGGTACTCGATCCAGCCGGCCCTCTCGTGTTTCAGATCCACCAGGGAAAACTCGCCCGACTGATCGTAGTCGATCGAATGGACCAGCACGCGGGCGTCGTCGCGCGGCCGCAGGGCGATCCAAATCGCACGATCGATCGCCAGCGGCAGCACGAAGCCGTCGTTATAGTCCGTGTGTTCGCCGATCAGATTGACCCGGCCGGGGGCCCGAACAATCCAGCGGGGCTGCGTGGAAAAATGTTGGGCAAACAAGCGCGCGATATCGTGTTTCGCCAAAGTCATCGAGATTCACCACCTCCGAACAGGAAACAGTACGCAAAGGCCGATCCCCTCATGCTGCCGCCTGGCGTGCGGAATGTCAAGGGGTTTTTGCCAGGAGAAGTGCAAAGTTCGCGAAGTTTTCCGCCCGCAGGTCCATTCCGCACAGTAGCCCGAAGCGCCAGCGAGGGACTTGCGGCAATTCTCGCTTGCTGGTGCGTCGGGCTAGTGTCGGGCAGCGCCGCATGGGCGAAAAAGGGGAAAAAAGTCGCTTGCAATTCGTGCGCGGTAGTTTAGAATTAGCGGTGTTACGATTTACACGTCCGTAATACGTCCGCCCACCTGCTCCCCTCAAGGTTATGCCCCATGCGATCCGAACCGCAAGTCAGCCCGGCCGGGAGAGATGGCTGCCGAGGCGCTCCACGCCGCGAGCCGCGGCCGGGCATACCGGGCAGCGTTGCCGGCGGGTTCACGATCGTGGAACTGTTGGTGGTGATTGGGGTGCTTGGCATGTTGATCGGACTGCTGTTGCCGGCGATCGTCGCCGCGCGGGGAGCCAGCCAGCGCACCGCCTGTTTACACAACCTGCGGGAAATCGGCATGGTCGCTCAAATCTATGTCAATGCACACGACCACTACCCGCCCGCCTGGATCAACAGCACCTGCCGCTGGATGGACCTGCTGAAGTCCTGCATGGACAAGACGTCGGACGTGTACCAATGCCCGTCGGACCCCAAAAAGATCCCCTGCACGTACGACCCAACCATCACGCTCAGCTACGGGATCAACAGTTTTTGCTTTGTGGACCAGGCACATTGCTTTTGGTACACGGTCAAGAGCTATGACGTGCTGCGGCCGAGCAATGTCATCTTGTTTGCCGACTGCACGCCGGGCAATTACTGGTGCGGCGGCGGGGGCCAGTTCAGCGATCCGGTGGCTGGGGTCGATTATCGGCACCCGGGCGGGATGTTCAACGTCGCCTATGCCGATGGCCGTGCGGAAAGTCGCACCGACACGACACAGTCCGATTGGGATGCAGCACAGTAATTAGATTGGACAAGAAAGGAGATCGAGATTCGTGAGACATTTTTCAGCTTTGGCAACGGCATTCACCTTGCATGCCGCGGCTTGGACGATGACTGTCCCCGCGTGGGCCGGCTACAATTGGGGCGGCGACGGCATGGAACAGATCGCCAGCGGCACGGTCCCCAACGGTGCGGTGTTCATGCAATCCGTCGGTGCCTGGCCGGCATACACCAATGTTCCCGGGGGGTATTCGACGCAGCTCACCGCCCCGGCCTGTGACGACGTTGTCGCTTCCCGGCTGGTGCTGGCGCTCTATGGCGGATCGGCAGGCAACACGGCTACCGTGACCGTCACGGTCAACGGCGTTGCCACGAGTGTCACGATCGGCGGCGGGACCGCCAGTCCCGACCCAAACCCGGAGTTCACCACCGGCCAAACGAACGTCTACGGCTCAACGAGCTCCGGCGCGTGGGTTGTCTCAGTGCCTGTCGCTGCGGACCTGAATACCAACGGCGCTGCCAATAGTGTCAATATCTCGGCCACCACCAGCAATGGGTTCGATGGGCGGCTTGTGTATGCGTCGCTGTGGGACGTCTATCAGAAGGCGTCCTTGAACAATACGTTCCAGTACGCGGTGGCCGAGGGCAGTGGCGACATCTACTCCCAAACCCCCGGCACGGCCCAATCGCCCACTGTCGCGTCGCGCTGGGTCGACCTGGGAGGTTTTGGCACGAGCAATTTGCAGTCGGCGAAAGTTGACACGCTGTACACCTACGTTCATGCCTCGCAGGACAACCGGCGGTCTCAAATCTCAAATGCAATCGAGGCTCGAAAAATGAGCCTCGAAAACTGGTATAGGAAAAAACATCGCTGGGACGTTCCAATGGGAGAGGTCTTACCAACTTCTCCTTGGGAATG
>JBEKZQ010000058.1:0-17935 GCA_049509675.1 Thermoguttaceae bacterium | reverse complement strand
CCCCGGGTAAACCAGCGTGACTAAGCCGCGACTCCGACGGCGAAGGACGCGGGATTTCCACCACCAAATTATGCCCCGCCAGGTACTGCCTGCAGACAAATTGCGGCCCGCGCGAAGCAGCCAAGCACGAAACCCCTCAGGTGGTGGAATCACCGCGCAGACACTATCGCCCACGGCAAATGACAGGCAGCCCTCGCCAAGGAAGGGGAAAAAGAAAACGGATGTGGCATGGTCGCGGAACGCCGTTAGCAGAATGATCGCCCAGAAATTACGTGCAGAAGATGGGTCGCCAAACGCTAGCTCTATGGATTCGCACTCCTGCAACGGCTGGCCATCAGCGTCCCAAACCCAAGAGTAATTCGCCATTAGGTTGGTGCTCACCATGGTTCCGCGCCTTGTTTGTTCTCTTTCGGGATTTCGTCCTTTCGGGCTTTCGTGATTACAGGACCTCCACATCACCGCGCCACGCCGGCTTACAGCGCCGGTTTTTCGGCGGCCGCAGCGGGCTCCGCCGCCGGGCGGGACTTGTCGTCGGTCGCCTTCAGACGAATCTCGCCGGCCTTCTGCCGCTGTTCCCAGCGAAGGGTCGACGACTGGCGGATGGCCGCGGTCTGCTCGGGCCGATAGTAAAGACCCAGGCCGGTGATGTCTTTGAGATTCCAATGCGCAAGCACTCGCAGGGCCAGCGTGTCGTGCGAGAGGAGCTTTACCAATTGCCGATCCGCGCCGTCCTGCAGATCCTTGTCGGTGTAGCCCCAAAGCATGCGGTACAGGTCGCCGGCGTCGTCGCCGAACTGTTTTTCCATCGTCTTGCGGATGGCGGCCGCGTGCTCCGGCCCCCGCGCCACGGCCTGGCGGAGTTGATCGACGTAGTCGGGCCAGTCGGGTTTCCGGCTGGGTTCGTTCAGTGCGGCCACGATCGGCTCGAAATTGTCGACGAATTCCAGGCTTCGCATGGCTAGCCAGCGAACCTCCTTCCGCCGGTGATCGGTCAATTCCAACAAACCCATGCCGGCGGGACGACCCGCTTGCAGGGCCTGGTCCAGCGTCGGCGAGGCCTGGCGGTCCAAGGGCGAGATGGCGTCGGCGGCAATCCATTTTGGCATGTCTTTCTCACTCGGAGCGGACCCGGCCGGGGCGATGGCCTGACCCAAACGGATGCGAGCCGGCGCCTTGAGTTCCACGGCGGCCTGGCCGCCTTCTTCCCAGGAGACGTCGCCGCCGGACACGTACAGGTCGGCAATGACCTGCGGAGGCTCCTTTTCCGGGTTCGTGCCGGGCAAATGAATCCGAAGCACGTCCAGGGCCGCCACCGCTTCGGCGTCGGCCAGCGTCATGATCCCGCCGTGCTCTGCGGTGGTCACACTGAGCCGGGCCTGCGGGGCGCGCGGCCTGATCACGATGCGGCCGAAGGCCACCTCCACTCCCGCCGGGGCCTTGCCGCTCTCCGGCAATAATTCAAGCTGCGTGCCGCCGAGCAGATCAACCTCAGCCCCGCCGGTCAATAGAACGCGCGGGCGATGCGTGGGCAGGGCCAGCAAGCGATAATGGCTCACCAATGTCTCTTTCGGCAGGACTCGGTACCAGGCCGAAGTGGGCGCATCGAATCGCAACAGCAGATCCTCGCTCTCGGCAAGGAATTGCCCGGCCGGGGCGAACAGCGGCGGTTCGGCCTTGGAAGCCGGTTCCGCGGCGGGCGGCTTCGTCTCCGCTTTTGGCGACATCGCCCCGGGCAGCGGCGGTTCAGCCTTGGCCAGGGCTTGCGCCGGCGGCGTGGACCCGGCGGGCTTGGGTGCTGCCGGTTTGGAATCCTCGGCAGTGGCTACGCCCGGCGGAAGGGGCGCTACCGGCGGCGGCTCCCGAACCGGCTGCCGGCCCTGCTTCTCGGTCGGCGCCGGGGTCTTTGCGCTCTGGGTCGCCGGACGAGCGGGAGGCGACTTACCGGCCGGCTCCCGCTTGGCGTTGGCATCTGTATCCGGCAGAAGCTCCTGCTTGGCATCCGCCGTGGCCGTGTTTTTCTCCGCCGGCGGCGATTCGGCTTCGCCCCGGGCGACTTCGCGATAGACGCCCAGCCGCCGCACCAGGTTGCCCAGCAAAGTGCCCTCTTCGAACTGTCCCAGCGCCAACAGCACCACGGCCAGGAAGCAACCGGCCAGGGCCAGCCAGGTGGCGTTTTGCAGCAAGTGGCGCCGCCGCGGCGCGGATTCGCGCAAGTATTCGGGCACAGTGGGCTTAGGTCGCGACCGGCGCGGCGCGCCGTCGCCGCCGCCGGCCCCATCGCCCGTCGCGACCGAGGCGGCGACGGCTGCCCGCCGGTTCTCGGCTTCTGCCCGGGCAGCGACCTCCGGAAGCTGATACATCCGCTGCCGGCTGGCCGGATCGATCTCGGCCGCCTCACCCAAGACCAAGGTCAGAATCTGGTGACAGGAGGCCACTTCCGCCAACTGAACGTCCGATTCCGCTTCCAGGCATACTTTCTCGAAGTCGGGGACCCGATCGGCGGGCAGGATGTTATCGAGATACTCGGCCACCGTATTGGGGTCCAGCCCCGGACCACGGTCGGTCAGACCGGGAGCCCCCAGGCGCAATCGCCGCATACAATCGCGGACGCGGTGGTAGATCTTGCCGGCGGTCTCGCTTTCTTCGATTTTCTTGCCAATGTCCTCGGCGTCGGCCGGCTCCAGCAGGCCGTCCATATAGGCCAACATCGTTCGCAAGGTAAGCCGCATGAAAGTATCTCCCGGTCACAAAATGGATAGGTTGGGAAAAGGGGACAGGTCCATGTTTTCGGCCATCGTCGATTCGTGAAACTGCGCCTTCTCGCCGAAAAATGGACCAGTCCCCAGGCCGACCAGCACGCAACGGGTTCATTCCCCATAAGGAATAGTGGGACCCAAGGAGGCAAACCGTGCAAAGGCGTTGCAAAGAAATGTCCAGCGACCGGCTACGACTATTCAAGTTTTTTCCTTATTGCTTAGGACCACGCTACTTGCGCGCAAACTGGTCTTGTGCTATTTGGGTTTGCCGCGGGATGCTGGTAGAATAGAGGTGTAGTGGATGACGAGGGGCACGACAGAAGGTGCAAGCACGGTGAGCACTGCCAGAAACCGAATCCGCCGCATGAAGCTCCATCACCAGGCCGAAGGGTATCTGGAGCTAAGAATGCCACGGCAGGCGTTGGACGTGTTGGCCCGACTGGGCGAGGCGGACGGCGCCCACGCGCAAACCCTCTATCTGCGCGGCGAGGCCCTGCGGAGCATGGACCAGTTCGCCGAGGCGCTGGTGCCGTTGCGTCGCGTGGCCGAGGTGGAGCCGGAGAATATCCACGTGTGGTTCGCGCTGGGATGGTGCTACAAACGCGTCGGCCGGCTCGACCTGGCCATCGAGGCCCTGGAAACGGCCCAGTCCGTCGATCCCGACGAGGCCCTGGTCCACTACAACCTGGCGTGCTACTGGAGCCTGGCGGGCGGGAAACGGCAGGCCCTGGAGTATCTCGAACACGCCTTGGCACTGGATCCGCAGTACCGCCACCTGATTGATCACGAGTCGGATTTCGACCCGATCCGCGCGGATCCTGATTTCCAAGCCCTCTGCGAAGGCACCGGGACGCGGAAGTAGGCGAGGGATTAGAAATTAGGGATTAGGGGGGGATTGGGGATTGGGGATTAGTAATGAGGGATTAGACGCAAGCGAATGTCCGGCGTCTAATCCCTCATTACTAATCCCTAATCCCTCCAACTCCCTAATCCCTCCAACAATCCGCCCGGACGCAGCACCCCGATCGATGCCGCGCCCGGGCGAAACCGATTCTTCTCCGGCCTGGCGGCGGCCGTTAGAAGCGGAATGTCAGGCCGGCAAAGGCCCCGTGCAGGATCAAACTGCCGTTGTGCTGGATGTCGCCCAGGGCGGGAACGTCGCCCGTGATCTGCGGAAACTGGTTGTCGGCCAGGGCCATGCCGGTCATGGCCACGACGCGATAGCCGGCCAGGGCCTCGATGTGCTGGCAGACCTGCCAGTTCAAGCCCACGTCGACCTGGGTCAAGAAGGCAAAGCCATTCTTGTTGGAATTGATGGGATAGTTATTGCCGTACAGGCCGCTATGCGCCTCGTTGCTGCAGTTGCCGGTGTAAGCGTTGAAGCTCTGATTCATGACGTTGTCGTACAGCCCGAACTTGGGCGTCACGAAGACCTTCAGCCGCTCGTTGAGGCAATACTCGCCGTTGAAGCCGAACTGCAGGCCGATCAAGTTGTTCGCGACCTCGTCGTTGAGGTAGGCGCAGCTTCCCATCCCCAGGCTGTCGGAACCGTAGATCAAGCGTTCCCGGAAACGGAAGTAGCGCACGCCCAGCGAGGCGTCCAGGTTCCAGGGCGCGCAACCACAGCCGCAGAGGTGATTGCGGATGACGTTCAGTTCGAGGCTGTGGATCTCGTCATGCCGCCACAGATCGTGTTCGTTGGCATGATCGAAGTATTCGTTGAAACCGACGTTGTTCTTGTCGAAGGTCCAGCCGTTGGTCAGCGGCGAGACCAGGCCGTTGGCGTCCTTGGTGGCCAAGAAGCCGTCGAAGGGAGAGAGGGTCCAGTAGTCGGCTTCGATCGCCCATTGGTTGCAGCAGAACTGCCGGCCGATGCGGATCTCGCCGCCCGCCTGCCAGTCTAACGGAATGTCGGCCGTGTTGGTCAACTGATTGGTATCGAAATGGTGGTCGTTCTCGGCCGAGGTCCAAAGCCTGCTGTCCGGCTTGTTGCGGCCCATGTACAGTGCCATGGTGGTCACATACCAGGGGCATAGCGGGTTCTGGCATGCGCCCGCCGTTTCGCCCTCTTGCGGGCGGGCGTAGTAATTGCTGCTGAGGAACCCCTGGTTGCCGTCACAACCGGTGGAAGCGGCAGGGCCGGCATAAACCGGGGCGGCGTACGGCGCCGCGCAAGCCGCGGGTGTAGTTGCGGCCTGGGACGGCGAGACCGGGGCGGGCGCCGGCGACACGGGCGGCAACGACGTCGCCTCATAGGACGACGCGGCTACCCCGGCATACAGGGGCGACTGTGCCGGCGGGGCCACAAGCTGCAAGGTCTCCGGCGAGCCGTACAACCCCAACTGCGCCTGGGCCGCGATGGGGACCCAGGCAACCAGGCTGGCGATCAGGAAGATGCGGACGAGTTTCATGGCGGACTCCTTTCGGTGAACGAGACACTCCGTTTCCTTCCTAAGACGGATCGTCCCATCGGCACGTTCCGATTTGGCGAATCGGCCGGCACTCCGCGCAATTTCGGCACATCGCGACGTACCAATCGGTGCCATCGTCGCCAAGCAAAAAGGCCCTGATTCGGACACACTCCGGCATTCCGGCACAAACGGCATAGGCCGTCCCGCGCAAAGCGAAGATCCCGCGCAAACGGAAGCGCGTCTTACATCTTTTCCACCACGCGGATGCCCAACAACTCCAGCCCCTTCCGGATGGTGCGGGCCGTCAGATCGCAGAGCAGCAAACGGCTCTGGCGCAGCTCGGGCGACGGGGCCGACAGCACGGGGCACTGTTCGTAGAACGTGAAATAGCGATTGGCCAACTCGAACAAGTAGGAGGTCAACTGGTTGGGCCGATACTCGGCCGCCGCCAGTTCCAGGGCCTCGGTAAAACGCAGCACCTCCAGGCCCAGGGCACGTTCCGCCCCGCAGCCCAACAAGATGGCCGACCCGGAGGATCGCAGCCGCGGGACGTCCACCTGACCCCGGGCAAAGATGCTCCGCACGCGGGCGTAGGCATATTGCATGTAGGTTGCCGTGTTGCCGTTCATGGCCAGCATCTTGTCGTAGCTGAAGACGTAATCGCTGCTGCGGTTCTGCGACAGGTCGGCATACTTCAAGGCGGCGATGCCCACGGTCTCGGCCACCTGGGCCCGCTCGGCGGCCGAGAGTTCCGGGCCGTCGGGCTTGGCATCGTCGTTGGCCGAGACGATCTGGGCGGCCCGGCGCACCGCTTCGTCCAGAAGCCCCTCCAGGCCCACCGTGTCGCCGGCGCGCGTGCGGAACGGCCGGCCGTCCTCGCCCAGCACCGTCCCGAAACTGACGTGCGTCAACTCCAATTTTTCGTAGCCCAAGCGGGCGGCCGTTGCGAAGAGCAACTCGAAGTGCAGCTTCTGACGGTGGTCGACCACGTACAGGATGGCGTCGGGATGCCAGCGCTCCGTGCGATAACGGATCGTGGCCAGGTCGGTCGTGGCATACAGGAATGCCCCGTCCTGCTTGCGGACGATCATGGGGGCCGGCTGCCCTTCGATGAAAACGCACACGGCGCCATCGCTGGGCGTGGCGATCCCGCGGCGGAGCAGCTCGTCGACGGTCCCGGCCAACTGGTCTTCGTAAAAACTCTCGCCCAGGGTCTCGTCGAAATGCACGTCCAGCCGCCGGTAGATGCGGTGGATGTCTTCCAGGCAAACGGGCAGGAACTGGCGCCAAAGCCGGCGGTTCTCGGCATGGCCGGCGTGCAAAGCGGCCGTCTCGGCCAGCACCGCTGCGGCAATGTCCGCATGCGCCGCGGCCAGCGATTGTTCCGCTTCCGGCAGCGGCTCGCCCTTCTGCTGAAAATCGACCAGCCTCCGCACCAGGCGATACAACCGGGCCAGCTCCGCCACCGGGTTGCGGCGATACGCTTCCGTCTCGAGGAAATGCTTGTAGCCGTAAAGGATCATGCCGAACTGGGCGCCCCAGTCGCCGATGTGATTGTCGCCGATGACCGTGTGTCCCAGGAAGCGCAGCATGCGGTACAGGGCATCGCCGATCACGGTCGAACGGATGTGCCCCACGTGCATGGGCTTGGCCACGTTCGGGGCCGAGTAGTCGATCACGAACATTCGCGGCCGAGCCACCCGGGGCACTCCCAACCGCGGGTCCGCGAGGGCCGCGGTCAACCGCTCGGTCAACCACTGATCCTTGATGCGCAGATTGATGAAGCCCGGCCCGGCAACCTCCGGCGGGGCGCAGAAATCGCTCACCGCCAGCCGGGACACGATTTCCGCCGCCACCTCTCGCGGCGGCCGGCCCAACTGCTTGCCCAGCGACATGGCGAAATTGGCCTGGTAATCGCCGAACTTGGCGTCCTGGCTGCGACGCACCATGTCCAACAGCGGGTCGGGATCTTCGACCCGGCCCGCCAATGCCTGGCGGAATCGCTCCTTCAGGTCCGGTAAGATACTCATTTCCACGCAATCCGTTTGGCGTGCGCCCACAGATCTTCCAAGGCGTAATAGGCGCGCATCTCCGGCTCGAACAGATGGATGACCACGTCGCCGTAGTCCAGGAGGATCCAACGGCTGGCGTCGTAGCCTTCGATCCCCATCCGCCGGTCGTTGAGCTCTTCCTGCAGCACGCGGTCGATCTCTTCGCTCATGGCGTGCAGTTGCCGCCGGCTCGTGCCCGTGGCCAGCACGAAATAGTCGAAGATCGCCGTCAACTCCCGCAAGTCGAGGATGACAATGTCGCGGCCGCGGTTCTCCTCGGCCACGCGGGCGGCGACCATCGCCCGCCGTAACGCCATGTCGGATTGCTGCGTGACTGCTAATTCAGGCGGACCAGCGGCGTCTTGCACCATAAGATTCTCGTCGAGGGTGAGCGAAACACAAAAGTTCATTTTACACCACATGCACAACAAGGACATGGTCCCCGCCAATGGAAATCGGGCAATCACGAAAACCCGAAAGGACGAAAGCCCGAGAAACACGGAGAAGGATGCCTTCTCGCCTCCTCATCGTCTCCTTTCGGGCTTTTGCTGTCTTCGGGTTTTCGTGATTCAGTTTCCCGGCCTTCCCCATTCGGGTGGATCGTGGGGGGTGGCGCGCCGGTCTTCTTCACCACTTTGCTTGACTTTTTCGGGTATACTAATTAGCGTACAGAGAGACGATGGGCCGCGGCGCGCGCCGATCGCGTGGCCGCGGCCGTCAAGGTATTCACATTTGGGGAGTTTGGACCATGTCCTATTGGCGAAATTGGCGATTCCTGTTGGCAGTGGCAGCGGCCCTCATTCCAATAGCCCTCGTGGCGGCCGATCGCAAGGCCAAAAGCGCCCCCGAGGCACGAACGGTGGAGATGTTCGCCGCCATCCAGCGCGGCGACATCGCCGTGAAGCTGATCCCGAAAGACTCGCGGTCGTGCCGGATCATCATCGAGAACAAGACCCACCAGCCGCTCAACATCAAGCTTCCCGAGACTTTTGCGGGCGTGCCCGCGCCACTGCAAATCGGCGACGGCCGCCCGGGCGGCGACGACGATGCGTTGCCAACCCCGGTTGTAATCCAGCGGCAGGACGAAATACCTTTGAGCGTGAAATTGCCGGACGGGTTCGTGCCGGTGTTGGCCCAACCGGGCGGGGCGGCTCGGCCTGCCGCCCGTAACAACAATAACAATAATCAGAACCAGGGCGTCGGCGGCGGCATGGGCGGCATGGGCATGGGCATGGGCGGCGGCATGATGTACGTGGCGCCGGAAAAAGTCGGACAGTTCAAAGTCCCCACCGTGTGCCTCGACCACGGCAAGGGTGAGCCGCGGCCCAACATCCCCTACGACATCAAGCCCTTGGAAAGCTACACCGACAAGCCCGCCGTCTACGAGTTGTGCCGCCTGCTGGGAACCGGCCAGATCGACCAGCGTGCGGCCCAGGCGGCCGCCTGGAATCTGAACAACAACATGAGCTGGCAGCAGTTGGCCGCCAAGCAATTGCGCTTCGCCGACGGCAGCCGTCAGCCGTACTTTGCCGCGCAGGAGATCCAAGCGGCCATGCAGTTGGCCGGCGTGGCCGTCCACAACGCGCACGAGCGGCAGCAACAACAGCCGCAGTCGTCGTCCGACAGCAGCCAGAATTAGAGTACAAGGGGATTAGGGATTAGGGATTAGAGTTTGGCAAGTCCGTCTGCGTCCCTAATCCCTAATCCCTAATCCCTAATCCCTAATCCCTAATCCCTCTCTGGTCCCTGGTTTAAGGAGATCTCGTCATGCGCGGATCGCGTCTGATCGTGGGGAGCCTGTTGTTGTTGACGTGTGGGGTGTTGCCGGCCGCCGAGCGCTATAGGAGATCGGCCGCCGCGCCCAAGCAAACGGTCGAGTTGTTTGCAGGCATGCAACAGGGACAACTCGCCGTGCAATTCATCCCCAAGGACTCCGAGCAGGCCCGGCTGCTGATTACCAACAAGACCGACCAGCCGCTGACGGTGCAGTTGCCGGCGGCCTTCGCGGGCGTGCCCGTGCTCGCGCAATTAGGGCTTCCCGGCCAACAGGCCATCAACAATCCCTTCAACAACCCGCTGGGGCCGCGGCAGCCCAACCGGCAGCAGCAACAGCAGCAGAACAACAACGGTCCGCAACGGGTGGCGGGCGCACCGCAGCCGCCCGCCATGTTCGACATCGCCCCGGAAATGGTCGGCCAGATCAAGGTGCCCACCGTTTGTCTGGATTACGGCAAACCGTCGCCGCGAGCGGCGATCAAGTATCAACTCAAGCCGCTCGGCGAGGTCGTCGATGCGCCGGGCCTGGCCGAGATCTGCCAGCAGCTTGGCCGGGGCGAGATCGCCCAGCGCGTGGCGCAACTGGCCGCCTGGCACTTCAGCAATGACATGAGTTGGAAGCAACTCGCCGGGATCCGCGACAAGCTGGTGCTGGGCATGCCGACCACCTACACGAAGAGGGAAATCGATGCCGCTCAGAAGGCCGCCGACAAGGCCCTGAAAGCGGCCAACAAGCGGCAGTCCTGAATCCGGACTCTCACAAGACGCGATTGAAGGTTCCCCTCTCCCTCCGGGAGAAGGTTAGCTGAGGGGAACTGCAAGAAAACGCGGCTCCCGATATGGCCTATCTTCCCGGCGCCCCTCACCCCGGCCCTCTCCCGGAGGGAGAGGGGGACTTCTCGCCGACACCGCCCACTGTCTTGCAAGAAAGCACCCTTTCCCGGGCGATCAGCCGTTCGGCCTGTTGCTCGGCCTCCTGCCGGCAACCGGCAACCCACTTGTCGAATTGCTGCTTGTGCCGCGCGAGCTCTCGCTGCCCGTCGCTAAGTTGGCGGCGGATCTCTTCCAGTTCCAGCCGCTCGGCCTGTAGCTCGGCATGGGCCAGTCGATAATGTTCCGCCAGCTTGTTGCGGATCTGGCCGAGACTGCGCGTCAGCGCGGGCGGCGGAGCGGCGCCGCTGAGTTGGGCCCACAATTCTTCGGTCGCCAGGCGGATCTCCAACGTCTCACGGTGCAACCGCACGAGTTCGCCGCGGAGTTGCTCCAGTGCCGCGCGACAACGGTCCGTCTGCTCGCCGCGACGCGCCACGCCGCGTCGCTTCCGGTCCAACTCCGTGAGGATCTGGCGGCGATGGTCGGCCAGTTCCTGCCGCTGCCGCCGCAGTCGTTCCTCCTCCGCCTGACGGCGCTCGGACGAGCGCTGCTGGAGTTGCACCAGCGCGTCCCGCTCCTGGTCCAAACGCTCCCGCTGCTGGCCCAGGAGCCGCTTCTGGTGCTCCACGTCGGCGGTTGCCTGCTGGAGCGCTTCCTGGCGGGCGGCCAAGTCGGCAACCGGCAGGTGCCCGCGCTCTTCCAGTTCCGCCAACCGCTGGCTCAACCACAATCGGGCCGCACGCTCCTCGCTGTCCAACTGGGCGTCGCGGGCGTTGACCTGGGCCTCGCGGTGGTCCAGTTCCTGCTGCCGAGCGCGAAGAATCTCCGCCAGTTGCGCGGCCTGAGTTTCGATCTGCTCCAGCGCGACCGATGAGTCGTTCCCGGAAACCTTTTCGTCTGGTGGCGATGCCCCGGCGGCAGGTGTATGCGGCGCATCGATGCGGGCGCCCAACGGCACCACAAGCGGTTCCGCCGCGAAACTGTCTGGGAGGTTTTGCGTTCCGGAAGTCGACATAAGGCCAGCCGGCAAACTTGATGCGATCGGCACAGTTCCCCTAAACTCTTTCATCGGCAGGTTCGCCTGCCGAATTGACCGCAAGCCGCATTGAGCAGGCAGGAAAGAGCTCGCGGCGGAAGAATGGGGTATTTAGGAGCAGATACCCCGTCAGCCGGTCACCTGGGTAATCGCCTCTTGCAATCGCGTCTTGGGCTGTACGCCGACGAATCGATCGACGATCTGGCCGTCTTTGAAGAGCATCAGGGTGGGGATGCTGCTAACGCCATAACCACCGGCGACGGCGGGACTTTCGTCGACGTTGACCTTCACGACCTTGAGCCGTTCGCCGTTCTCGGTCGCCAGTTGCTCCAAGATCGGAGCGATCATGCGGCACGGGCCGCACCAAGGGGCCCAGAAGTCGACCAACACCGGGTGCTCCGACTGCAAGACTTCACTGTCAAAATCGCTGTCGGAGATTTCTCGCAGATTACTCATGAGGCAATTCTTCCTTTTCTCGATGCGCCCCGCCGGTCGTGGGGTGGGGGGAAGGACTTTCGGCGTGCCGTATGTCCATTATATGGGGCGAAGCGGGGCCGTCAACGCGGGGAACAAACAAACCGATCAAACGCCATCCCGGCCGAGAACCGACCATCGGCATTCGCCCAGTTGAGCACAAGAAGAACTACACCTTCGGGATCTGCACGGGTTGCTCGCGGCATGGCCTGACTCTGCCACAGCCGCGAGGTCGTTTCAACAATTGGACTTAGCCCCGGGTCACGAAATCGCGACTATCCCCCCTTCCCGTTCTCTCCCTTTCCGTTCCCAGCTATTGCGAACACCCAGCCGAAGGGGTAGCATGAATGCTTTGATTGTCCCTGCTTCTGCCTCGCTCCACCATTACGCGTTAAATCATCCCACCAAGACATTGTGTAATGAATTGCCGCCGATAAGGCCTTGTATAATCCCGACGGGCACATCGCAAACGCGAGAATCCGGACCACCTATGTTTTCGACGGGAAGCGCCATCTCTGAAGTCTCCTTGAGCACGAAGGAACGCAATGCCCTTCAGTTGCTCGAAGTATCAACGGTGGACGAATTTCTACAAATTGATTTGCGACATGTTTTCGGCCTTCGAGGTTTCGGGGCAACCACCTATGCGAAGCTCAAGAGGAGCCGTGACACGGTACGCGCCATGCTTTTTCCCGAGGATTCCGATGGGAACGGCACCTGCCAGTTGCGGAACAACGACGAGGACATTGGCGCCCTCGCGCCGACCTCGAGCTGCTCGGCCTCGGCGATATTCCCTGAAAGTTGGATTGATGAGGACATTCGCGGCCTCGGGCTGACGTCGAGGGGGCTGAAGGCACTTCGCCGGCTTAAGGTGAAGGCGGTACGCGAGTTCCTGCTCTTGGATCTGACAGGTCTGAGTCGTCTGCAGAACTGCGGAGCTGTGACCCGGGAACACCTTATCCAAGTCCAGGCGGACCTTCGAAGACGTTTCGGCCCTGGATTCCCAAAGGGTGCAACTGAAACACTTCAGGCAACTGCCGAGCCTCGCCAGGACGAGGCTATGCGAGAGTTTGTGAAGCAGCAAGCCACGCCGTGCTCTTGGCGGAAGCTGCCTCTTTTTTCCGGGCGTCCGCTTCGGGGCATCCGCCCCGCCGACCTCCATGAGTCGTACCATCCGGGCATCCCGGTCGAGCGCCTCATGATGACCGGCCGCGTCAGGCGAGCTATCGCCGGAAAAGGCATTACATCCCTCGGTGAAATGTTGCTGATGCCAGGGCTGGAGTTGATCGGGCACGATCATCTTGGGAATGGCACGCTTGCCAGCGTCCAATCGTTGATTGATGCATTTCTGAAACACTCGATGAACGGTTCGCCTCGGCTGGAAATTGATACGGGCTCGCCGGACGGCTTCCTGACCTCTCTGCTGAAGCCGGTGATAGGCAATGAGCGGCAACGGCGCATATTGCTGGAACGGATGGGATGGCGATCCGACCCGCGCACACTTAACGACGTGGCACAACAATTCGGCCTAACCCGTGAACGAATCCGACAGATCGAAAAGGCAGGCTTGAAGCAGCTTCTCCATTGGCAAGCAGCCGAGGCATTAGGGCCTTTGCACGACCTGATAAGTGGAATGCTCAGGGATCTCACCCCGGTTATGAGCTTGAGGGGCATCTGTAAGGCTCTTCAGGTCCTTTACGGATGGAGCAGGCCTATTCATAAAGAGGCGATTACCCGATTCCTGCCTGCCTTCTCAGACTTGAAGTGTGTGGAGAGATGTTACGTTTGCTTGCGCTGCTTTCGATGCATCGAGTGTCCGTCGCTGCCAAAAGCTCTGGACGCCGCTCTTGTCGACACTCCGGAGAAGAAGATTAGCCTCTCGCCTCTGGCACGGCGACTCCGAGCGCAAATGCTCAGAGCCGAAGATTGCCAGCACTGCGGCGAGTGTCCCGCGAAGGCTTCTGTCAACCTGGTTCGAATTGCCCTCGCACGCTCTGCAATAGCTTCAAAGCAATTCCGAGTGGTCAAGAGTGAGTTGTGGGCTCGCGACCATTGGCGGATATCCAAGGGACCAATTTCCGCGGTCTTGGAGTCGATTCTCAAGAGCCGCCCGGGGCCAATGTCCTATCACGAAGTCCATGCTGCAATTAACCGCACAAGACAGGACAAGGTGAGCCCCGAAATCGTGTGGCACGCTCTGAGCGCCAGCGCGAATCACGGAACGGACATCCTTCTTTGGGGCCGGGGCGGCCCGTATCAGCACAAGTCGCACGTCAACCTCTACGCACCCATCCTCAACACGATCGAGAAGTGGGTCATCCAGGCATTGTACGCCGGGCCCTTTCCGCAGTTGTCCGCTAATGCGGCGTTTCAGGCGTTCATGCAGGAATGCGTGGCTGCTGGGTTGACATCCGAGTATGCCATCCACTCGTGCCTGAAGCACCGGCAACACCCGAAATTGCTGTTCTTTAAGACCCCCTATATCAGTCTTGCCGGGGCATTGGGATACCGCACACCGAACCTTGAGATCGTCGAAGAACTCGTCCGCCAGGAAGGCGACGTGGTTGAGTACGAGGAATTGCGGAAGACAGCCTGTGAACGCATGGGACTGAAGGACTTCCAATTCCTCCAAATCACCAACCAGTGGGAGAACGTGATACGGACGGACAAAGGCTTCTTGCACGTTGACTATTTCGATGCGACCTCCCCGGCGTTCGCCGCCCTGGTCGAATACGTAAAACAAAGGCTTGCCCGCGAAGGCCAGATCTCTGCGGACCTCATTTATGGAGAGAAACGGGTTTCGTGCCTACAGTTGCGTATCGACGGACCCCGGATGCTGTATTCGGTCCTCGCGCGGTTTGCCGGCGAATTCATCGCGGCACGCATGTACCCGCTGCTGACGTTGGCCTCAAGGGAAGACGCAACGGCGAACGACTCGATCCGCAGCCGCATTGTTGCCTATGTGCGCGACAAACGGCAACCGGTGTCGTGCGAAGAACTCCGCCGGCGATTTGTGGCGAAGCTCGGATTCAGCTACCAGAGCGTCATGGCGGCAGCATCCACGGATAGCATCCTGCACTATCTTAACGGGATCCTGGTCCACGTTGACACGATAGCCTGGGACGCCGACAAGCAATCGCAGCTTCTCGATGTTGCTGAACGGTACTATACTGATCAACTTCGCGCCGGAGACGTGTTTGCCAGGGCGGATCTACTGTTGGAACTGCACGAATCAGATCTCCCGGCACTGGCGCACGGCATTGATTGGACGCCCATCTTGGTTGCCGAACTTCTCGAAAGGGATAAGCGAGTTCGTGTTTTCGGCAACAGACGCAATGCTTTTCTGTTCAATTCCGATGAGCGTAAACTTGCTTCCTTCGCGGATTTCGTCGCGCTTCTCCTGGAAAAACACTTTCAAGGTGCGGCAAGCCTCACCGAACTGTCCGCCTTCTTGCGAGAAGCGCGTGTGATCGCGAAGGCAGTAACGCCAAGGATGTTGGAGGGCGCGGATAGCCTGCTGGTCGGCGAGCGTGAAATAGCAGTCAAAGGGGCGTGTTGAATGCTACGGTCGCTTTCCCTAGAGCCGGTATACGACAGTTCCGAGCACGACATTGTTCAGGACTTGATGGTGCCCTGTCTAGCAGAGAGCACCGACTACCTGCGGGGGGTCGGCTTCTTCTCTTCCGGCTGGTTGCGGCTTGCAGCGCACGGACTCGTCGGGTTAGTGGGCAACCGTGGACGAGCCACATTTGTCGTCTCACCGATTCTCCAGGAAGACGACTGGGACGCGATCCGATTGGGCGCCGTGGCAAGGGATAACCCAACCATCAAGGCGGCGATCGAACGGAGCATTCGTGATTTGGAGGAGTCGCTACAGGAGGAGACACGAAACACGCTTGCTTGGCTTGTCGCAGACGGGGTGCTGGAATTCCTGATCGCAGTGCCACGGGACCGGCGGAGCGAGGGCGACTATCACGACAAGGTAGGACTTTTTGCCGACGACCAGGGGGATAAAGTAGCATTCCACGGTTCGTTCAATGATTCGATCAAAGGGTCGCTCAACGGAGAGGCGTTCAGCGTCTTTCGTTCCTGGGATTCGGGCCAGGCCGTATACGTTGCCAAACACGAACAGCGCTTGGGGGATCTTGTCGCAAACCGTAATACCCAGTTTGAAGTGTTTATGATTCCGGATGCCGCGCGCGAATCGTTGATTCGCTTGCGCACGACAGCTTTCCGGCCATATCACTTGGCAAAGGATACCGATAATGGGTGCGCAATGACGGATTTGGGCGTCCCGGTCTGCCCGTACAACCTGTACGCATATCAGAAACAAGCAATCGAAGGGTGGATGAAGAACAACTGTTCCGGCCTCTGGGAAATGGCCACCGGGACGGGGAAAACCATTACTTCGCTAGCGGGGGCGACTGCCGCTTTTTCCAAGAAACAAAGGTTGGCGTTGGTGGTTCTCGTGCCGTACCTGCATCTGCTGGACCAATGGGAGCGGGAGGCACGAACCTTCGGTTACGACCCAGTATTGTGTAGTAGTGCGCACGACCATTGGTATCCAAGAGCATCTTCCCGAATCGACGACTTCAAGAGTGGTGCAACGGCTCATCTGACTTTGATCGCCGTTCACGCTACGGCATCCAGCGACGCCTTCCAAAAACTTCTTTGCCGCCTCCCAAAGGATTGCCTGCTGCTCGTCGCCGACGAGGTACACTCGCTCGGAGCGGCGAAACTGCGAAATGCGCTTTCCCCGCACGCCGATATGAGAATGGGGCTTTCGGCCACGCCGCGCCGATGGTTCGACGAACACGGTACGCAATTGTTGTTGTCGTACTTCCGCGGTATTGTGTTCGCGTTCGGCTTGGAAGAAGCGATAGGAACGTACCTAACTCCTTACGACTACGAACCAGTGTTGGTCACTCTCACGCCGGCTGAAATGGCCGAATACCAGGAACTGTCGGCACGCATCGCACTGGCGGCCAAGAACGCACAGGATGATGACGCCGAACAGACGCGACTGGAGCGCCTGCTGCTTGAACGTGCTCGAATAATCTGGGCAGCCGAGAATAAACTCCCGGCTGTGATGGAGCTTTTGCGACGCGTTATCGCTGAAGCCGAGCGTGGCCAAGAACCCTTCGGGCACCTGCTCGTTTATTGCGCGCCAGGCGAGCATGCGAAAGTTCTTCGCAGTGTATCCTCTCTCGGCCTTCGATGCCATGAGTTCGTGCATACCGTTCCGCTCCATGCGCGAACGCGATTGCTCGAAGCCTTCGGCAACGGGGAGATCCAGGTCTTGGTCGCGATGAAGTGCCTCGATGAAGGGGTTGATGTTCCCTCGACCCGAACGGCAATTTTCATGGCAAGCACGACAAATCCCCGCGAGTTCATTCAGCGCCGCGGACGAGTTCTCCGTCGTGCTCCCGGAAAGACGGCCGCGGTGATTTATGACTTGATTGCCGTTCCGCCAACCGATGCCGGCCCATGGAACGACGGTGGGTGTAGCGTGCTGAGGCACGAGATGCCTCGGTTTGCGGAGTTTTCGTCTGCCGCGCGGAACCAGTATGCTGCAAGGCGCGTTGTGCGCGACCTTCTTGACCAATACGGAATGCTGCACTTGCTCGATTTGCGTCCCTGGGACATCTACCGTGAATCTGGCGCCAGCAGCGACCTTGACCCAGCAACTAAACCAGAAGAAGTACAATTGCGTTCCGGAGGAATGGACAATGGGAACAATCAATGAAGTAGTCCGGCGCAAGCTGGAGGCCCACGCCAAAGTGAACAGCGCCGAGGCACAACTGGCCTTGAAGGCCATTGAGCTTGCAGAGAAATACGGCAATGAAGCCTCAGTGGCCGAGCAGTTGACCACGGTAGTGCGACATCTGACGAAGGAGAAGAAGTAGCACCATGTTCATTGAGACGTTGACGCTTAAGAACTTTCGACAGTTCCGTGGCAAACATGCTTTGCGGTTCTCCCAAGGCAGGAAGAACGTCACGGTTGTGTTCGGTGAGAACGGCCGGGGCAAGACGGGTATCTTTCGGGCACTGGTGTTTTGCCTGTTTGGGGATCGGCAACTTTCGCAGGACGGAACGGAGATCGATGAACGCGAGGTTCATTTGGTCAACACCGGCGCAGTCCAGGAAAGTCGGAAGAGCGGCAAGCCGGTCGAAGGAGGCGTGGAGTTGGTGTTCACGCACGCCGACCACCGGTACACACTCAAACGCTTTCTACAATCGGCCGTCCAGCAAGATGGCGAACGGTTGGAGGAGCAAACGGAGCTCCTGCTGACTATTGAGAAGCCTGACGGCAACTGCCAGGTGCTGCATGACCCCGAGGATATACGCGACCGCATCCGGGGCGTAATTGACTACCGGGTGCGTGAGTACTTCTTGTTTGATGGCGAGAAGATTGAGAACCTCACGCGGGCCAGCCAGCAGGGTGCTCGCACAAACTGATGTATGCAAACATCGATAAATAGGGTATGTTGCCTCCATGGATCCGAGTGTTACTCGGATAGTTTAGCAAAGGTCGACACCGCTGTCCAGACAAGGTTCTGG
>JBEKZQ010000579.1:0-3465 GCA_049509675.1 Thermoguttaceae bacterium | reverse complement strand
GGGGCCGGACGTGGGTCACGGCCCGTTTGCCTTGCTGGGGCGAGCGGCTGCTGCCGCGGCGGCCGTCGCCCCGATCGCGGGTGAGGTACGACTCGAACGTTTGGGCGGCGACCGAGCCGGCGACGATGGCCTGATACACGCGGCGGACCGCGTGTTTGCGGAACATCTGCACCAGCCTCCGCTCGCCCTCGGCGCTGAGGGCCAACACCATCAGGCCGCTGGTGTCGCGATCCAGGCGATGGACTACGCGGACGCGGGGCGGATGTACGCGTTTGCCGTTGGCCCGCCGTCGGCCGGCCTGCTTGCGGACCAGGATCTGCCCGACCATTTCATCCAGCGTGGGCCGCAACTGTTTCCGCCGCTTGGGCCACAGCCGCTCTTCCGCGTGGCGAGCCGTCGTCACGCCCGCCGGCTTCTCGACGACCACCAGGTGGGCGTCCAGGTAGCGGATCTTGACGTCCTCGGTTTGTGGCGGGGCGTCGCGCGGTTCCTGCCAAATTTTCACTACGTCGCCGGCCTGCACGCGGCGCCCCTCGTCAACGCATAGGTTCCCGTTGATCTGCACGTGCCGGTGCTGGACCAGTCGCCGGGCGGTCGACCAGGATTCGTCGGGCCGGAACCGCCGCAGTGCCGCGATCAGCGCCAAGCCGGCCTGTTCCTCAGTCACGTGATAGTTTTGGAAGGAGGGCATTTCCCCAGGAAGTGGCCCATGAGTTTCCAGCCTTCAGGAAAGACGAGTTTCGACCGGGCCGCGGTGGGGTCGTCGTAGCGATCGGCCGCATCGGGGGCGATCCCCTGGCCGGCCAGGGCGAAGGGCACGTAGCCGCGGCTGTGCGTCTTGGTCCGCAACGGCGTGGGATGATCGGGGGTGACCAGGATGCGATACGCGCCCCAGCCGCGCAAGGCCGCGTGCAGCGGGGCCACGATGTGCCGGTCGATCTCCTCGAGGGCCTTGATCTTGGCCGCCGTGTCGCCCTCGTGCGAGGCCTCGTCGGTGGCCTCCACGTGAACGCATACAAGATCGAACTCTTTGAGGGCTTCCACCGCATAGCGGCCCTTGGCGGCGTAGTCGGTGTCGGTATAGCCGGTGGCGCCGGGCACCTCGATCCGTCGCCAACCCATCAACTGGGCCAAACCGCGGAGCAGATCGACGGCCGTAATCATGGCCCCGCGGCAACCGTAAAGTTGCGCAAACGACTCCAGACGCGGCATGCTCCCCAACCCCCATAGCCAAACGTTCGTCGCCGCCGGCTTCCCGTCCCGGCGGCGGGCAACGTTTACCGGATGCTCGGCGAACAAGGCCACGCTGTCGGCCATCAACTGGTTCAAGAGATCGCTGCCCGGGCCGCGGGGATAGCCGTCCAACACCGACTGGTCGGTCAGATCGTGCGGCGGCGTGGTCTGGGTATCGGGCGAAAAGGGCGCTGGGCCGCTACTGGCCCGGACGACCAGCAGATTCCGATAACTCACGCCGGGAAAGAACTGCAGCCGGTCGCTGCCCAGGTTCTCTTGGGCCGTTTTCATCAGCCCGGCCGCTTCCGCGGTGGAAATGTGCCCGGCCGTGAAGTCCCGCATGACCTGCTGCTCGATCGTCACCAGATTGCAGCGGACGGCCCAATCGCCCTGGGCCAAGGCAATACCCTGGGCAGCGGCCTCCAGCGGCGCTCGGCCGGTAAAGTGTTCCAACGGGTTGTAGCCCAGGAGGCTCAAGTTGGCCACGTCGGAGCCTGGGGGGAGCGTGGCGGGCGTGTTGTTCGCCTGGCCCACCACGCCGGCGGCAGCCACCGCGTCCATCGCCGGCACGTCGGCCGCTTCCAGGGGCGTCTTGCCGCCGAGCGACTCCTGCGGCTCGTCCGCACAACCGTCGGGAATGATTATGGCGTATTTCATGGCTGCTAATCCCGCACCCGCATCCGCACGCTGCCCGGATGGACCGATGCCAGGCAGTTGATCGTTTCCAGCGCTTTTTGGACGGCGCCTTCCGCGGCCACGTGGGTCATGAATACCAGCGGCACGACGCCCTCGTTGCCTTCTTCCGTTTCGTGCTGAATGACCGAGGCGATGGAGATATTGTGCCGCCCCAGGATGCCGGCGATCTCGGCCATCACGCCGGGCCGATCGTCCACGTTGAAACGCAGATAGAAGCGGCCGCAGATGGTGGCCGGATCCCGCAACGCCACCGGAGGCTCGCGCTGGCTGGACCAGAGCTGCAGCGTGCGGAAGGTGATCGCGGAGCGGCCCAGGATCGTGTCGATCAGGTCGGCCACGCAGGCCGAGGCGGTGGGCATCTGCCCGGCGCCCGGGCCATGGAAAAAGACCCGGCCCACCGCATCGCCGACCACGCGGATGGCGTTGTACGCGCCCCGCACCTCGGCCAGCGGCGAGCGGTGCCGGACCAGCGTCGGCGACACGTGCAGTTCGAGCCCCTCGGGCATAAGCTCGGCCACGGCCAGAAGCTTGATGCTATAGCCGAGTTCCTTGGCGTAACGCATGTCGGCCACGTCGACCTGGTCGATGCCGGTCCGCGGGATCTGCCGCCAATGCACCCGGGCGCCAAAGGCCAGATGGGCCAGGATGGCCAGCTTCTGGGCCGCGTCGCTGCCGTCCACGTCCATGGCCGGATTCGCCTCGGCATAGCCCAGTTGCTGGGCCTCGGCCACCGAGGCCCGGTAGTCCGAGCCCAGGTCTTCCATCTGCGTAAGGATGAAGTTGCTCGTGCCGTTGAGGATGGCGTTGATCGACTGCACCTGGTTCGCCGTCAGGCACTGGCTGATGGCGGCGATGATCGGAATGCCGCCGGCCACGGCCGCCTCGAACGAGATGCAGCGGCCCAGGCTGCGGGCCAACTCGAAGAGCTCCGGCCCGTGCTCGGCCAGCAGGGCCTTGTTGGCCGTAATCACGTCTTTGCCGCTTTCCAGCACCTTGATCATGATGGAGCGGTCGGGCTCAAGCCCCCCGATCGTTTGCACCACGGCCACGATCTCCGGGTTGTCGAGCACGCTGGACAGGTCGCTGGTGAGCATGCCGGGCGGCAGCGCCACGTTGCGCGGCCGAGTGGTGTCCGGATCGACCACCTGGGCCAGCTCGATCGGCGTGCCGGCCCGACGCGCGATCCGCTGGCCCTGTTCCAGTAACAGCCGTGCCACGCCGGAACCGATGGTGCCGAAGCCGATAATGGCAACTTTCTTCATCGCCGCATTCCCCCAGCGCGAGTGGCCGAACCGAGTCTCGTATGTTATGTCGTCCGGCCCAGGGCGTCAAGCGGGGCAGGCCGAGTGTACCCCAGGCGAACTGCAAAGTTGCGATGCGTGACACTAGTTGTCTGTCCATTTCGACATTACCGGTTGGGTGCCACTGCTGGCTTGCCCAGCAGTGCTG
Source organism: Thermoguttaceae bacterium (assembly GCA_049509675.1). Classification (GTDB taxonomy): domain Bacteria; phylum Planctomycetota; class Planctomycetia; order Pirellulales; family Thermoguttaceae; genus JBEKZQ01. The sequence goes on along the minus strand of JBEKZQ010000579.1, from coordinate 87 downwards.
GAAACACGGTTGGACAAGCCAACCGTGGCACCCGTAAACTCAAGTTGGACAGACCACTAGCCCGAAGCGCCAGCGAGGGAGAATTGC
>JBEKZQ010000578.1:0-3495 GCA_049509675.1 Thermoguttaceae bacterium | reverse complement strand
ACGGCCGTCAGTGGCCAGCTCAACCTGGGCACGATCACCGTCAGCGGCCCGGGCCAGGTCACAGTCCAGCTCATGCGACAATCTACTGCCGCGCCCGGTGAATGGACCTTGGCCAGCCAGGTGGAGTTCGTCAAGACGGGCGTCGACCTCAAGGTGGGCGGCCCCGCGCTGACCTCGTTCGCCACCACCAGCGGCATCACCACGTTGGCGCCCGGCGCCTACGTGGTCCTGGTGAGCGATTATGCCGCTTTCAACTTCCGCTACAACATCGCCGCCAATCACATCCCGGTGGCCGGCCAGTACACGGGCCACCAGAGCAACGGCGGGGAACTAATGGCCGTCGATCAACTCGGCGCCGCTGATCCGGTCACGGGATACATACCGGCCTACGAGGTCGACCGCGTCAAGTACAACAACGTCGCCCCCTGGCCCACGCAGCCGGCCGGCAACGGCCCGGCCCTGATCCGCGTCCACGTGGCCGACTACGGCAGCGATTCGACCAACTGGATGGCCAGCGGCGACCTCCCCGTAACCAACGTCGGCGCCAACCCCGGCGCGGGCAACCTGACCCTGGATCCCCTGCCGCCCACCGTTCCCGCGGGCCTGGCCGCTCACACATCCCTGAATCCCGGCCAGATTACGCTTACCTGGACCGCGTCCACCGACAATCGCTCCGACGTCGATCATTACGTTATCGATCGCAACGGAATACCGCTGGGCACGTCGACGACCAACTCCTATGCCGATACCACCGTTGCGGCGGGGACCAACTACAGTTACTCGGTCAGCGCCGTCAACCGCGATGGTTACGCCAGTACACAATCGACCGCGATCAGCGCGGCCCTGCCCGGCGTCGCCTCCTACGACTGGCTGGACAACCAGGACGTTGAAATCTACTTCAGCGAGCCGCTCACTTCGGCCACCGCGTCCGTGCTCGGCAACTACGCCATGAGCGGCGGGATCACGTTCTCCGCCGTGGTTCTCTCCCGCGACAACACCAAGGTGACCCTCACCACCCTCCAGGCCCTGGCCTCCGGAAACGCTTACACGATCACCATGACCGGCCTGGCCACGGTCTCGGGCAATCAACTGCCCGCCAGCCTGCCGCTGTCGGTGACGTATCAGCCGCCGACGGGCAAGATTCTCGACCAGGTGTGGGACAACCTGGACGGCGGCGACACGATCAACGATCTGACCAATCCGGCCTTGAACCCCAACTATCCGGGCAATCCCACGTACACCACCTACTTGACTTCGTTCGAGGCCCCGTACAACACGGGCGTGAACGACTACGGCCAGCGGGTGCAGGGCTACCTTTATCCGCCCACCACCGGCAATTACGTGTTCTGGATCGCCAGCGACGACTATAGCCAGTTGTGGCTCTCGACGGACTCCAGCCCTAACAACATCGGCAGCAGTCCGATCGCCTACGTGAACGGCTGGACCGCTTACGAGGCTTGGAGCACCTACGCGAGCCAGCAATCGGCGTCGGTCTACCTGGTGGCCGGGCAGCGCTATTACATCGAGGCCCTGATGAAGCAGGGCACCGGTGGCGACAACCTTTCCGTGGCCTGGATGCTGCTGCCGTCCGGCGGCACTTCGGTCCCCGATGCCAGCACTTCGCTTCCCAATGGCAGCACTTCGGTTCCCGATGCCAGCAGTTCGCTTCCCAGTGGCAGCAGTTCGGTTCCAGATGCCAGCACTTCGCTTCCCGTGCAGGGATCCTCTTTCACGATCACCACCTTTACCTACGGCGGAACCGGCGGAAAGACGGCCACGGCCACGCTCTCCGCGGCCCAGGGCTTCGTCGTGGGGCAGAGCGTGCTGGTCGCCGGCGCCAGTAATCAGGCATACAACGGCACTTTCGTCATCACCTCGGTCAGCGGCAAGCAGTTCAGCTATACGATGTTGACGCCGCCGGGCGGCAACGCAGGCAGCGGCACGGTCAAGCCCTACGGCATCAGCTACAGCGGGACGACCGCCATTGTCTGGCTCCCCAATAACGGTTACACCAGCGGCCACTGGGTCAACGTCACGGGTGCGAGCCCCGCAGCGTGCGACGGCGTTTATCAGATTACCGCTGTCACCACCAACACGTTCACCTATGCCATATCGAGCACGCCGACGGGCACGGCCACCGGCACAATCACGGTGCAGCTCTGTGGCATCACCTACAGCGGGACGACTGCCACCGTCTGGCTCGCCAACAACGGTTACACGAGCAACGAGTGGGTCGACATCGTCGGCGCGAGCCCCGCAACATACGACGGCGTGTATCAGATTACCAACGTCACCACCAACACGTTTACTTATACCATGTCGAGCACGCCGACGGCGCCGGCCAGCGGCACGATCACGGTCCAGCTCGGCGGCATCAACTACAGCGGGACGACTGCCACCGTCTTGCTCCCCAATAACGGTTACACCAGCGGCCACTGGGTCAACATCACCGGCGCGAGCCCCGCGACGTACGACGGCGTTTATCAGATTACCAGCGTCACCACCAACACGTTCACTTACACCATGTCGAGCACGCCGACGGCTGCGGCCACCGGCACAATCGCGGTTCAGCTCTGTGGCATCACCTACAGCGGGACGACTGCCACCGTCTGGCTCGCCAACAACGGTTACACCAGCGGCCAATGGGTCGACATCGTCGGCGCGAGCCCCGCAACATACGACGGCGTGTATCAGATTACCAGCGTCACCACCAACACGTTTACTTATACCATGTCGAGTACGCCGACGACGCCGGCCAGCGGCACGATCGCGGTCCAACTCGGCGGCATCAACTACAGCGGGACGACTGCCACCGTCTTGCTCCCCAATAACGGTTACACCAGCGGCGAGTGGGTCAACATCACCGGTGCGAGCCCCGCGACGTACGACGGCCTGTATCAGATTACCGGCGTCACCACCAACACGTTCACCTATACCATGTCGAGCACGCCGACGGCGCCGTCGAGCGGAACGATCCTGGCCAACATTGTCACGTTGGTGCAGACCGTGATTCCCGGCACGTATCTCGCCCCGTTCGGCGGAAACATGGACCTGACCGCGCCCGCCACGCCCGCCGATCTTTGCGCCGCCGTGACCGGCAGCAACAATCAGATCACCTTGACGTGGAGCCCCGTCCTGGATCCGACCAGCGGCGTCGATCACTACGCGATCTATCGCGACGGCGTGTCGTACGCCACCTCGAACGCGGCCACTATCACTGATTCCACCGGCATTTCCCCGCAGACGCCGCATTCCTATCAGGTGGCGGCCGTGAATTACGACGGCCTGCAAAGTGCTTTGTCCTCCGCCGTCAGCATCTCCGCCGTCGGCATCGCCTCGATCAGCACCGTCAGCACCACTTCCATTCTCGTCGCCTTTACCGAGCCCGTGGATTCCGTATCCGCCCAGGTGCCCGGCAACTATCAAATCGACGGCGGCGCGATAACAGTCACTTCCGCCGTATTGCAGTCGGACAACTGCACCGTGCTCCTGACG
>JBEKZQ010000577.1:0-3499 GCA_049509675.1 Thermoguttaceae bacterium | reverse complement strand
CACTTGCTCTCCCTCTCCCGCGGTCGCCTGCCGCCGCTTCGGCCGTGGCCGCCGAAGGCGGCGGCCCGGCCGGCCATGGCCGCCGCCGGGATCCGCTTACGTCTGAATTACAGCGCGTCTGGGCGGGCCCTTGCATGGCGTGCGCCCACCGCTACAATAACGGCCAGCCTGCCGTTGCTATTCCGCCGAGCGAATCGGACTACGGAGTTGGCGTAGCCGTGGCGCGGCCGGATAGTTCCGAGTTCAGCGGAAGGCGGTTTGCGGCGAGAAGGAGTGCCTCATGAACCGGATTGTGCAAACGATTTGTGTTGTCGCGGCGCTGTGGTTCGCCCACGCGTCCGCCCAAACGATCATCGGACCCGAGAAGCCCAGCCCCGCGAGCCTCGCCACCCAAGACACGGCTAACCCGAGTTTGCTGCTCGTTGCGGCAAGCAAGCGGGTTGAGTTGTCCCAGGATCAGATCAGGGACGAGATGAAAGCCTTATTCAAATGGGGCGAGGGAGCACGCCCGTACTATTACTACCTACTCTCGCTACCGAAGCCTCTCAAGATCCTGGATTCCCACGTCACTTCCTTCAACGCTATGATCGGCAAGGACTTCCTATTCGACCCGTACGACAACGCCTCGATCGAAGCAAACTATCGCGGCCCGGCCATTACGCTTATCGTTCCGCCCGAACTCAAGGACTTGTCGGAAAAGCACGGAATATGTGTGAAATTGGACGGGTTTGGAGACCCCCTTCCCGTCCCTGCTGCGGAATACTTTTGCGCTCACTTCCACAATGGGTTCGTAACCCGGCTCGTGCTCGGCGAGTACGTCCGCGCCTGGAACAAGGCCGGCACACATATCGAAATTGAGTCCCTCAACTTTGCCAGCGACGCCAAGAAACAACCGATCCCCGCGGCGTTTACGCAACTTTCCTCTTATCAGACCCCCAAACCGCCTGGCGCACCGGTTGAATCATTTGACGCGGGCCTTGAAAAGCTAATGGAGGAAAACGATCTCGCCTCCGCCGGCATCCTCTGGGGTTGGAAAGCCGCAAGCGAACTCGATGCGATTAGGGACAAACCGGGGGACCAGGAATGCTTCAAGGCTGCTTGGCGGTTAGTGAGGAGTCGCTTCAGCCCGCGACAAATGGGGCAGATTTCGGCGTTCACGTTGCATTATCTCTTGGGCTTCGCGAGGGCGGCAAGTTTCCGGACGTCGACACCGGCCGACGCAAATCCACAGCGGGATGTGTCCCAGATTCTAGGCAGATTGGCTGGGGAGAGTGATGTGGTCGCAGCCAAGTCGCTGCTCACGTCGTTCCATGATGTGTTCCTTACGGAGTTCTACGCGATAACCGTTAATAACCGCCTCAAGCCGGAAGACAAAGAGAAACTCGTGGCGGGGTATTTTGACTTTATTCGCGGGTGGGAGTCGGGTAGTATCCAGGCTGGCGATGACATGTTCCGCCGCGCATTCGACCTCGGCTACAACTACGGCTTTCGCGATGGCTTCAAGGACGGCTACAGCCGGGGCTATGCTGCGGGCTGTCGCGACGGCTACGCAACCGGCTACAAGGAGGCATGGGTGGAGGCGAATAAAGAAATTAGTCAACTCAGGAGCGAACTGGACCAAGCTAGGGATGGCGCCGGCATTCTCAAGTTCATCGACGATGTTTTCAGTACGGGCTCCAAAGCGGTCCCCGTGATCAGCTGGATCATTGATCTGCTCTGAAGGCGCGGGCGCATGGGCCGGCGCTACAGGCTCCGGTTTTGGACCATGATACGTGGCCCGATTACGTGCCTCGTTAAACACGTCCGGCGCGCGTCGGCTTGACACACCGGCGCGCGCTGGGGAACGCGACGCCGTCGGGCAGAGATTGGTAAGCGTCCGGCGGAACCCGTAGGAAGATGAGGCCGACCGTGCGAGGCGGTTAGACAACATAGCCCAGGGCAAGCGCAGCGCCGCCCTGGGTACGTTTGCACAAAACAAGGGGACCCTGAAAGGGCTCAACAAGAACCTGTACAACCCTTTCAGGGTTGGAACGCAGTTTTCGAACCCCAACCCAGGGTGGCGCTTGGCGGCTACGCCGCTGCGCTTCCCCTGGGCTATCTTGTGGGACGCTTTCAGCGTCGGAGCAGCGGGCACCCCACCCGCCACCCCCCCCACCCGCGATCACTTGGCCAACTCTACGATCAGGCTCTTCATCACCGGCGTCGACTCGCAGGCGATGGTATAGGTCTCCGCGGCACTGCGGGCCACGTGGACGTCTTTCTTCTCCAGCCCGCCCTCTTCCCAGACGTAGGTCACTTGCACCGGGCGGAAGCCGCCGGCCGGCTCTTTGTAGTCGGCGTCGATGCGGGCGTTGGTCAGCACCAGCGTGTTGCGGCCGATGCCGCGGTAGCGGACCTGCGCCGAGCGCGTGCCCGGGGGCACGTCGCCCACGGTGACGTAGCGGCCGGCAAAAATCCGCGGCCCCACGAGCCCATCGGGCTGGTCGACGGTCTTCCAGGTCTTGCCCGCGTCGAAGGAGACGTCGATCAAATACATGCTGTCCTTGCCGCTGGAGAGGAAGTGGTCGGAGATCCGCAGGCGGGTGATGTCGCCGGGGGTCTTCACGGGGAAAGTGATGCTCTTCTCGCCCTCGCCCCGGGGCAGTGCGTCGGCAGCATAGCCGTCGAGCTTGGGATGGAAATCGCCCAGCAGCAGTTGCTTGCCCTTGGAACTCGGCTCCATGGCGCCCTCGATCGTGATCGTTCCTTCCGGGGGTCCGGCACTGAAGCGGATCTTGTTCTCGCCCCGGGCCAGGGCGGGCAGCGGGCGCTGCGAGTGCTGGATATCGTGCGTGAGCGTGAGACTGTCCAACCCGGTGCCCTTGCCCTTCATGACAAAGCGAACCACGTAGGCGTAGCGGCGCAGAACCAGGGATTTCAGGTCGATTGACTGCGGGCCGGCCGCGCTGACCGCAGCCACTTGCTTCCAGTCCAGCGCGTTGTTGTCGGAGACGAGCACCTTGATCTCGCCGCCCGCGCCGAGCACGGGCGTGAACGCCAAGCGGCCGCTGAGGTAGACATAGCTGGAAGGCATGCGAATATCGAGCACGCCCGGGCTCTCCGGGTCCTTGACGTGGACGGCCGGGCCGGCCTGGTCTTCCGACTTGGAGGCCAAATTGACGGCCGCCAGGGCGCCCGCGCGAAACGCGCCGCCGGCCAAGGGCACGTCGTACTCGATGGTGCCGTTGCCTACGCGACCCGGCGCCAGATCGCCCCAGCGCGGCGAATGCCGCAGCGACCCTTCGCCGACCTTGGCCGTGAGCGAGCCCGGCGCCTGCCCGCCGTCCATGTTCACGTGCAGGCCCTTGTTGAACCAGTTGCGCGTGAGCCTCTCGCCCTCGCGGAGTTGCACGTTCACCCGGTAGCCCATCGAGTAGCAGGACTGCCAGTTGTTGTTGATGCGGCCAAACTGCAACATGGTGTCGCCCCAGGCGAACTCGGCGCAGGGCAGCCAGCCGTT
>JBEKZQ010000576.1:0-3509 GCA_049509675.1 Thermoguttaceae bacterium | reverse complement strand
TCCTTCTCCACCTTGAGCCGGTGCTTGCCCGGATCGACCGCAACCGTGACCGTGCCTTTCTCGCCGGGCCGGTTGATCTCGACCTTGCCCGCAGCATCCAACACCTGCACCACGGCATCCGGCTGATCGACTTCCACGACCAGCGTGCCGTCTTTGGTCTGCATCTTGAAGATGACGCCCGCCAGGACCGCAAGCCCCAAGACCCCCGCACCAACGGCGCCCAGGATGAACTTCTTATTATCCTTGCCGCTCTTGGCCGGAACCGGCTTCTTGCTTGGCTTGGGTTGGTGCAAAGTGTGAGATCGGATGTCTCTGAGGAACGTCAATGCGTCGGCATCAGGATTCGTATCGACCGGTTGCTGCATACTGAGGGATGTTTGTGAGCCGAAACCGCACTGTTCCAGAGCGGCCACGACCTCGCTCATCGTCTGGTAGCGATCCTCGACCGTCTTGGCAACCATCTTCTCGAAGACGGCCTGAACCTGTTCAGGCACGTCGGCTCCCAGGGAAGGGATCGGCGCTTCCCGATGGGCCAAGAGCCGGGCCATCAATGTATCTCCGTCATAGGCGGCTTTGCCGGTGAGCAAGTAGTGCAGCGAGCAGCCCAAACTGTAGATGTCGGCCCTGGCATCGGCGTGCTTGGTGCTGAGGGCCTGCTCCGGGGCCATGTAATCGACCGTCCCCATCACCGCCCCGGTCCCGGTCAGATCGGCCTGTGCTGCGGCATTGCCAGGGGCTTCGATCCGGGCCAGGCCCATGTCCAGAATCTTTACGATGCCTTTCTTGTCCACCAAGAGGTTGGCCGGTTTGATGTCCCGATGGATGACGCCCTCGCCATGAGCGAACTCCAGGCCACGGGCCGCTTGCAGGATGTAGTTGACGGCCTTAGCAACAGGGAACGGGCCATGCTTCTTGACCACGGCCGAGAGGTCGCTGCCTTCGACGTATTCCATGACCAGGAAGTGGATGCCGCCCGCCTCGTCGGCATCGTCAGCGGCAACGATATTGGAATGGCGTAGCTTGGCTGCCGCCCGCACTTCTCGTTGAAAGCGTGCGACCGCAGCCGCATCCTTCATTGCCGCTTTGGGCAGCATTTTGATCGCCACGGTTCTTTCCATGCGGCGGTGATGGGCCTTGAAGACCTGCCCCATACCGCCTTCGCCGATCTTGTCCAAGAGCGTGTAGTTGCCGAGGATCAGCGACTTCGCCCGGCCCTGATAAATCTCCTGGGCCTGGAACTTCGTCAGGTATTTACTCTGGACGAGTTGCCGGGCAAGTTCCTGGGCGTCTTTGGGCGAGGCATTGGGCGGAATGAAGCCCTCCAGCTTGCCGGGTGCGATGACGCCGGAATCGGCAAGTTGCTTGACGAATTGTTCGAGGGCAACGGCCACGGCGTTCCTCGCAAGAAGCTGAATGCCCCCCATGATAGCGTAGCTCGTCGCAAGAAGCTAGCCATCGTCTCCCCACCCACGACTCCCGCCGATTGATCTCACTGACCCGCCCGTTGAGGGGTCAACCGGTCGTAGAGCAGACCGAATGTACCAGACGGCCTTGTATCTCGCCCTCGACAAGCAGTGCGTGTTCATCAAGGGGGTGAACTCATCGCCGCAAGGCTTCCCCATCGGCAAGTTCTCGCTGCTCCTGGCAACGACGGACGAATTCTCCTTGCCTCCAACCCCTCCGGGACCGTATGAACCTGGTGCTGCGGTACGAGTTCTACTCGGACGAGGAACTCAGCCAGATCACCCGTCATCGTGGCCGGGCCTTGAACTGGGACATGCAATGCCAAAGAAAAAAGCCCGTGTGAAACGGGCTTCAAGTACCCCCTAGGGGAGTCGCACAAGTGCCAAATTTCCCGGGAAAATCGGGGTTTTCAGAATCAGGCGGCGCAAAATCCGGCGCACTTGGCGCACAAGACGGCGCAATCGACCCCGAGTTGCGGGCAATCATCGACGCATGGCCGGCCCTGCCCGATGCGATCAAGGCGGGCATCCTGGCAATGGTCCGCACGGCGGGCGGAACACGATGAACCGCCAAAGCGCTCCCACAATTCTCAAAAGGTACTACCGAACGGGATTCGTTTTGGAAAGGCCCGACGGAACACCCGCAATAGTTACCACACTTTGCTTGTGACATCATGCAACACAACATGGAGAAGACCATGCGAACACTGGCAACCGAATCGACGGCGGACCAATTGCTTGACTACCTGGCCAGCGATGGACGCGGGGGCGAGTGGACGCGGTACGCGGACCTGGCCGATTGGGAATCGCTCTACAATCTGTTGGGCGAAAGCGGCTTCGTCGGCCGGCTGGCCCGAGACCTGGCCGGGCGGCGGCTGGCCGAAGTGCGGCGGGCGGCGGCGGGAATGCAACTGCGGTTGACCCCGGCCGGTATCGCCCGGGCTGGCCAGCGCAAACGGGACTGGGGGCCCCCCCTTTGCCCCGGAAAATGAACCAGACCTCCGGGGTCGCGCGAGCGATACGGGGTGCGTATATATCGCTCCGACACCGGAGCAAATAACAACTGTCAAACTAGGTAAGGAGTGTCTGCGATGACCGAATCCAAGATCGAATTGACCGAGCGGCTGCGGCGTGAAGGCCGATGGGCTGAAGCCTCCCGGCTGAAAGATACGGCACTGGCCGACTTCCGCGCCAAGGGCATGAAGCGGGACGAGGCGGCCGAAGCTGCATGGGCCGCGATGGCTGAAGCCTACCCGCCTTTGCCTGTTGCGGAAGGGCCGGCCGATCCGGCTGCCGGCGCGCCTGAGGCGATGACCACGGACGCGCCGCCGATTCCCTGGTCGGACCTGCCGACCGAAGGGGACTTCGACGAAGAGGTACGCTGGGTCCATCAGCAGTACATCCTCATCATCGAGGAAACGCCCCATGGTCGTGTGATTCACTGGGAACGGGCAAGGAAGAAGCCGCCGTCTACCGGGGCGTGTTCACTGGCGCGGTGGGCGGCCGACAACCGGACGGCCTTCTACAAGGACTTGTTGCCGAAGACGATGGCCAAGCCAAGTCTCAACCAGGAAGAAGAGGCGAATCTTCGGGAGGCGGAGATGCGAGCCGAGGAGATCGAGGCGGTGCTGCGGAAGTATGATCGGAAACCGCCTAAATGAGAAGTTGCGTGCTGATGTTCCCGGGGTCTTGCAACAGCGGGTCCGTGACATGCTCTCGAACTGGGGGCAATGGTGCGGCGTGTCCCTTGCCGCCGATGCCCGGTCACACCTCGATTCGGCCATTGTCAGGTTGATTCGGGACAGTTTGCGGGCGTTTGCCCCTGCCTCTGGGTGTCAATGAGGGGAGGGAAAGGGACAGGGGTACACAATTCCGTGTTCGCCCGGCCCTTGGCGACGATCAGGCGCGGGCGCGCGAGGGAGCGATTAACAATGTATTGCGGAAAAGGGCATAAGCTAGCCTACTGACGATATTGTGTGCTGGCGCGATCCGCCCCTTGCCTGGCAGAACCCCCTGCCACGTTCACCCCACCTGCAAAGCATTTTC
>JBEKZQ010000575.1:0-3514 GCA_049509675.1 Thermoguttaceae bacterium | reverse complement strand
GAACGCGCTTTCCTGACCGGGCGTTACTGTGGTAAAATCGGCGGTAAGGGATTAGCGAGACATGGCCATGGCAGGTTCCACCGCACTCGTGCTGCTGATCGCCTTGCAAGCAGCACAGATCACCTCCGCCGGCAACGGAACCGTCCGCGGCGATGCGCGCCGCGGCGATGCCCGGCTGACCGACATCTGTTTCGTCGATCCCCGGCACGGCTGGGCTGTGGGCGACCGCGGCGCCATCTGGCATAGCGAAGATGGCGGGCATGCCTGGTACTTGCAGGACTCGGGCACGAGCGCTCCGCTCGGATCGGTCTTTTTTCTCAACGATCAGGTTGGCTACGCGGTGGGCGGAATCGCGCAGCCCTATGCCCACGTCGGCTCCGGCATTGTGCTCTGGACCCGCGACGGCGGCCGGCATTGGAGCCACGATCCGCACTTGCTGCTGCCCTGCTTGCGACAAGTCCGTTTCTTCAGCGAGCGTCAAGGTTGGGCCCTGGGCTGCCGGTCGGCCATGTATCCGACCGGCATTTTCTTTACGCGCGACGGCGGCGGCAGTTGGATGCCGTTGGGCGGGGCGATCAGCGGCGGTTGGCTGGCGGGAGATTTTCTCGACCGCGACAGGGGCCTGGCCGTCGGCCGCAGCAGCGCCCTGGCCATCGTCCAGCATGGCGCCCTGGAACTCCTCGCGCCGGTCGGCGACGGCCTGCGGGCATTGGCCGGGACCAGGCTCGTTCCGCCCAGCTACGGATGGTTGATCGGCGACGGCGGGCTGGTGCTGATGACTGCCGATCTCGGCGGCGCCTGGCATCCGCCGCCGGGCGAACTGCCGTCGGCCGCGCAGTTCGATTTTCGGGCCCTGGCGGTCCGCGGCCCAAGATGCTGGATCGCCGGCAGTCCCGGCAGCCGCATCTTCTTCACCGCCGACGCCGGCCATATGTGGACCGTTTTTCCCACGGGCAACACACTGCCGCTGGAATCGCTGACGTTCGTCGATGACCAGCACGGCTGGGCGGCGGGCGCACTGGGGACGATCCTGGCGACCGACAACGGCGGCCAGACCTGGCGGCGGCAACGCGGCGGCGGCCTTCGCGCGGCCTTGCTGGCGATTGTCAGCCAGCCGGAAGACGTCCCCTTGGAGCTATTTGCGCGACTTTCGGGCAACGAGGGCTATCTGGGCGTGGCCGAAATCCTCAACCGCCGCGATGTCGAGACGCCGGCCCGCCAGGAAGTTTCTGCCGCCGAGTGCGTAGGGCAGGCCGTGACGCAGGTGGGCGGCTCGGCAGCCGGGATCGACTGGCGGTTTCCTTTGCGGCAGCCGGGACTGCGGCTGGCGCCGCCGCAGGTCATCGAGGGCTGGGATCGAAGCAACAACGGCCGCGGCATGGAAGAACTGGAAGCCTGCCTGGTGCGACAGATCCGACAGTGGCGGCCGGACGTGATCGTCACGCAAAGTCCGCGGCCGGAGGACGACGCGGCCAACGTGCTCATCAATCAACTGATCTGCCAGGCGGTGCGGAAGGCGGCCGACCCGCAGTCGTTCAATACGCAGATTTCCCAGGCCGGCCTGGAGCCCTGGCAGGCCAAGAATATCTATGCCGCCTTGCCGGCCGGCGCGCGAGGGTCGATCGAGTTGAGCACGGCGCAGTTGGCGCCGCGGTTGGGCCGCACGCTGGCCGACGTGGCGGCGCCGGCCCGGGCCCTGCTGCAGGACCACGTTCTTGCGATCCCCGCCACACTCGGCTTTCGCCTGGTCTGGGAACTTTCCGGCCCGGCGGGGGCCTCATCCTCGCAAGCCGACGACAGCCGGCCTTCCGGCCGCGGCGACTTCTTCAAAGGTCTTGGGCTCCTGCCGGGCAGCGACGCCCGCCGCCCGTTGGACGACTTGGCCGCGGAAAGCATCGAGACGCTCGAGCGCACGGCGCAGCACCGCCGCCACGCGCAGGCGCTACTCGATCGCGCCGAGCAGGACCCGCAATCGGCCCTGCGGCTCTTGGCCCAAACGGCAGACCTTACCCAGGGATTGGACCCGGCCGGTGCTGCCCAGGTGATGTATCGCCTGGCCGACCGCTACTATCGGACCGGCCACTGGGACCTGGCCGGCGAGATGTTTCAGGCCCTGGTCGAGCGCTACCCGGACGATCCGCTCTGTCGTCCGGCCCTGCTGTGGCTGGTGCAGTATTACGCCAGCAGCGAAGCCGCCCTGCGGACCGGCACCCTGCGCCGGCTCGCCGGCTCGCGACAGAGCGTGTCGATCGAAGAGGCGCCCGGGCAGGACCGCGCCCGTTGGTCGCGGGCGGTGGTTTTGGGCGAGTCGATCGAGCGGACGCGGCCGGAACTGTTCGCCGAACCGGCGTTGCGATTTCCGTTGGCGGCCGCCTATCGCCATCAAGCGGCCCCGCGGCAGGCCGAGCGGCTGTATAGGATTGGCCGGCAAGGCGAGGGCAGCGATGCCTGGTCGGCCTGTGCCCGGGGCGAGGCCTGGCTCGCCGCGCCCAAGGGTCGTTCGCCCAAGCCGCTGCTGGTTTGCACGCGTGCCTCGGCGCGGCCGCACTTGGACGGCCGCCTGGACGAGCCGCTTTGGAAGGGGGCTGGCCGGGCCACGTTGCAAAGCGCGCTGGGCGACGACGCCCAATGGCCGGCCGTGGTCCTGCTGGCGCATGACGAGCAGTTCCTCTACGTGGGCATTCGTTGCCGCATGGCGCCCGGGGCCAAGTATGAGAATGCCTCGGGTACGCGCACCCGCGACGCCGACCTGTCGGCCCACGACCGCGTCGACATCCTGCTGGACTTGGATCGCGGCTATGCCACGTATTATCGTCTGACGATCGACCACCGCGGCTGGACGGCCGACTCCTGCTGGGGCGACAGCACGTGGGACCCGTCCTGGTTCGTGGCCGTACAGGCGGACGACGGCAACTGGACGGCCGAAGCGGCCATCCCCCTGGATCAGCTCGCGCGGCGCTCGGCCGAGAAGCCGGCGACCGCGGCCCAAGAGGTTTGGGCGCTCGGCATTCAGCGCACCGTGCCGGGCGTAGGCTTTCAGTCCTGGACCACGCCCGCCGCAACGGAGATCGTGCCGGAAGGGTTTGGCTATCTGAAGTTCGAGTAACGGCGAATCAGCGATCTTCCCTTTTCGATGCTTCCACAACGCGAACCTTTGCCCCAGGATACTCATCCAATAGCTTGGCATACTCTGGAACCGTACGCAGCAAACGTCGAAGAGCTCGCTGATTAAGTCGCCTTACTCGGTCTTGTTCCCCACCGGAAATACGAATGGGAACGTATATCGTGGTATCGCGGCCGAGTATTTCGGGTTTCTCTCTTTCATTAAGGACCGCCCGGCTAAGCAGGATCCGCAGTGGGAAGAAAGGCACGAGCATTACGGAGATAATCATCCGTCTTTCGCGGAACGGTATTGACACAAAAAGTTAATTCGGGTATCAGGGCGGCCATGAAGACCGCCGACACCCTCTCGCTGACGCACGAACGTGTGGATGATATACCATTGTTGCTCGGT
>JBEKZQ010000574.1:0-3514 GCA_049509675.1 Thermoguttaceae bacterium | reverse complement strand
TAGGGAATGATCGGTACGCGGTTTTCCATTCTCATCCAGATCGATCCAGGTGCAGGCGACGCGTGCCCCGTCGCTGCCCACGTAGTCCACGCTGCCCACTTCGAATTTCGCCGTATCGCTGGCCGGCGGCGTAACCGATCGATTCTTCTCGGCCATCTTCTGCCGGGCCAGAGGGCTGAGCATCTGCATGACGTGCTGATCGTTGCCGGTGCGCACGGCCTCCAGAAACTCGGCGACGACCGCCGCCGGACCGGGCTGGGGGCCGGCCTGAGCCGTGGCCGCGTCGCCTTGTCCGGACGCAGCCGTGTTACCGCCGCCGTGCGACTTTCCGCAACCCATGACGCCGACCATCAGGCACACCGACAGCAACGTGCAGTATCGCGCCAACATCGCTTCTCTCCTATTGGGAAATCCGTCTCCGCCGATCCTCTCTAGGGGGGCCGAGTGTCCCAAGAATGCCGCGCAGTGTCAAGACGAGAATCATCCTTTGCCGTCGGCCTTCAGCCTGCCGAAGTCCGTTCCTGCACCCCCCCGCGGGCCTCGCCTGCGACTGTGCTTGACTGCAATCGGCCTTCTGCGGTACTTTGATGAGCGGGTAAATCGACAAGGAGGTTGGATGAAGAGGCCGTTGGATCGCGGAGGACTCCGCTTCTACCTGGTCCTGATCGCACTGGTGCGCGGGGCGGCAACGCCCCGGACGATCGCGGCCGGCGTGCCGTTGCTCCTGCTGGGTGCTGCGCTGCACCTTTGGGCGAAGGGCTGCCTGCGGCAGAACCGGAGCGTGACCCGGATCGGCCCCTACCGCTTCGTACGCCACCCCTTCTACCTGGCGAACGCCTTGATCGACGCCGGCATCGCCGTGATGTCGGGCTGGTGGGTGCTGCAGGCCGTGCTGCCCGCCTGGTGGCTGACCGTCTATCTGCCCGTCATGCGCAGCGAAGAAGACTATCTGACCCGCGTCTTCGGATCGGTCCATGAAGACTACCGCCGGCGGATCCCGCGCCTTGTGCCTTGGCGGCGGCCGCTGCCGCGAACCGTGGAAGGGTTTTGTTGGAACAATCCGAATCTGACCGTCGACGGCGCGGCCTCGCGGGCGCTGCGGCTGCTGGCCTACCCGCTGTTGCTGTTGTTGTGCGGCCGGTTGCGCGCCAGCGGCGCCGCACTGCCGGCCGATCCGATCATGCTGGCGGCACTTGTTGGGCTCGCGGCAATCTACGCCCTGGCCTGGGCGACGAAGGCGAGGAAAGTTTTCAGTGTTCAGTGAGCAGTTTTCAGTTTTCAGTTAACGGCGCGGGTGCCACTGGCTCTACCAGTGCTCCTTTGCACCCCCGGACAGGCGGAACACCGCTCGCGACGCTACTTCTTTCCCTGCTCGGCGTCGTATTTCTTCCAGAACTCTTCGGCCGGTTGGTTGTTGATCGTCTTCAGGCTCTTCATCCGGCGAATCACGTCCATGCCCTTGGTAACGTGGGGCGGCAACCCGATCTCCGACAACTCCGCGCCTTCCAATGGCGATAGATCCTTTGCGTTATCACAGCCGTAGAGGTGGAGCCACGTCAATGGCATGCCGTTCAACGGGGACAGGTCTTGGACTTTGGTGTTACTCAGTTCGAGCCGGGCAAGTCGCATGCCCTTGAGCGGCGATAAGTCGTGTACATTGTCGCAACCGTTGAGGTCGAGATCCGTGAGCGGCATGCCCCGGAGCGGCGAGAGGTCCTCTACCCTGGTCCGAGACGCTCTGAGCGTTGTCAGCGGCATATACCGGAGCGGCGAGAGGTCCTCAACGCCGGTCGCAATCATTTGGAGCGATGTGAGCGCCATGCCCTTAAGCGGTGAGAGGTCTCGGAGCCCGGTGCAAAAATTAACGTCGAGTCTGTTTAGCGGCAAACCCTTCAGCACCGACAGGTCCGAGAAACCATCACCGTTGATGTTGAGATCGTTGAGCGGCATCCCCTTCAACGGCGAGAAGTCCCGGATGTTGCTCCAAAGCCCGAGCCTTTTGAGTGGCATGCCCCGCAGCGGCGACAGATCATTGACGCCGGTGTGTTCGATATGCAGTGCGGCGAGCGACATGCCCTGCAATGGCGAAAGATCCCGGATGGCTTTGCAATCCCCAAGAGAGAGTTCGGTGAGCGGCATGCCCCGCAGCGGCGATAGGTCTGCGACAGGGCAGCGGAAAAGACTGAGTTTGCCTAGGGGCATGCCTTCGAGGGCGTTCAGGCGGATCACGTCTCCGTGCCAGCCGAATTCCAGCGTGACAACACCGGCGTCGTCCATCGACAACTTGTTTCCCTGCCCAGGCCAGGCGGCCTCGATCCGCTTGCGATACGAATCCAGCACCGCTTGCCGGGCTTCGGGCGTGTTGCGGCCATAACGCACCAGCAGCGCATCGGCCAGGACCGGGGCCTTCTGCTGCTCCAGCAGATGTGCGAAGGCCAGCAGCGTGGACGGGTCGTCGGGGTTCTTCCGCTGGCACAGTTCCACCAGGCCGGCGATGGCCTGGTCGTGCGATTTTTTTTCCTCAAGTTCCGCCGAGCTGGCCCCCGCCGCCTGCGGCTTCTTCGCCAGGTAAGTCTCCAGCTCCCGGCGGGCCCCGGCATAATCCTTCTTCCAAATCAGCAACTGCCCCTTGAGCAGGCGGGCGTCGGTCTGGTCCGGGGCGTAGTCCAACGCCAGGCTCACCTCGGACAGGGCCTCGTCGAACTCCAGTTGGTTCACGGCCAGCCGCGCCACCTTGAGGAAGGCTGGCACGGCCTTCCGCGTCCGCTCCGCCTTGTCCTCCTGCTCCTTTTGATATGCCGCGTAAGCCCGGTTCGTCTCCCACCATGCCTTGCCGATGACGCCCAGGCTGCACAAGAGCACCGCCAGGGCCAAGACGACGCCCAGGCTCAGGCCCTTGTTCCGTTTGACCAGCTTCGTGAACAGCTCCCACTTGGTGTCCTCCTTGGCGCTCACCGAACGGCCTTCCTGGAACAGCTCGATGTCGCGCCGCAGGGCCTCAACCGTCTGATAACGCTTCTCCGGCTCCCGGGCCAGGGCCTTCATGGCCACCGCCGAGAGCTCGCGGGGGATCTTACCGGCGCGGACGCGCCGGGCGTTGTCTGTTTCCGGCGGCCGGACCTGCCCTTCAGCCACCCGCAGTAGCACCGCCACATAGGTCCCTTCTTTGCTCACCGGCGGCCGCAGGGCGAGCATCTCGTAGAGGATCGCCCCCAGCGAATAGATGTCGCTCCGCTGGTCGATGGCCTGGACCCGGCCCGTGGCCTGCTCAGGCGGCATGTAGGCGGGCGTGCCCAGCACTTCGCCGTCCACGGTCAGGTCGGCATCGGCCGCGCGGCTGGTGGCCACCCGGCCCGCGAGCGATTGCAGGCCGCTGCCGGCCGGCGCACCGGCGGCGGCCGGCGGCGGGGGCAGCCGGTCGCTCGACTTGCCGTCCTTGATCACCTTGGCCAGGCCCCAGTCCATTACGTAGACCTCGCCGAAGTCGCCCACCATGATGTTGGCCGGCTTCAGG
>JBEKZQ010000573.1:0-3516 GCA_049509675.1 Thermoguttaceae bacterium | reverse complement strand
CTCGCGACGTGGTGGTCTCGGAAGCACCGAGCCACGGAAGAACGGTGATCGACTATGCGCCCCGCTCGCGCGGCGCCCGGGCGTATGTAGAACTTTGCATGGAGGTATTGGGACGTGAATAAGGAGAAGCGATTGGGGCGTGGCCTGGAGGCCTTGTTGGGGCAATTGCCCGGTTGGGGCGGACCGCTGCCGCCGGGCCAAAAGCCGACCGGCGGCCCGCCGCAGGAGTCGGCCGCGGCGGTGCCCGCCGCCAGCGTGCCGGCCCTTGCACCGGCTCCTGCCGAGACTGCCGAGGCGCACCAGCCGCCTGTCGAGACCCGGCTGCCGATCGACCGCATCCAACGGAATCCCGGCCAGCCGCGGCAGGAGTTCGACGTGGCGGAAATGCAGTCGCTGGCCGAAAGCATTGCCGAGCACGGACTGTTGCAGCCGGTGGTGGTCCGCCGCGTGCAGGACCGCTATGAGCTGATCGCCGGCGAGCGGCGTTTGCGTGCCGCCAGGCAGGCTGGCTGGACGGACGTGCCGGTGCATCTGATCCGTGCCGACGACCGCCAGGCCGCCGAGTTGGCGATCATCGAGAACCTGCAGCGCAAGGACCTCAATCCCCTGGAGAAGGCCGCTTCCTTCCAACGCTACCTGGAGCAGTACGGCTCGACGCAAGAAGAACTGGCCGCCCGCCTGCAATTGGACCGCTCGACGATCGCCAACCTGATCCGCCTGCTGGAACTGCCCGAGGCGGTGCAGGAGTCGCTGCGCCGCGGGGAGATTACGCAGGGCCACGCCCGGGCGCTCCTGCCGCTGGGCGAGGAACGGGAACAGATCGAGTTCTCGGCGCGGATCCACAAGGAGGGCCTGAGCGTCCGCCAAACGGAGGAAATGGTGCAGGAGATGATCCACGCGGCGGACCGCGGACCGTTGGGCGTGGTGGGCCGCGATGGGAAGTCGTCCCGCACGCGGTCGCGGCAAAGCGAGCACCTGGCGGCGTTGGAGCAGGAGTTCCGCGCCGCGCTGGGCATGCGAGTGAAGATCGCGCACGACGCCAAGGGACGCGGCAAGCTGACCGTACATTTCCAGAACCACGAGGAGTTCGAGCGTTTGCGGGAGCACATTTGCGGCACGAGCCGCAAATTGCCCAAGAGCCAGGCGGGGTGAGGGAACAGATGGAGCAAGGCAACTTACGTGCCAAGGTCTTCATAATTGATTGCTGGCATGTGACTTCCGCCGTATAATCGGTAAAGCCATGGTGTTGGCTCCTTACGAACGCCAACCCTTGCTGGTGCAAGACGTTGAGGTGGCCCCATGCTCAATTTCGAGACGGTGTTGGTAGACGCGAGCCGACTCCCGGTGATCGATCGGATCCAATTGATCGAAGCACTGTGGGATACGTTGCCTGCTGACTGCGTTCCTCCGCTCTCCGATGATTGGATCGCCGAGGTCAGACGACGATCGAGCCAATTCGATTCCGGCGCGGCCGAGACAGTACTTTGGGAGCAGGTCAAGACCGAGGCGCTGCACCGTGCCAGGCTCGCTTCGGAAGAATAGCGGTGCCGAATGCTTCGCGTCGAGTATCTACTTGGAGCGCGTCGTGATTTCGACGAATCCTTCGATTGGTATGCGGCGCGAAGTCCCGTTGCAGCGCTACGATTCGCACGCGCCGTTGACTTGGCATTGACCGATATTGCAGGTAATCCAGAGCAATTTGCGGTTGTGGATGACGTGCATCGCCAATGTCCGCTAAAGCGATTTCCCTTCCGGATCGTCTATCGTGTTGCCAATGAGCGCATCGTGGTAGTCGCCCTTGCCCACGCGAGTCGGCGTCCCGGTTACTGGAAGGATCGGCCGGAGGCAGGGTAGCGTTTGCCGCGGTTCGCCAGCAACTGTCTGAACCGGGAGGTTGCCATTTATCAGTTCTGAGGGAATTGCTATGGCGGCGCAGTGTGGTTAGGATACAGGAAACGACGGGGCGTGGCGCAGTCTGGCTAGCGCGCCTGCTTTGGGAGCAGGAAGTCGAAGGTTCAAATCCTTTCGCCCCGACTACCGAAGCCAAGCGACTGTCAAGACAACCGTTATGCGTGAATCGCGGTAGAATTACTAGTGTGTGCTCCGAGGCAAGGGTGAACATGGGCCTGACCAAAGTCACAACCAAATTGACGAGTATCGCCGATCCCCAGAAATCGTACGAAGCTTTATTTCTCGTGGACACTGGCGCAACCGACTGCTTGGCGCCGGCAGACGAACTGGAAAAGTTGGGGATTCCCAAGAAAGGCAAAATGGCCTGCGAATTGGCGGATGGCACCGTCCGAGAGTATCCGTTCGGCTTGGCGCAAATCGAGTTCATGGGCGAGACAACTGCCGGCCGGATCATTTTCGGCGAACCTGGCGCCGAACCGCTGTTGGGCGTCACCGCGCTTGAATCCGTCGGCATCATGGTTGATCCGACCAACAAGACCCTCAAACGCCTGCCGGCGATCCCGCTGAAATAGGCGGCTAAGTCCCGACCCACGCTTTCACGGTTGCGGGCCCGGTGGACTCGCGTAGGAAAAGTTCTACTGGCGTCCGGTCGCCCCGACTTTTGTGGCCGCGACGCGGCCACAAAAGTAGAGCAGGGGAACAAGAGAGCAGGTGAACGGGTGAACGACGGAGACAAGGAAGAATTGAAAAACAAAGGAAAGCCCGCTCCCCCTGCGGTCTCCTGCTCACCTGCTCCCCTGTTCAAATGGAAGCGGGAACAAATCAACGACCCCCGACCCCGTACTTTTCCCCTTCGTCCCCCGTTCCTCGTCCCTGTCAATAACAAAAACCTCCCGACCCCTTAACGCGTACCCCATGTTCACCTTAACGGATATTTCCTGTTGGTTTTGGAGCGTCGCGTTACTCATTAGCGGATACCAAGCTTACCGTGGTTATCGGCTACAGTCGTTGCTTGGTGTCGGTTCCCATTGGAGTCGTGCGGACAGGGCAGTGCTGCTCTGCATCGCTGACATGCTCACATACTTTTTCTGCGCGGCATCCGGGTTTTATTCTCTCCTCGTCTTCTACCGCGCTGCCAACCTCAATTCGGCCACTCCAACGGCCATCGAACACCCGGCGCTTCTAATTTTCCTCTTGGCGTATGGCGTCCTCGGAATCACGGGCAAGCTTCCAGAAGCACTGAACAGATTGAAGGTTCCAAGCTCCGAATGAAATTGCCTAACCCCGCGCTTCAGCGAACGGCTCCGGCTGTCACGCTGGCTGCTCCGCCGCGTTCGCCCGCGCAGCCATCGCGTCGGCCTCCGCCTCCGGCCATTTTGACGATGGCTGCTCAGACCGCGACGAATCGATAATTGCCACAAGTACTTGTGTTGTAGTGCTTAGCTGCGACGCGAGCGTCTTGACGCCCCCCAGAAAAAGTTCAATAGCCGTCTTGTCGCCCCGACTGGACTTACGCAACTGGGACGGCTTCTGGCCAGGGCGCGTTATGTACTTGCCCAAGCAACCGACCATACAAGGCGATTCGGGCAGCATCGTCAGCGGGGC
>JBEKZQ010000572.1:0-3530 GCA_049509675.1 Thermoguttaceae bacterium | reverse complement strand
CACAAGGACGACTCTGACCATCACCACTCCGAGAAGTCGGACGAACATCATTCCAAACCGGGAACTTCACACAAGGCCGACTCTGACCATCACCACTCCGAGAAGTCGGACGAACATCATTCCAAACCGGAAACTGGTGCTCCGAAGGGCGGTTTCCCGCCGTTCTGCGGGGAGCATGAAAACTACTTCTGGGTTTCAGGGCAGCGCGTGAACATCCACAGCGACGTAACTCTTTTTTCCGGAGGGGGATGCGACGACTGGCAAATAGTGGAGGTTATTTCCCAACGGTCGCTCATCAACGAGGATTGGAACGCTGTTTGGGCCGGCGTGTTAGGAAGTTCTCGCGCCCTCGGCTCTGACTGTGACCTGTCTCTCATCAGTTTCACGAAGCCGGGCGGCACCCATCAAGATGATTACAAGCTGGGTAGCGGCTCCTGGCAGTTTCCTGCCGATCCGTGTTGGCTGGTGGACACAATCGCCGCATGGAAACTCGACTTCACGGAGAGCTGCAGAGAGCCGCCCTTCAAGCCAGGGCCGGACCACGGCTGCCCGGACTACGGCTGCCCGGACTACGGCTGCCCGGACCACGGCTGCCCGGACTACGGCTGCCCGGACCACGGCTACCCGGACCACGGCTGCCCGGACCACGGCTGCCCGGACCACGGCTGCCCGGACCACGGCGATCACGACCACAAGCATCATCACCCGCCTGGGGGCGACGGAGGCTGCGTTCCCGAGCCAGCCACCATCGCGATCTGGGGATTGGGCATCGGCCTGGCGGGCGCCGCAGCCTTGCGTCGCCGCAAGCAGCCCCGCCGGCGTTGGTCGGAGGAGAACCGTCAGGCGATTCTCGATATCATCGAGGGCAAGCGGTAGACGGATTTACTGCTTCGTGTCGAGCAACAGCCCGCTGATCCCCTGGCTACCGCCCTGGATACCCAAGAGTTGGAGGAGAATGTCGCTCGTCGTTGAATTGATCGACTGACTGGATGATTGTTGAGGAGTGGTCGCGCTGCTTGCACTACTGTCGCTTTGGGAACTGGCCGACTGGCTGGCGGTCGACTGCGCACTATCGGTGGCGCTGCCGGAGCCATCGCTCTGGGCCATGCCTCCGCCGTGATGGTGATGATGACGGTGGTGTGTTCCTTGAGTCTGCTGCGTCCCGTCAGCCTGCGATGACTGCTGCTGGAGCGACGGCGGTTCGATCCCGTTGGCTTCGAGCACCTGGTCGATGGCATCCTGAATCACGGACTTCAGGTCCGACGCGTTGCCGGATTGCTCGGCATTCTGAACGGCGGTGGTGATGGCGGAAGTGATTTGGTCCTGAAGACTGCCGCTGCCGGCGGTGGCCGTCGTGCCGGACGACGCCGTGGCAGTTATCGCCTGCGAGGCGCTGCCGCTGGGGGCCTGGACACCAGCATCTTGAGCGCCGTTCTGCGCGGCGCTGATGAGCCACTGGTAGAGATTGGCGTTGTATCCCGCGACGCCCGTGATCCCGGACATACTTCTCATTCCTTTGCCAAAGGCTGTGGGGGCCGAGCCACCCATAATCGTTAAGTTAGATGAAGTTTCTCTTCGCCATAGATCGTCAGATTGCTTGAGCCCGGTGAACAATTCGGGAGGTTGGCATCGAAAAACCAGGGCCAGGCACTATTTTTCGATTTGCTGTGACAACACGAGACTTCTTTCGTCCTAAATATAATTGCTGACGAGTGCAGGCATGACAAAATGCGGCGATCCAGATTCGTTGCGTTGGCACAGTCGGTCAAAACCCCGCATTCCCCCGATGTTCTCGCAATGAGGCCATCTTTGGGAAACCACTATGGCTCCGCGTGCCGCAGTGCGGTTAGAATCGCCATGAGCGGGGAAACCGATGAGCGGCAATCGGAACACGACGTCTTCTTTCTTTCCGTCCATGCTTGATTCGATCCGAGCAGTTCGACTGGTTCCTCGGCCTCGTCCAGGACGGACAGTTCGCCTTAGTGAAGATTTTCCACGCTGCGGCGCCGAACGAGGCGGGGGTCGGCGCCGACGACTGACTGCGCCCGATGCTCCAACCGTTATAGGCAAGGATGCCCAGGCAACGGAGACGAGATGCTGAAAATCACGGAGTTGCTTCGTCTGTTCACCGCGTACATTCTCGCTTTGGGGCTCGCCGCCGCGATGGCGACTGCCGGCGCGGCCCAGGACTTCATACCTCCGCCCCCTGCATCCGCCGATAGCGTTGCCCCCATCTTGCCGCTGCTGTCGGACCAGGCCCCCAACCCCGGCATGCCTGTTCTTGATCCCAGCGCCGCCGCGCCGACCGCTGCGACCGCTCCGCCCGAGCAGGCTCCCGGCACGGCTGCGCCGAGCCCCGAGTTCATCGGGAAGAACAACGAGGAGCGGGAACCCGGCGACATGATGGACTTCGGGGGAAGGGGTGGCATGGAGGGTCTTGGTTTTGGCTCTGGCGGCGGCATGTTCCCCGCCGATTCGTTTCGCTACAGCGCCATTTGGTTCCCCAACGTCCCCGTCCATGGACAGCCCGGCGATTTTCAGATGATCGGGCAAGACCTGTCGTTCAGCCACCCGTTGTGGCGCGATCCGCTCGATGCCTTGAGCCTCTCCGGCGGCGTGCGCAATCGGCTCATCGAGACCGACGCCATCCTCCCGGACACCGGCCAAGCGATCCCCTCCGATCTGTGGAGCGTCCACCTGGGACTGCGCTACAACCGCCAACTGGAAAACGGCTGGCTGGCCGGCGGCGGCGTCAGTATCGGCTCGGCAAGCGACCACCCCTTTGCCACCATCCGCGAGATGAACGTCGGCGTCAACGGCATGTTGCGCATCCCGCAGGGCGAGCACAATGCCTGGCTGCTGTCGCTGATGTATTCGCCCACCGGCCAGTTGAATTTCCCCGTGCCGGGCATCGCCTACAGTTGGAATCCCTCGCCGCAGTTCCACGCCAATATCGGGCTGCCCCTGCAAGTGACGTGGCGACCGGCCGACGACTGGCAGTTCCAGGCGTCCTACATGCTCATCTCCACCATCCACGCCAAGGCGCAGTACCGACTGACCAAGCGCCTCAGCGCGTTCGCCGCCTACGACTGGTCGAACGAGGCCTACAGCCTCTTGGACCGCCCCGAAGAGAACGACCGTTTCTTCATCTACGACCAGCGCGTGAGCATGGGGCTTCAGATGGTGTTGTTGCGCCACTGGACCGCCTCGCTCTCGAGCGGTTTCGTCTTCGACCGCTACCTGTTCGAGGGCACGTCGTTTTTCGGCAGCAGCGCCAACCGCGTGAATTTAGGTGCCGGGCCGTTCGTCTCGCTGAACCTGGGCGCGCGGTACTAGAGGTTCTTGACAGTCAGCGGCGTCCTCCTTACGATGAGGGCCGTTTCGCACGATCCGCACGATCAAGAATCCCTAGTGGTCTGTCCAACTTGAGTTTACGGGTGCCACGGTTGGCTTGTCCAACCGTGTTTCCAGCACTGCTGGGCAAGCCAGCAGTGGCACCCAACCGGTAATGTCGAAATGGACAGACCACT
>JBEKZQ010000571.1:0-3543 GCA_049509675.1 Thermoguttaceae bacterium | reverse complement strand
TTTCCCGCCTTTTCCGATGAAAAGACGCTGGCCCGCTTCCGCCTTGCCCCGCCGACCGGGCCCCTGGAAATGGATCCCGAAACGGCCCGCGGCAGCGGTTGTCGCAATGGCGCGAAGCGCGGTGCGCACAAGCGATGCCGGGCCCCGTTTCCCGGGCTGCTCGCACATGAAGTGGAGCACGTCGCCTGGCTGCTGGGCATCAATTTTACGGTCCAGCTCGTGCCGGCCGACGGCGAGCGAATTCTCCAGGTATTGGCCGGTCACAGCGAGGCGGTGGAGCGTCGCGGCCGGCAATTGTACCAGGCGGCGTGGAACTACAGCGTGGCACGCCGGGCCAGTTTGGTGGTGGCGGGCGTCGAAGGCGGCCCGCGACAGCAGACTTGGGAGGCCCTGGGCCGGGCCATGGAGGCGGCCGCCGCCCTGGTCGAGGAAGGCGGCGCCATCGCCGTCTGCTGCGATCTGGGCGGCGAGCTTGGCCCGGCCATGCGGCGGCTCGCCAAAACCCGTTCGCGCGAATCGGCCCTGCGGCAGATCCGCAAGACGCGCCCCGGCGATGCGCTGCCGGCGCTGCAACTCGCACGCGTGCTCCAGCGCGATCACGTGTACCTGCTCAGCCGCCTCGATCCGTGCGACGTGGAGGCGCTGGACATGGTGCCGTTGGCCGGGCCGGCGGAACTGGCCCGGCTGACGCGGCAACATCCTTCGTGTATCCTGTTGTCGAACGCCTCGCGCGCCATGGTCAGCGTGGCTTCCAACGGGGAGGAGTGAGGAGAGAGTTTTCAGTGTTCAGTTTTCAGTTTTCAGTAAGGCGTTTGAAACGATCCCACTGCGGCTGTAATTTCAACGAAATCTGCTTGTATCGGAATCTTCGCACGCGGTAGAATTACCGTTTCGGCGAGAGGAGTCGGATGATGCGGCGCGAAGAATTAGTCAGGGCCTTGCTGGTTCGTCCCTTTCACCCTTTTCGTTTGTATTTGTCGGATGGCGGTACGTTCGAAATCCGTCATCCCGAGATGCTGATGGTATCGCGCCACTCCGCGATTGTCGGAATCGTGGAACAGGGCGAGAATGGCAACTCGGGGGAAGGCTATCCGGAAATCGAAGGTTTCACGACGATGGATCTCATGCACGTCACGCGGATCGAAGATTTGCAGCACCGGTCGGCATAGCCGTCATTGGCCAAAACGGCAAAGCGTGAGGAGAGAGTTTTCAGTTTTCAGTTTTCAGTCTTCAGTTTTCAGTAAGACGTTCGATCGCATCCCACTGAAAACTGAACACTGAAAACTTCAAACTACCTGTTATGCAAACCCTTGCCACGCGAATTGCGGAGAACCTCGCCCGGGTGCGGGAACGGATGGCCTGCGCAGCGGCCCGCGCGGGCCGCGACGCGGCGGAAATCACCCTCTTGGCAGTGACCAAGTACGCGGGGCTGGCCGAGATCCGCGCGTTGGCCGAGGCCGGTTGCCGCGAGTGGGGCGAAAGCCGGCCCCAACAACTATGGCAACGGGCCGAGACCTTGGCCGACCTCTCGCCCCGCTGGCACCTCATCGGCCACTTGCAGCGGAACAAGGTGCGGCGCACCCTGCCGCTGGTCGCGCTGATCCACTCGGTCGATAGCCTGCGACTCGTGGCCGCCCTCGACGAAGCAGCCGGGGGACTGTCCCAGTTTTCGTTCGACGAAAACGGGACTGTCCCCTTTGGAAGAGCCGACGCTTGCCCGCCGCTGTTATTAGAAGTGAACGTCTCCGGCGAGCCGGCCAAGGGCGGACTGGCCGCCGCGGACGTCGGACCCTTGCTGGAGCGAGTGCCGCAGTACGGCCGCGTGCGGGTGCGCGGACTGATGTGCATGGCCGGCCTGGAAGGCGACGCGGCGCGCCGCGACTTCGCCGCCCTGCGCACGCTGCGCGATCGGCTCCGCCCCAACTGCCCGGACGGCCTTACGCTGGACGAACTTTCCATGGGCATGAGCGGCGACTACGAGGTGGCCATCGAAGAAGGCTCCACCCTCGTGCGTATCGGCTCGGCATTGTTTGAAGGATGCGGCCGGTGATCGATCTCCAGCCGCATGGCGACGGCACGATCCTTCCGGTCCGCGCTCAGCCTGGCGCGCGGCGCAACGAAATTCGCGGCGAGACCGACGGTATGCTTAAGGTCTGCGTCACGCAATCGCCGGACAAGGGGAAGGCCAACAAGGCCCTGATGGAACTGCTATGCAAGCTGTTGGCGGTGCGGAAGTCTCAAATCGAACTGCTCGCCGGCGAGACCTCGCACCAGAAACGATTCCTCATCCACGGCATCCGGCCCGACGAGTTGGCCCGCCGCATCGCCGCAGTGACAAGTGAGCGGGAGAGGTAACGGGAGGGAAATGTGTCTCACGCAAAGGCGCGAAGGCGCCAAGGCGCCAAGGAAAGCAGAGACAGTTCGACAAGAACATGGGTGGACAGGAAAATGCATGTCTTGTCGATCTTCCTGTCCGTCGTCTTCCTGTCTACATGCTTCCAGCGCTATTTTTCAAAGCTTGCTTTGCGTCTTCGCACCTTTGCGCGAGGCAATTCGCCGATGGGATTGCCGCGGGCAATGGCGCGACGGCAAGCAGCGCGTGACGCGCGGCAATCCCCCTGACCCCCGACCCCTCTCCCGCGAGGGGAGAAGGGAGAAGGCAATCACGCCTCTCCGGCGGATTGCCGCAGCCGCGCCAGCACGCTGTAGTCTTCCAGCGTCGTCGTGTCGCCCACGCTCTCCTTGCCGGCGGCGATGTCGCGCAACAGCCGCCGCATGATCTTGCCGCTGCGGGTCTTCGGCAGGGCGTTGGTGAAGCGGATGTCGTCGGGCACGGCCAGGGCGCCGATCTCCTTGCGGACGTGGTTCTTCAGCTCCTGCCGCAAGGCGTCGCTCGGCTCGTAGCCGCCGCCGAGCGTGACGAACACGGACACCGCCTCCCCCTTCAGGTCGTGCGGCCGGCCGACCGCCGCCGCCTCCGCCACCGCCGGATGGCTCACCAGCGCGCTTTCGATCTCGATCGTGCTCAGCCGGTGGCCGGAAACGTTCAGCACGTCGTCGATGCGGCCCATGATCCAGTAGTAGCCGTCCTCGTCGCAGCGGGCGTTGTCGCCGCAGAGGTACTTGTGCGGCACGTCGGTCCAGTACTGGATTTTGTAGCGCTCGTCGTCACCCCAGATGCCGCGGAGCATCGCCGGCCAGGGCTGGGCGATCACCAGCCACCCGCCGTTGCCCGGCTGCACCGGCTTGCGGTCCTCGCCGACAATCTCGGGGATGACGCCGGGCAGGGGCTTGGTGCAGCTCCCCGGCTTGGTCGCGATGGCCCCGGGCAACGGGCTCATCATGATCATTCCCGTCTCGGTCTGCCACCAGGTGTCGACGATCGGGCAGCGCTCGCCGCCGATCTTCTTGTGGTACCACATCCACGCCTCGGGGTTGATGCCCTCGCCCACGCTGCCCAGCAGCCGCAGGCTCGACAGGTCGTGCCGGTCCACCCACTCGTCGCCCCACTTGATGAACGTGCGGATGGCGGTCGGCGCGGTG
>JBEKZQ010000570.1:0-3571 GCA_049509675.1 Thermoguttaceae bacterium | reverse complement strand
GGCTTTCATCCCGGGCCAGCAGCCCCTTGGCGGCCATGATCTGCATCAGCTTCAGCACGGTGGTGTAGCCCGTGCGTTTCCGCCGTTCGAGCACCTCTTGGATTTGGCGCACGGTGCTGGGGCCTTGTTGCCACAGGACCTGCAGGATTTCCAACTCCCCATCGGTGGGGCGGGGCAGCGATTCTTTCTTGGGCATGGTCGGGTGTCCTCCGGGTTTGAAAACACCCTCATTATACGAAGAGCTTCGTTGTTGTCAACGAGGGATTTCGTATTTTCTTCACGGCCTCTCGGATCCCACCATTGTGACTATCGCGGCACGGGCCAGGTTCCGGCAAGGCGGTCCGGCAGGCCGCGCTGGGGCAAAGCCACGGACAGCACCGTCACGGCGCAATACAGCCCGCAATACAGCCAGAGCAGCAAACTATGAGACGCTGCGGGGTCGCGCAAGCCGGTAAAGAACATGAGACCCAAGAACGCCAGCCCTAAGGGGCTCCAGGCCACAAGGGCCCGCCAAAACATGCGTCGGCGTGAGGCCCGTCGGCCGTCGCGCCGGACGAAAGTCACGCCCGCCATGCGCAACACCAGCCCGCCGCGAAACAATAGTGCGGCGATCAATGCGGGAATGCAGACATAGGCTGTCAGCATCGCCATCAGCATTACCATGAAGGGCGGCTGCGCCAGCGTGAGCAGATGCGGTTTCAAAGCGGCATCGGCGTCGGCGATTTCCGCCTTTGTGGGCGCGGGATGTTCGGCGACGCTCTGCTCGGCAAACCGCCGCTCATCGCCTCGGATCAACGATAGCGCAATCGGGTCGTTCCAAGAGTCGTTGTTGGCGATGGTCGCGCCGTAATGGCTGGCAATGAAGATGGCGAGCTGGCGGTCGGTGAAGGTCTTCTTCTCGTGCCCGGCCCTGTTCGCTCCGCCCTTTTCCACGGCCCAGTAATGCCGCGCCTGCAACAAATGGGAGAGTTCCATGATGCCGGGGTGGCTCTGTTGGAGCATGGTCAGGCTGAAGGACATAAGAACACTCGTCAGCACGGGAAAGGCCATACACCCTGCGACAAGAGCGGCACGCCGCAACCGTGAGACCGCGGCTACGCGCCGCAGAAGCGGCTGGATCGCGCCGGCGACGGCATCCGCGGAGGAAAGCTGGGGCAGGTTCTTCAGATAATTGCGGGCGTGCAGCGGCAAGGGAACGGCCGGCTCGCCGGCGGTTCTCGCGACGGCGTCCGCCCGGCCTTCCAACGCGGCAACGGCGACTTCGCCGAGAAAGCGTTGTGTCCGTCCCGTTTCCGGCCGGGAAAGGGAGTCGGGGGTGATGGCGGCTTGATGAAGACTGGCCGTTGCAAGGCCCGGGGCGGGAAAGTCGAGCAGCTTGGCCCGGCCGTCGCCGGTGATCCACACGCGATCCAGCGTCAGCACGGGCGGCAGCGTGCCGTCCTTTTCCGCCGTACTGATTTCTCTGGCCAGATCGTAGAGCCAGAACCGCACCTGGCGCCACGGCTGGCGATCTGGGACCAAGCGCAGCAGCGGCTTGCCGCCCACGCTTTCGAAGGCATCCCAATTTTCTTCCGGCGTGCGCCGCCCGGTGAGCCAGCGCAAGCGGCCCACCCGGCCGACGTTCCGCAAGGGCGCGGCAACGGGCGGAGTGCCGGGCGGCACCGTGCGGATCCACACCTTACGCAACAGGCGGAGGTCGTAGCCCAACAGCCACTGCCCGCCGACACTTGCTTCCCATGTCTCCAACACGTGGTACGGCCCGACCGTAGGCTTGGCCTCGGCGGCAGGCGGCGGCGTTTCGGCGGCCGAAAGCATGGGCCGCGACTGGAGCGCCGCCCGGGAAATCACGCGCGTTCTGGTGAGCAGATCCTGCACGGCGGCAAAGCCGTTCCGTCGGCGGGCCGTGCAGAACAGCAACGCCAGCACGAGGTAAAACGAAAATCCAATCAATAGCTGAATTACCATCGAGCTCTTCATGATCGCCATGGGATCACCGCCGGAAGCGATCCAGGACGGCAACGCCGGCAACGCAACATAAAGCGAGGCCCGCAACAAGGCCCGAAGGAAACCGGGCGGGTTCTTGTCCGGCCTGACGACGCGCAGCCGGCAGAGGGCCTTTCCAAGGGAAGCGCCCCAAAGGCCCTCGAACACCGCGTAGTAGAGAAGGACTGCGGACAGACTCCCAAGCGTCCACAGCAACCACTCCTTGAGCGAATGCTTACTGGCAAGCGTCAAGTAGCCCATCGGGTTTCCAAACCACAGCCACATGGCCGACGTGCCGGCGAGACTGATGGCGAGCATGTCCAGCGCGCCGGCCAGGAAGCGAAGGCTCAAGGTGGCCGGCGTGGGTGCGGTCGAGCCATAGGGGGCCAGCGCCTGGCGGAGGTCGTCGTAGCTCTTGAAGCGCTCCCCCGGCTGTTTCGCCAGGCAACGCTGGATCACGCCCGCCAGGCCCTTGGGGATTTCCCTGCGGAAGGCGCGCGGCGACGGCGCCGGTTTCTCCAGCACATTCGCGGTGAGTTGCACGATGTTGCGTCCCTCGAACGGCACGCGGCCGGTGAGCAGATAGAACAGCGTCCCGCCCAGCGAATACATGTCGGCCCGGGCGCTCAGTTCCTCGCCGCGGAGTTGTTCCGGCGCGCAGAACGCCGGGGTCCCGACCATCGTGCCCGCCGCCGTGAGGTTGGTTTCCGCGCGCGCGGCCGTGGAAATCGAGAGGCCGAAGTCGCCGATCTTGATCGTGCCGTCGGTGTCCTCGAAGCAATTGCCCGGCTTGATGTCACGGTGCAGAATGCCAATCGCTTGCGCGGCTTCCAGGCCGGCAATGATGTCGAGAATCGCCTCCACGGCGACGGGCAGGGGCATCGGACCGTGGTTCTTCACCCGCTCCTGCAGCGTGCCGCCGGAGACGAGTTCCATGGCGATGGTCGGCGTGCCCTCGATTTCCTCGGTGCCGTAAACGTAAACGCTGTTCGGATGGTTGATCGAGGCGGCCAGGCGTCCCTCGCGAATGAACCGGGCCCGGTCGGCAGGCGAATCGAACTGCCGGCCGAGGACTTTCAAGGCCACCCGCCGTCCCGTTTCCTGCTCCTCAGCCTCGTAAACCACGCCCATGCCTCCCCGGCCCAGCAGGCGGAGGATGCGATACGGGCCGAACCGCTCGCCGACGGCCGGCAGGGTGCGCCGGCGTCCGGCTCCCCCGGCGTCAGCGACGGTCGGGTCCGGGTCAGTTTGGCTGCCCAGGCCGGCTTGCAGGAGACAGCGGGGACACAGGCCGCGCACGGCGTCGTCGGCCAGTTCCGCTCCGCATTCCGCGCAGGTCTTGTGTGGTGCGTTCATCGGTCCCCCCGCATAAGGTTCCGCTTCCAATCTTAACAGACGGAAACCGGCGCGAAGGTTACCGAGGTTTGCACTTTTATTTTTCCAGCGCGGAAAACAACTGACGGATCTCGTCGTCAATCTCCGCCCGGTCAGCCACGGTTTGCGCGATTTCCTCCCGGAGCACCCCCCGATAGCGCCTGCGCAGGCGATGTACGGCCACCTTGACTGCCCCTTCGGTCATAGCCAGTCC
>JBEKZQ010000057.1:0-30566 GCA_049509675.1 Thermoguttaceae bacterium | reverse complement strand
CGGTGGCCCCCGGCCAGGTCGGCGAGATCTGGGTGCAAAGTCCCAGCGTTGCCCAGGGCTATTGGCAGCGGCTGCAAGCCAGCGAAGCGACATTTCGGGCGCATCTGGCCGATACGGGTGAAGGCCCGTTCCTGCGGACCGGCGACCTGGGTTTCTTGGACGACGGCGATTTGTTCGTCACCGGCCGTCTGAGGGACCTGATCATTATCCGGGGGGTAAATTACTACCCCCAAGACATCGAACTGACCGTCCAACGCAGCCACAGCCGATTGCGGCCCGATTGCGGCGCGGTCTTCCTGGCCCAACAGAACGGCCGCGAGCGGCTCATCGTCGTACAAGAGGTGGAACGCCATAAGCATGGCGGGCTGGACGACATATTCCAGGCCATCCGCCGCGGCGTGGCCGCCGACTTTGACTTGGCCCTGGACGCAATCCTGCTCATCAAGGCCGGCACGATCCCCAAGACTTCCAGCGGCAAGATCCAGCGGTACGCCTGCCGCAATGCGTACTTGCACGGAAGCTTGGCGTTGGTGGGCCAATGGCAGGCGGGCAAGGACCAGAGCGGCCTGGCGATCCCGGCGCCGGCCTCGCCCGGGCCCTTGCCGCGGACCGATGAAATCCTCCATGCCCGGCTGCCTCGGCTCTCCATCGTCGGCTCCCACGGCATGGCCGCGGCGTCGGGTGCGCGCACCCAAAGTGCCTCGGCTGGGGCGCCTGCCAGTGGGACAGCGGCGTGCCTGTTCAGCGACGGCAACCATGCGTCTGATGGCAACGGCAAGACGGCCGAGATCGTGATCGAGGAGATCCGCAGGGTGGCGAAGGAGCGGGCGGTGGGACTGACGGCCGACTCGGCGATTGTCGACGCCGGGCTCGATTCGTTGGAGCGCATGGAGATCCTGGCCTCGCTGGAAGAGCGCTTCGGCGGCCGGTTGCCCCCAGACATTCTGCCGGAGCTGGAAACGCCGCGGCAATTGATGACGGCCGTGGAGCAATACCTGGGCCGGCAGCCGCGGGCGCGGATTTGCCATGTCAGCGACGAGGAAGTGCCCCCGGCGGCGTACCGCGTGGAGCTATTCCCGGAATACGTGCAACTGCAAGAGCGGCTCGATTCCTTGTCGCGCTCCGGATTGGGCAATCCGTACTTCGGCGTGCATCAGGGGGTCACCGGCGACCGAACGATGATCGGCGGCCGCGAGTTGCTGAATTTTGCCAGCTACAACTACATTGGCGCCTCCGGCCACGCGGCCGTGTCGCAGGCGGCCCATGCCGCCATCGACCGCTACGGCACCAGCGTTTCGGCCAGCCGGCTGGCCTCCGGCGAAAAGCAATTGCACCGCGAACTGGAGCAGGCGATCGCCCGATTCCTCGGGACCGAGGCGGCCATCGCCCTGGTGGGCGGGCACGCCACCAACGAGACGATCATCGGGCACATGGTGGGCCCGGGCGATTTGGTCTTGCACGACGCGCTGGCGCATAACAGTATCGTCCAGGGGGCAGTGCTCTCCGGCGCGCGGCGGCGGCCGTTCGCACACAACCAATGGCAGGCGGCGAATCGCCTGCTGGAACAGTTCCGCCAGGAATATCGCCGCGTGCTGCTGGTCATCGAAGGCGTTTACAGCATGGACGGCGACATTCCCGAGCTACCCCGCTTCATCGACATTCGCCGCCGGCACAAGACGCTGTTGATGATCGACGAGGCCCATTCGTTGGGTGTCCTTGGCGCCACCGGGCGAGGCATCGGCGAACATTTCGCTGTCAGCCGCAAAGACGTCGATTTGTGGATGGGCACGATGAGCAAGTCGCTGGGAAGTTGCGGCGGCTATATCGCCGGCTCCCAGGCGCTGGTCGAATACCTGAAGTATACGGCGCCGGGCTTCGTGTTCAGCGTGGGCCTGCCGCCGCCGGCCGCCGCCGCCGCCTTGGCCTCGATCCGCCTGCTCCAGAGCGAGCCGCAGCGCGTCGCGCGGCTGCGAGAAAACGCCAATCTGTTCTTGACACTCGCACGCCGCCGCCACCTGAATACCGGCACCAGCCAAGGCACCGCGGTGGTGCCGATCATTGTGGGCGGTTCGGACCTCTCTCTGCGGCTGTCGCAGGCCCTGTTCTCGCGGGGGATCAATGTCCAGCCGATCCTCTACCCGGCCGTCGAAGAAAGTGCCGCACGACTGCGGTTCTTCATTACCTCGCTTCACACGGACGCGCAAATTCGGTACACTGTAGAAGTGCTGGCCGAGGAGTTGCAAAGGCTTCAGGAAGGCCTAATTGCCGCCGGTCGTGCCCTCGCTGCCTGAGGACTGTCGCGCACGAGCGGAGCGCAAGAACGACGAGTCAACGGTTGACCTGGTGGTCTGTCCATTTCGACATTGCCGGTTGGGTGCCACTGCTGGCTTGCCCAGCAGTGCTGAAAACACGATTGGACAAGCCAACCGTGGCACCCGTAAACTCAGGTTGGACAGACCACTGGGCGATCCCTGCGCCGTCAACCGTCGAGGATGAGTTCTGTGAAGAGGTGACCATTGCTTACTGAACATGAGATCGCGCGTACTTGGAGAGCCCTTTTTCACGAAGGCGCCATAGGCGAGGAAACATTCGCCAAGGCGGAGTTGCTGTTGGATGAACTGCGTGCGGAGAGCCCGCTCCGTCATCGCCTGGAAGGCGAGTTGGTCGAACTTCGCAAGATCCGCAAGCAGAAGCAGGGCAAGGCGTCCCAGCGCTCCAAGTAATCATGCTTCGCGCGGTTTGGAATGATACGATCCGAAACGACAAGCGAAGGATCGTGTCACTGCTTGACCGTTCGCAGCTTAACGATTCAGCTCGACGCCCAGACTCAGGCCTTGCATGAAGAGGTCTTGCCGATTGCCGTGGCTGGCGGTCGTGATGCCCACCTGCGGTACGCTGTAATCGAGGACTCCGGAACCGCGGGCGATGTTGTCCATCCACACCGCGTTCCAGCCGACCTTGGCCGAGATCGATTGCGTAACCTGCACGTGGCCTTCCACGCGGAACTCCACCAGGGGCGTGAAGAAGTAGTAATGTGCCGAGGTTTCGCCGGAGGTTGGTCCCATCAGGCGGGGCAGCAAGATCGGCAGGAGGGTATTCGGGTCGGTGAAGAGCAGGGGATTCGCCGGCTCGCTCAGGTTGGTGCCCATCACGGAGGTCACGCGGATCTGCTCGGAGTTGACAGTTGCCGCGAAGCGGCCCTCGCTGGAAATCGCGAAGCGGCCGAAGGGCTGGTAGAAGCGCACGCCGACCTGCGGGCCGAAGATCTCGTTCTTGGCCAGCGAGTCGATGTGCGTATCGCCCAAGCCGCCGCCGATGCCGTCGACCAGGTACTCATCCTTGATTTCCAGATACCGCGCACCGATCATCCACTGCAATTGCCCACCGCGGTGCAATTGATGATCGCGATAGGTATACATCGCTTCCACGCCCGTCGGCTTGGTCATGTTGGTGACGCGCAACGTGTCGTAGACCACGGGAACATTGCCCCAAATAGGATTGCCGTTTACGTCCAGGCCGAAGACGTTCTCCAGCAGGTGGCGATTGGTCGCACCGAAAGGCGGATCCTGAAAGACGACAGGCACGTTGGCCGCTCCCGAGTGCAGGGTGAAGGTGTTCAACTCGAAGGTGCTGATCAGGAAACCGTCGTGTTCGCCCGTGTAGCCCAGTTCGATGCGATCGCCCGCTTTCCATTTATCACGGAAATCGCCCGTGTCGAAAGTACTGGTCTCGACATACTGGTCGGTAGCCGTACTGGTGACTATGAGTGACGCCGCCGGCGTTCCGAACGCCAGATTTCCCGTTCCCGCCATGACCAGTCGCGAAGTGTTCCCGAATCCGACCGTCTGCTTATCGGGGGCGTTCATGTACCAGAACAGCCCATCGAAGCTGGCATAGAAACCCTCTTTGGGCTGCGCCCAGTTGCCGTAGGGCCGCATGTCGGCGTCCTCGAACAATTGCAGCGCCCGCAGATCCTGGGCGTAGGCCGAGAAGCCCGGCAGCATGATCAGCACCAGGAAGGTCAACCCCGAACGGATGCGATTCCAGGCCATTGCTCTTACCCCCGCAACCAATCTTGGGAAACATAGTCCGGACGCCCCGGCGCGGAGCGTCTGAACAATGATGGTGACGATAGTATCGGATGTGCGGGTCGCGCCAGTTGAGTAAGAAAGAAAAACCTTGCCGGAAATAACGATTGTGCGTGGGCAAACAGCGTGAGTTGGCGGTTTAGGCAACAAGAAACCTCGACACCGCCGGCTTGCACACGCAGGGAAAAGGGGACAGCCACCTCTTGTGCGACGACCATGCAAGCATGGTGCCCGCCGACGACCAACCTGCGGTCGGTGCCCGGTTCCGGCAAAAGGCGCCTGTCCCCTTTTCCCGTCCCTGCGGTCCGACCCCTACCAGGACGCCAACACCTTGTCCGTCGCCAGGAGCGACTTCTTGGGCGCGGGCTGGCCAAAAGAGACCGATTGCTGGGCGGAAGATAGGTAGCTTGGTGAATTGGCGCCAACCGAGCTGAGCGGGGCAGGCGGCTTGAGAACAGCATCGTAAGCAGCGGCCACGCTGGATGTGCTACTGTTCGTGGCGGCAGCAGTGCTGCTGGACGGCTGTGCAGCGCTCGCCACGGCAGCGTGCGGCACGACAGACGGCGCGATGAGCATGGCCAGCGTGTCGCCGACGTACTTCTTCACCAGGGTCACGTCCGCCGCGTTGATTTTGCCGTCGCGATTCACATCGTAGGCGCTGGCAATGCCGGCCGTCTTGCCCACTTGCTTCTGAATGGCTGTCACGTCCGCAGCGGTTACCTTGCCGTCGCCAGTGACGTCGCCGATCAGGTTGCCGAAGTAGAAGGTGTAAGGACTGGCCAGGCCCGTGTTCTGGTCCGCCGCCACGGTGACTTGCAGCCAGTTGCCGGTGGGGATGGCGTTATTCGCCCAGGTCAGAACGACTTCATCGGAACCGCTGTCGCCGCCACCCGCATTGACCGAGATCTTTGCCGGCGCCGGCGCGGTCGTCCAGGCGCTGGTGCTGGTGGTATCGCCGTACTTGAAGGTCAGGTCGGAAAGGCCGAAGTTGGTTGGCTTCTCCAGCCCGGCAATATCGACCAGGATCCCGTTGATGCCGTAGCCGTAGTCGGAGTAGTTGGCCGACGTGGCCGTCTGGCCGGGCAACAGCGCGTGCTTGTTGGTGGCCCGGGCCTTGTCGACCGTGCCGCCCTTGGCCGCGTTGTCATACTTCGAGTTGGCATAGTACAGATACTGGCTGACCACCGTGGACTGGACTGTGACCACCGTGGCCGACCAGGTCAGCGGCACGAAGTGGTTGCCGTAGAGATCCTGAATCGCGCTGGTCAACGTAAGGGTCAAGCCTCCGCCGGTCAGGCCGGCCAGTTGGAAGCGGTACGCGTTGCCGCCCAAGCTGCTGACGCCGGTGACCGAGGCCGCGGCCGCGGCCGGACCGGAGAGCGTCAGGACGCTGGGCGTCACCCCCGTCACCGGCTCGGAGAAGGTCAGGTCGATGGTGGGCGACGTGCCCACCAGAGTTCCGCCGCCGGGCAGGCTCGTGCCGATCACGGTGGGCGGCGTCTGGACGGTGTAACTCCAGGAAACAGGCGACAGGACCACGCCGTTGCCGTCCGCAATCGGCGCGCCCAAGGTGACCGTCAAGGGGCCGCCCAGCAGCTTGCTGACCGCAAACTGGTACGCATTGTTGCCCAGGGAAGTGACTGTGCCGATCGATGCGGTGGCAGCCGCCGGGCCGCTGAGCTTCAGGGCCGCCGCCGACACCCCGCTGACCGGGACGGCGAACGCCACCACGATGTTCGTGCTCGTGCCGCTGATTACCGAACCGGCGGTGGGAGTATGGCTGCTGACGGTGGGCCCGCTGGCGTCGACCGTGGCCGGCCAGGTCAGCGGCACCAAATGGTTGCCATACAGGTCTTGAATCGCGCTGGTCAACGTGAGGGTCAAGCCTCCGTTGGCCAAGTTGGCCAGTTGGAAGCGGTATGCGTTGCCGCCCAAGTTGCTGACATTGGCGACCGACGCCGAGGCCGCGGCGGAACCGGTGAGCGTCAGGGCGTTGGTCGTCACCCCCGTCACCGGCTCGGAGAAGGTCAGGTCGATGGTGGGCGACGTGCCCGCCAGCATTCCGCCGCCGGGCAGCGTCGTGCCGATCACGGTGGGCGGAGTCTGGACGGTGTAGTTCCAGGCAACCGGCGCCAGGACCACGCCGTTGCCGTCAGCAATGGGCGCGCCCAGGGTGACCGTCAAGGGGCCGCCCAACAGCTTGCTGACCGCGAACTGGTAGGCATTGTTGCCCAGGGAAGTGACTGTGCCGATCGATGCGGTGGCAGCCGCCGGGCCGCTGAGCTTCAAGGCGGCCGCCGACACCCCGCTGACCGGGACGGCGAACGTCACCACGATGTTCGTGCTCGTGCCGCTGATTACCGAAGCGGCGGTGGGAGTCTGGCTGCTGATTGCCGGCCCGCGGGCGTCGGCCGTGGCCGACCAGGTGAGCGGCACAAAGGCGTTGCCGTACAGGTCTTCAATGGCGGAAGTCAAGGTGAGGGTCAAGCCTCCATTGGCCAGGCCGGCCAGTTGGAAGCGATATCTGTTGCCGCCCAAGTTGGTGGCGCTGGTCACGGAGGCCGCGGCCCCGGCGGGACCGCCCAGCGTCAGGGCGCTGGTCGTCACTCCCGTCACCGGCTCGGAGAAGGTCAGGTCGATGGTGGGTGAGGCGCCCAGGAGCGTTCCGCCGCCGGGAAGTGTTGTGCCGACGCAGGTCGGCGGCGTGAGATTGATGGTGTAGTTCCCGGAGGCCGACGCCACCATGCCGCCGGACATGTCCAGGATGGGGTGGCCCGAGGTCGAGGCAGTGAACGTCAATGCCCCCGCCACAAGATGCGTGACCGGGACTTGCCAGGTATTGGTCGTGCCGACCTCGGTGGGCGTTCCCACGGTGGCGGCCACGCCGCTGACACCGAAGGCCCCTGGAAGGGTGGTCGGATCGACCGTCCCGGAAAGCGAAACATTAAAGGTCGTGACCGATCCACCCAGCACCGCGCCGACAGCCGGGCTGATGCCGGTGACCACGATGGGGGAAACGGTTACAGTCTGCGCCGGCGTGCCGCGCTGATTCGTGGGCAGGCTCTGCGTGACCGAAACGCTTTGCGTGTTGTACGGGGCCGCATTGAGCACCATGCGGCGCGCGTAAATCCCCGTGCCGCTCGCGTCCGGTCCGGCCCAGGCAATGGCGAAATTGCCGTTGGAGTCAACCGCCACGTCGGGAGTCACTTGGTCGCCCAGGTTGCCGGTGATGGTTGAATTGACTTGGAACTCGCCCGGCTGGGCGCCGGTCTTGATCTCGTTGCCGTTGGCGTCGTAGATGCGTGCGAAGATGCCGTAGCCGGGCGTCGCGGTACTCTCCTGCCCGTAGCTGGACCAGGTGACCACGTAGCCGCCGGTGGCCGACATGGACACCTGGGGCTGCCATTGGTAGCCCGGGGTAAACGTGTTCACGAGTTGTTCGCCGCCCTGCGGTGTGCCGGCCGCGTTGAAGCGGCGGTCGTAGACGCCGTAGCCGCCGGGTGCGTCCTGGCCGAAGCTGGCCCAGGCCGCCACAATGTCGCCGTTGGCGTCCATGGCGATCGAGGGGGTGACTTGTTTATCGTTGCTCGACGAGGAGACCTGGAACTCGCCGCCCTGCGGTGTACCGGCCGAATTGTAGCGCTGGGCAAAGATCCCCCAATCGGCGCCGTCCTGCTGGTAACTCTGCCAGATGATGCCGAAATCGCCGTTGCTGTCCATGGCCACGTCGGAGTTCTGCTGCTGGTGCTGCGTAAAGGTGTTCACCTGGAACTCCGGGCTCGCGGCAAGGCCCTCAAGGCTGAAACGGCGGGCGAAGACGCCCGTGCTGCTGCCGTCCTGGCCGTAGCTGGTCCAGGTGACCACGAAATCGCCCACGGAATCCATCGCCACCTTCGGCAGGACCTGATCGTTGAGCCTGTACTGGTTGACCAGGATATCGTTCGTCAGTGGGTTGCCGAATGAATCGAAGACGCGGGCATTGACGTCGTAACCGAAAGCGGCCTGGTTCTCGTTGCTGGTCCACACGACCACGAAGTCGCCGAAGCTGTCCATGGCGACGTCGGGCTCGTACTGGTTGCCGGTAGTGACCGCGTTGGCCGTCAACTGTCCGCCCTGGGCCTTGCCGTAACGGTCGAACCGCTGGACCACGATGTCGCCCTCGATGGCCGTGTCGAGACCTTGACCGTAGCTGGTCCAGGCCACGACATAGTCGCCCTGGGCGTCGGTAGCAATGGCCGGTTGGTTCTGGTTGCCTTGCTGAATGGTGTTGATGGGGGTATCCACACCGCCTGGTAATGGCGTGCCAGGCGGACCGGGAGTGGGGGGATTGGGCGTCGAATTGGCACCGCCGGGGGTCGTAGAAACATTGAAGGTGATCTGGAAGTTGCCGCCCGGCGCGCCGTCCAGATTGCCGTCCAGCGCATTGCCGAAAATGTCCTGGATCGAATCGAAGGCGGTGAGCACATAGGTCCCGGCAGACAGCGGCTGTACGCTGGGGCCCGGACCACCGTTAAGCTGTAGGACGACCTCGAACGTGTTGTATTTCGGGTCCCGGTTGAACCACGCCAACGGCGTCACGGCCCCGCCGAGCGCCGTGCCGTTCAGCGACAGGCTCCAATTCGTGGGGTTCAGGACGCTGTTCGGTCCGCTCGCTCCGCCGAGCGTGTTCAGGTTCTCGCCAAAGGTGACGATCAACTGAGTCGGAACCGGCTTATTGGTAGAGGGGTCCAGGTCGGTGATCGTGTTTCCATTGAGGATCTGGTTGTTGATCGGGGCGGAAGGCGGAACACTGTGGTCCCAGACCTGTCCGACCACGGGACCGGCCTTGTCGGCCGATTGATCGTAGATGCGGCACCAAATGCCCTGGGTATCGCTCACGCCGGTGGTGCCGTCCACGCCGTTGCCGGCCCACACGATCATGAAATCGCCGGCATCGTCCATGCCGACCGCCGGGGAACGCTGATCGCCCGGGGTGGTGCTGTTGGCCTCGAATTCGCTGCCCAACTCGCCGTCGGGGCCATACAGGGCCTGCCCGCCCGAGGTCTGCCCGATCAGCGACGTGCGGACGTACCGCTGGGCGAAGATGCCGTAGCTGTTGGGCGAATCGGGCGGGGAAGGCGACGTGCTGCCGGGCACTACCAGCGGGCGGTCCTGGTAGCCCTCCCAGGCGATCGTGAAGTCGCCGGCGGCGTCCATGGCCACGCGCGACAACTGATGGTTGTCGGCGGTGGTCGTGTTGACGAGGAATTCGCCGCTGGTGGCCGTGGCGCTGGAATTGTATCGCCGGGCGTATACGCCGTTGACGCCGCCCGCGCCGGGACCGTAGCCGTTGCCGGTGCCGTCCTGGCCATAACTGGTCCAGGTGATGACGAAGTCGCCCTGCGCGTCCATGGCCACCGTGGACCATTTCTGATTATTGGCAATGGTGACGTTGACGCGGAACTCGGGCGTACTGTTGGTAGGCGCCGCCAGCACGGAGTTGATCCAGGGGGCGTAGAACGAAACCCGCGAATCGAAGAACACGTCGCCGTACTCGACCGAGCCCGGGTTGGCGCCGCCGTTGATGTCGGAGACCAGCGGATCGAGCACGAAGTCGGTGATCCCGGCGATCTGCCCGTTGATGAACTCCGGTCCGCCCGAATCGCCGTGCGCCTGCGCCCCTTCGACCGCTCCCAGGTTCGGACTGACGATGCCAAACAGTTGCTGGAAGGCATCATTGGCGGGATTGCCGTTGTCGAAGTCATACGACAGCAACGAACCGGGCACGGACGCGAAATTGCCGGCCGCCGGAATGCCAAAGCTGGCCATCGGCATGCCGTTGAACCGCGTGCCCAGGACCTGCCACTCGTTCTCGGCCGAATGCTTGACGCCGAACGAGTTGGGGACTTCGCCGGTGGCGCCCTGGCCGGTCAGCCCATAGCCGGCCATGATGAAGGGCGTCTGCTGGCTTTGGGCCAACTCGTTGGCGCCGAGGTAGATGTTGTAGCGCTGCGCCGCGGGGGGAGCGATTTGCGGCAGGACCACAATCGCCAGATCGTTCTCCGGCAAGCCGGTGCCGTTGTCCGGCACGTAAGCCGGATTGACGATGATCTGCG
The DNA here is from genome assembly GCA_049509675.1 of Thermoguttaceae bacterium. Taxonomy (GTDB): domain Bacteria; phylum Planctomycetota; class Planctomycetia; order Pirellulales; family Thermoguttaceae; genus JBEKZQ01. The sequence goes on along the minus strand of JBEKZQ010000057.1, from coordinate 20,383 downwards.
TGGCGGTCAGCGAGAAGCGGCCGGTGGGCAGGTCGAAATCGACCACCACGCTGCCGACCGGGATGGTGGTCAGGTCTTCGCATACCACGTGTGCGGCGGTCAGGATGTCCCAACCGCCGGTCAAGAGCACGCCGGAGCCGATGTCGACGCCCAGCAAGGAATTGGCTTCCAGCTCCACCACGCCGTCATAGGCCGAGGGCGCGGTGACGACGTGGTTCTTGGGGGCGTCCTCGGTGACCACCTGCCGTACGGCCTTCAGGACGGGATTCGACTGGCTGACGCCGGAGAAGCCGGCCAACTGGTTCTGGGTCGACTGTTGCACGAGGGTCTGGTTGCTGATGAACTTCTTGGCATAGACGTTGCTCTGGTACGGCGCGTCGCCGTCCTGGCCGAAGCTGGTCCAGGTGATGACGAAGTCGCCCTGCTCGCCCATGGCCACGTCGGGATAGACCTGGTTGTTGGCAGTGGTGTCGTTCACTTGGAACTCGCCCATGTTGCCGTGGATCGTGGTTGACACGGAGATGGTGGCGCCGGGGTCGCCGGAGATCAGGTTGACGATCTGGGCGTAGATCTGCGGTTGGTCCTGGCCGGCGCTGAGCCCCACGAACTGGATCAGGATCTGCGTACCGCTGACGGCTTTGACCTGGACCTGGACATTGGGGCCGCCCAGTTGCGCCATGGCCGCCTCGACCGCGCTGACGATGGCCGCCGCGTTGCCGCGGTACGAGATCAGGCCGCTGCTGTTGCCGTTCCACTGCAGTTTGAAATCGACCATCGGGTGGCCGACGAACGTGATCAGTTGGGCGTCGTCGGTGCCGCCCACGGGCAAGCCGCGCGGATCATAGCGCTGGGCGTAGATGCCGTAGCCGCTGCCGTCCTCGCCGTAGCTCTGCCAGGTAATGACGAAGTCGCCCTGGTTATCCATGGCGACGGTCGGATAGCGCTGCGCGCCGGCCGTGTAGGTGTTGACGCGGAACGTGTCCTGATTGACCGCCGCATTGACCGGGTTGGAAGGGAGAATCGGATTGCCGGCCGCGTTGTAGCGCCGCGCGTAGATGTCGAAATCGGTGCTCGATCCGTAGGCGTTCTGAGCGGCCCAGGTGACGATGAAATCGCCCGCCGCATCCCGCGCCACCGAGGCGTACTGGGCGGTCGGATCGGCCGTGACCTGGATCTCGTCGTTGAGCCATTCTGTCGCCGGGTTGGCCGGATTGCTGTAAGTCTTGACCACCGTCGGCTTGGACAACTGCCGCACGCCGTTGACGTTCGTCCATGTCCGCTGATACATCTTGGCATAGATGCCCGGATGCGTCGGATCGGTGCTCGTCCAGACCACGACCATATCGCCGTTGGCGTCGGAAGCGACACTGTTGGGATTGGGCGCGTCGGGATCGTTGGCGGGGCGGGTATACTGACCGCCGGCGGACGGATCGGTGGTGCTCACCAGGGTATCGGAACTGGCGCTGGGCATGAGGACGTCGAAATCGATCTGGAACAGGGCGCCCTGGGGTTGGTAGCCGGTGCGGTTCAGCGGCACGCCGGCCCTGTCGGTGAGCGACGCCAGCACCACGAGCGAATAATGGCCCGTGCCAAGCGCGGTGGCCGCGCCGGTCGCCAGGCCGCTGCCGTTCAGCACGAGCACCGCCTCGTAGCAGTTGTCGGCGGGCGCCGACAAACCCGAAAACTGCGCCAACTGCGACTGCGACAACCAGTTCGCCTCATTCACGCCATAGTAGATCTGGCGGATGCCGTTGGCCGCCTGCGTGCCGCTCTTCATGAGCTCCCAGTTCTTGGGATTGTAGACGCTGCCGTTCCACAACGGCGAGGTGGGATCCAGGTCCGAGTCCACCTCCTTGTCGAAGGTCACGACGATGCACGACAGGCCTTGCGCGTTGACGATCTGCCCGTTCTGTTGCACGGGTCGTCCGCCCGGCCCCACGAGGCCGGCCACCTGCGGCCCGGCCGTGTCGGTGCTCTCGTTGAACTGCCGGTACTGGATGGTCTGGTTGGAGGCGCCGCCGTCGGTGTATTGATTGGTCTGGGTCCAAGCCATCACGAAATTGCCGTCGGGCGTCATGGACACGGCCGAGTTGGTCTGCGCGATGCCCAAATTGGCGTTCTGGTAGTCCATGATTGTGGGGTCGGACGCCGAATCGGTCAGCAACTTGGCGTCTTGCAGCTTGCTGACGGTAATCGTGCCGTGCGGATTCGGCGGCTGCTGGCCTTGCCCGACTTGCGGCGGAACATACGTCCCGGCAATGTTGTCGTCCGGATAGATCGTGATCGTAACCGTGGTGATGGTCTGGAATGGGGCCGTTGCGTCGGTGGTGTAGGTGACCGTCACGTCGGCCACGGGAATGTTCAACTCCGCCGCGATCGTCCCGGCCGTGGGCGGATTGGTGGGGTCGTAGGTGTAATTGACGGGGTTGGGATTGGAAGTCCCAGTCAAGGTGTAGGTGAACTGCCCCAGATTCTTGGGGTCCAGGACGATCTGGATGATGCTGGGCACCTTGACCGTGGTGGTCTGCAAATTGCCGTTATTGGCCGGCATGTACATGATGGTGGGCGTGTCGTGCAACTCGCCCTGGAAGGTCACTTCCCACACATAGTCGGTTAACGGATCGATACCGGTGGGAAAGCCATCGGCGTCCGTGGTGATGTCCCAGGGCGTGCCTACGCGGGCCATAAGCTCCTCGGGGGTGACCAAGCGGACGTCGACCGGGCCCTCGGGCACGTCGTTGTTGCCGATGGGCCAGTTCTTGCCCACCGACTGCAGGCTCCGCAGGGTGGCCACGAGGTTGGCCTGCGTGGCCAGCACGTCGATGCCCGGGCCGTTGTTGGGCGCCGGCACGACGGTGACGGTGCCGGTGACTCCGTTGACGCGGATGGGAAAGGTGCCGCCGTGGACGGGGCCATTGTGAATGCCCGGATCCTGGCCGGGCACAAAGAGCGTGTGCTCATCCAGGGCGATGAAGAACTGTTCGTCCTGTCCGTCGCGGGTGTTGTTGGCCACGCTGTCGCTGCTGAGGATGTCCAACTGGCTCTTGTAGGGCGCTTGCGGCGAGGCATCGTACTGCGTGAACATGACGCCGTTGGCGTCACCCCGCAGCAGCCCGGCCACCTGGTCGAGAATGGCGCGGATGCGGCCGAGTTGCGAGGCGCTCGCCGCCGGAATGGGTAAACCGGTCACCGGGTTGACGGCGTTCTCGGCGTGGATCAGGATATCTTCGATGGCCGTGTCGATGTTGGCCCCGCCTTCCGCGGCGGTCAGTTGGTTGAGTTCGTAGATGCCGTAAAATCCCGGCCCGGCGAACAATGTGGAAGTGGTGCCAGCGGGCAGGCCGACGGGCTGCCCCGTCGTGTCGGTCAGGTAGGGAATCAGATCGCTGTTCTCCGGACGATTGACCAGGTCGGCAAAATACGTGCCCGGCATGATCACGTCCTGGGAGATTTCCGGCGCAAACCCCTCGTAGGCCACGACCATGTCGCCGTCGGCGTCCATGGCCACCTGGTCGGCAGCATCACCATTGGGCCAGTAGACGTTGCTGCCGATGTTGAAATCGGCACTATTGACGCGGAATTCCGGGCGCAACACGTTGCCGCTGACCAAGGGATTGCCGTTGGCATCGGTGATCAAGGCGCCCGTGTTCGCGTTGTGTTGATACAGCTCCCATTCCTCGCCGTACACGGTTTCTAACCCGACCTGCCCGATGTTGGAAGTTCCGCCGGCCTCATCCCAGACGACCGTAAAATTGTCGTTGTTGTCGAAGACCACGCTGGAATCGCCGCCGGCGCCGTTGGCAGCCAACTGGCCCTGGGCGATAAGGACGTTGTTCTGGGCGCCCAGGACCTCGATTTGCAGGCTGGAGACGAACGGCAGGCCTTGTTCGTAGTGCGGATCGCTGGTCAGGCCCCAAGTGACGGCGAAGTCGCTGCGGTTGTCCATGGCCACGTACGGCGAGAAATTGACGTTCGTTTTGTACTGGCTGACGAGAATCTCATTGCCGATGCGGTTGCCGTCGCGGTCGAATCGCTGCGCCACAACGCCGTTAAAGAAACTATAATCCTGGCCCTGATCGGCCCAGACGATGACAAAATTGCCGTTGGGGTCCATGGCGACGTCGGGCTGGACCTGCGCATTGGCGGTGTACGTGTTCACGCGGAACTCGCTGCCCAGCGGCCGCACGCACTGGATCGGCGTGTCGGGCACGCCGTCGAAGTTGTTGTCGGCAATGAAGGCCACCTGCGTCGGATCGTCGACATAGCCGGTGGGCTCGAACCGCCGCGCGTAAATGTCGCTCTGCGAGCCGAAACTCGTCGCGTCGGTCACCTGGCTCTGCCAAGTAATCACGAAACCGCCGTCGGCGGCCATGGCCACCGAGGCGTTGGTCTGGTTGGTCTTGGTCGGGAAGGGCGAGTTCGGATCGGACGGCTCGGGCGCGTTGACGCGGAACTGCGGGCTGGACTCCTTGAGGATCTTCGCCGACTGGACCTGCGACAGCACCACCGCGCCCGATTGATCGGTAAGCTTGGCGAGCGTCAGGGGGGGCGCATCTTCCGTGCCCCAGTTGCCTTGGAAGGTGATGTCGAAGTGGACCGCGCCCGTGGTATCGCCCTGATCGCCGGCGCCGCTGTAACCGGCGGGGACCGGGTGCGGACTGGCCACCACCAGGGGCATCGGCTGGGCCGAACCCAGGGTGACCGGCGCCGTGTAAGGGTCGCCCTGATTGCTCTCTCCGCCAATGGCCACGTCCGAAGTGTCCGGCGGGCCCTCGAACACGGGCGCTTCCACGTTCGTCTGTGCCGCCACGGCCATGGTGAAATACTGCTGGATGTAGTTGGCCGTGGCCGTGGGATTGTTGCCGATAATGGGAATGCCCGTGGTGCCGCCCACCTGGAAGGCATGGCTCGTCTCGGTCACTTCCACGGCGGGCAGAAAACCGCTGGTCCAGGCGGGAGGGGGCGACTGGGCCACGCTGATCATCTGCCACGGCGGGGCATCGCCCACGTTCAACACCGGCGGCAGGGCGGGGAAAAGTATTTGAAAGTGACCGCTGTCCACCGCCTGCACCTTCACCTGTTCCAGCCCCGGCACCAGGTTCAGCGCGCTTTGGATGGCCGCGGCGTTGCTAGTCGGTCCGCTCAAGGGCACCGGCAGTCCGTTCGGCTGCAGCTCGGAGAACGAAATCGGCGCCGTCGACACGCCGTTGTACGTCAGGGTGAACGTGCCCGTGATGTCCGTCGGCACGAACGTGGTAGGCGCCAAATTGACCGGCGTGTTGGGCTCCACATAATCGGCCGGCTGCGAAGAGGCCGTGATCGACAGTTCCTGGACCTCGTAGTTGTAGTTCAACCACATGCGCCAGGGATTGGCGGCAGTGCTCGTGGCGGCCGCGGCGGGCAGGGTCAGACGCTGCACTTCGTTGGTCAGGTAACGCGCGTAAATGTTGGCGTCCGTCATGGTCTGGCCGGTGGTCGGATCGATCCACGGCTTGCCGGTCGCGGGATCGAGTCCCACGGCGTCGTAGGTGGTCCAAACCACGACAAAATCGCCGTTGTGGTCGGTGGCCACGGCATGGCCGCCCGCGGCGGTCGCGCCCAGTCCCGTCGTGCCGGTCGTCTGCTGGGTGGGCGAGGTATAGGTGGGGGCCACGTTGTCCAGCAGGTTGTAGTGGCTGGGGTCGCTGGCGAGCATGTCCGTCGTGTTCATGGGCACGACGGTCAGCAGCACCCGCACTTCCAATGGGTCGATCAGCAAGCGACGGTAGCGACGGCTGACCCTGTCGCGCTGCGCTCGGGCAGCACGGCGCTTGCGACCACTCTTCGCCTCAGCCTTGGTAGCGGCGACTTGCCATGAACGGAACAGCGACATGGTTGTACCTCTGAACTGTAACGGAGTTCCCGACTCCGATCCCTTATTTGCCTACCAAATCACGGATCTCGCTGCCGGCGCGCAGCCAGAAGGACGACTCGGGATTGGTCATTGCCTGACGTGCCGCCGGCTTGTCCAAATTCAGGATCATCGGCCGGTAAACACCAGGCAAGAACTGAACGTCGTAAAGCTCTTCGCATCCTGCCGTAAACTCGAACAGACCCGCCAATCCACCGGTCCGCGTATCGACCACCGCCACCCCGCACTGCAGCTTCTCGCAGCGATTCTGCACGGGCAGCCCGCCGAAAATATGTTTCTCCCTGATCTTCGACAACCCGAGGATTGCATAAGTTCCCAAGAAACACAGCCCCCTCAAATAGCCTGGTAAGCGGCAAACCACGTTCGTCTGGCCGCTCGCCGCATCGACCACCAACAACTCGCCCGCGCCGGAATTGAGCAGCCAGAGCCGTCCACCATGCCAGCGGGGGGAATGGGGCATCGCCAGGCCGCCGACGAGAATCTCGTCGCTCTGGACGTCGATGAGCACGCCGCCGCTGGCCTTCTTTTCCCGCCATGTACCGGCCACATCGGTGGTGCCCAGGGCGGTAACGTACCTTGGCCGCCCGTCACGCATCGCCAAGCCATTGAGATGGCAGCGGTCTTCCGGCACCAGGTCGGTCACGAAGCGCGGCTTCCAAACGGGCGTGAAATTGAAGTCCGTGCTCAGCCGGGCGAGGCAGGAAAATCGTGTTGCCACCAGCAGGACGTCGTCGCCCGCCATGGCGACGTCGTGCGTGTTCAGATCGCCCGTGTGATACGTGGCGCGCGGCAGATACAGCGCGTCGTAACGGCCCGGCTGATCTTCCAGGAAATCGGGTGCCAACAAGTTGGCGTTGGCGAACATCCAGAAATCGTGCCGCGTTGCCAAAAGGATCCGATCCTTGACCGCGGCCATCCCCAACGGCTTGTCGAACTGCCGCATCAACAGCGTGACCTGTCGTCCGTCCCAACCGATCAACGCCACTTTGCCCGCCTGATAAGTCGAAACGGCCAACGAGCCACCGGCTTCTGCAAGCCAGGCCTGAAAACCGAGCGATGCGTCGCACTCGATGCGGACCGCTTGGTCTGCCGAGCTGGAGACGTTCATGCAACACTCTTTTCGATTGCAGATCACACTGGCCGTAAGCTACTATCAGACGCGATTGAGGAACAAATGTCAAGCAAAGTACATTTGGCAAACAGTTTCGATAGAAAACGAGGGCCGCAATCGGCTCCGTCTGTTTTCCCATACCCCACAAAGCAACCATTTTATCATGATTGCTTCTGGTGCGGTCGTCAAGAGCGACACACTCCAAAGAGGGGAGAGAATGTTCCCGAGATGAGCAGTGTACAAGAAACGCCAACGGGGTGCAACCCGTCTAATGCATATTTATATATGCCTAACCAGTATTATTAATGTAGGGTGGGTCAAGGTTGCGCAACATTATGGTGGGGCTCGCAAACCGACGAAACTCTGCTCCCCACACCCGGTAAACGAATCAGACCGGCGGCAAGCGACCGAAGCCCCACCAGTACAGCGGTTTGCTCGACCCACCCAGTCTTATGAATAAGATCCGGGACAGGGCAGCGGCTTTCCATTTGCAGCCTGGGAGTTATAGTGTGAACGGTTGGTTGGTCGTGGTAGAATTCGTTCCCCAAGGACTGCGGGTTGGCGCATGGCAAACAGCGCACAGTAATAAATTCTGTTTTCGGGAGATTTTCGTCGTGAACCAACGTAAACTCATTTCGGCTCTCGCGGCTCTGTTGGCCTCTGCTCCGTTGGCTTCCCTGGGGGCCAAAGGGCCCGAGAAACCCGAGCGGGCCATTGAGCGACTGGTTCCGCGTGAGGCGTCGGCGGCGCGACTCTCGGTAGATCTGGTGGCGGCCGTACACATCGCCCAAAAAAGCTATTACCAGCAACTCAACCACGAGTTCAAGGCGTACGACGCCGTGTTATACGAGTTGGTGGCTCCGCCGGGGACCAGAATCCCCAAAGGCGGAAAGTCCAGCGACAACCCGATTTCGCTCTTGCAGAACGGCATGAAGAGCCTGCTGGAGTTGCAATTCCAGCTCGACGAGGTCGACTACACGCTGCCGAACATGGTGCATGCCGACATGTCGCCGGAACAGGTCGCCCGCTCGATGCAACAACGGGGCGAAACGGTGCTTGGCATGTTCGGTCGCCTGATGGGCTATGCCATGACGCAGTCCGGGCAGGGCTCCGATGTCGCGACCGCATCGGAGGTTCTCTCCGCCCTGCTGGATGGTGATCGGGCGTTGGCGCTGAAGCGGGTGATGGCCGAGCAGTTCCAGGAAATGGACGGTATGCTCACGGCGATCAGCGGTCCCGACGGTTCGACGATCATCACCGAGCGGAACAAGGCGGCCTTGGACGTGTTGCGCAAGCAGATCGCATCGGGCAAGCACAAGATCGCCATTTTCTATGGGGCGGGGCACATGCCCGATCTGGAAAAGCGTTTGCTTCGCGATTTCGCCCTGGTGCCCCTCGGCACTCGTTGGCTGGTGGCCTGGGATCTGAAAGGGCCCGCCCAGCCGCCGCGCAAAACCCTTGCGAAGCCGGGCACTCTGTTGCAGCCGCCACACGGCACTTAGGACCCGTTAAACAATGAGTTGGCCAGTTGACCGTAGGACGGATTGGCAATCCGTCCCACGATGATTGATCAACGTATTCTCTTACGGTTCCTTAACTGTTGAGCCAGTTGTCGGTTTGCGCCAGGACGATATCGACGGCGCCCGCCGCCGGCGCAACGTTGAGATAGGCCTTGTCCGTGGCCGCCGCCCCGCTGCCCGCACCGTTGGTCAGAACCACGCTATAGGTGAGCACGCCGTCGGGCAGCGTGGAAACGTCGATTCCCGTAACGTCCTCGACGGCCGAGTTCACTAGCCCGCTGCCGGTCACCGAACCCGTGCCGCCGCTGCCGCTGCTGGTGATGGTGTAGGCGTAGGTGGCGCCCGGTTCCGCGTTGGTCAAGGTAAAACCGGTCGAGCCGGCGGTTGCGGTGGTCAGTTGCTGTGCATCGACGGCGATCGAGTACCCGCTGGGCGGTGCGGTGCGAACCGCAAGCGTGAACGTTTGCTGGGCGGCCACCTGGACCTCGGCGGCAAACTGCCCCGAATAGTCGACAACGGCCCACACCGCGTTGTTCGTCGTGTCCACGCCCCAGGAGCCGAGCACGTCCTTGAGCGCGGCCGAGGGATGCGCGGCGGTCACCGAGGACCAGAAAGCCGAGTAGCCGCCCTGATAATTCGTTTGTGCCAGGCTTCCGGCCGCGCCGCTATCGGCCGTGACGGCGTTGACCCACGTGCCGCTGGTGTTCGAGCCCAGGAAGAGCTCACCGGCCGCGGCCAGTTGCGAAATGGCAGTGCTGCCGGGCATCAGCGTCGGCGTGTACGTCACCTGGTAGGCCTGGGGGCTGCTCACGCCGGTTTCATCGACGACGTCGCTGGCCAGGTAGTCGGTGACGCCGGCCACGCGAATGGCATAGCTGGACTTGGTTTGAGGATTCAACGGGACGCTGGTCTGGAGTTGGTTGCCGACGATGGTGAACGAGGCGTTGTCGTCGCTGCCCGTGCCCGAAACGAGGCTGAAGCTTTGCGTGTTGCCGACTTCCTTGCCGGACATACTCAGGGCGCCCACCTTGGTTCCGGCGGCCTGGTTCCCGCCAACGCTGCTGCCGGACAGGGCGATCACTGCCGCGGCAGACGTGTCGAGGGTGAAGGTGGCAGTGTTGAAAAAGCTGGTGCCGGCGCCGTTGGTCAACGTCACGCTGTAGGTAAGGTGGCCGTCGGGGAACGCGGAAACGTCGATTCCGGTAATGTCCTCGGTGGCGGCGGCGATCGTCCCGGTGCCGGTCACGCGGTTGCCGCTGGGGCTGGTCACACTGTAGTAATAGGCGGTGCCGACCTCGGCCCCGGAGAGCGTGAACCCCGTCGAGGAGGCCTCGGTCGCGAGAACCGGGTTGGCATCGGGCGTGATGGTGAAGCCCGAGGGCACCGCTTGATTGATCGCGGCCGTGGCCGTGGCCGGATTACCCGTGCCGATGCCGTTGGTCAGCGTCACGCTGTAGAGGAGGTTGCCGTTTTGCAGCATGGCCACGTTGACGCCGGTGACATCCTGGTTGGCCGAGGTCACCGTTCCGCCGCCCGTCACCGAAGCGGCGCCGCCGTCGGTGGTCACGGTGTAGCTGTAGGTAGCACCCACCTCGGCGCCGCTGAACGTGAAGCCGGCCGACGCGGCATTCGCGTTGGTGATCGTTGCGGCGTCGGCGGTGATGTGATAGTCGGCCGGAACCGTTTGATTGAGGGTCGCATTGCCTGTGATCGGATTGCTGCTGCCGACACCGTTGGTGAGTTTCACGCTGTACGCGAGCGTGCCGTTGGCCAGGCCGACCACATTGATCCCGGTCACTGGCTGGCTGCCGGCGGTGATCGTGCCGCTGCCGGAGAGCGTGGCCGCGCCGCCGCTGCTGCTGACGGTGTAGCTGAACGTGGCGCCCACCTCGCCGCCGGCGATCGTGAAGCCGGTGTTCCCGGCATTGGAGTTGTCCACCGTGAGGTCTTTGGCCGTGACCGTGTAGTTTGCGGGGATAGCCTGATTGATGGTGGCTGTGGCCTTCTGCGGGCCGGTAGTGCCACCCCCGTTGGTCAACGTCACGCTGAAGGTCAGCGTTCCGTTGGGCAGCATCAACACGTTGATCCCCGTGATGTCCTGGTTGGCCGAGGCCACCTTGCCGGACCCCGTGACCGGAGTGCCGCCGGTGCCGCTGCTGGTGATGGTATAGGCGTAGGTAGCGCCCACCTCGGCTCCCGTGAAAGTAAAACCGGTGGACGCGGCGTTGGTGTTTGTAACACTGCCCGCGTCGGCCGCAACGGAAAAAGTCCCCGGCGCCGTCTGCGACAGCGTGGCCGTGGTCGTCGCGGGGGCAGTGCTGCCGGCGCCGTTGCTGAGCGTGACGCTATAGCTCAAGATGCCGTTGTGCAGGCCCACGACGTTGATCCCGGTCACCTTTTCCGCGGCCGACGTGACCAGGCCGGTTCCCGTCACCAAGCCGCCGCCGCTGCTGGTGATGGTATAGCTATAGGTATCGCCCACCCCCGCGCCGGCGAAGGTGAAACCGGTCGACGTGGCGTTGACCGACGTGATGGGGTTATCGTTGGCTTGGATGGCAAGAGTGCCGGGCGCCGTCTGGTTGAGGACCGTAGTGGCGGGCGCCGCGATGCCCGCACCCACCCCGTTGGTCAAGGTCACGCTGTAGGTGAGGGTGCCGTTGGGCAGGCCCGAGAGGTGGGGAACGAGCGCGAGATTGATATTCTTGACGTCCTGGTTGGCGGAGGTGACGCTGCCGGTGCCGGTGAGCGTGGTTTGGCTGGCGCTGTCGGTGACCGTATAGGTGTACGCGGCGCCCACTTCCGCACCGCTGAAGGTAAAGCCGGTGGTCGAGACGTTGGCATTGGTGATCGGATTGTCGTCGGCGGTGATGGCGTAACCGGCAGGCGCAGTCTGATTGAGGGTTGCCGTGGCCGGCTCCGGGCTGCCGGCGCCGACCTTGTTGCTCAATGTCACGCTGTAGGTGAGCGTGCCGTTGGCCAGCATGGCCACGTCGATTCCCGTGATGTCCTGGTTGGCGGCGGTGACGGTGCCGCTGCCGGTGACCGAGGCGGCGCCGCCGGCGCCGCTGCTGGTAATGGTATAGTTATAGGCAGCGCCCACCTCGGCGCCGGCGAACGTGAAGCCGGTCGAGCCGGCATTGGCATTGGTGATCGTTCCGGCGTCGGCGGTGATGGAATAGTTGGCCGGAACCGTTTGAATGAGGGTCGCATTGCCTGTGATCGGATCGCTGCTGCCGAACCCGTTGGTAAGTATCACGCTGTAGGTGAGCGTGCCGTTGGTCATGCCGACGACGTTGATCCCGGTCACTTTCTGGGTGCTGGTGGTGATCTTGCCGTTGCCGGAGAGTTGCAGCCCGCCGCCGCTGCTGGTGACGGTGTAGCTGAAGTTGACACCCACCTCGGCGGCGGCGATCGTGAAGCCGGTGCTCGCGGCATTGGAGTTGTCCACCGTGGCGTCGTTGGCCGTGACCGTGTAGTTGACGGGGACCGCCTGGTTGAGGGTGGCCGTGTTGTTCGTGGCAGCGGTTCCGGCGCCGGCGCCGTTGCTCAACGTCACGCTGTAGGTGAGGATGCCGTTGGGCACCATGGCAAGGTTGATGCCGGTGATGTCTTGGGTGGCGGAGCTTACTGTTCCACTGCCTTTCACCTGCGTGCCGCCGTTGTTGCTGCTGATGGTGTAGTTGTAAGTGGCGCCGATTTCGGCGCCGGAAAGCTTGAAACCGGTGGACGTGACGTTGGCGCTGGTGATGCTGGTGGCGTCGGGCGTAACGCCATAGCCTGCCGGCGCCGCCTGCGACAGCGTGGCCGTGGTCGTCACGGGCGTGCTGGTGCCGCCGCCGTTGCCGAGCGTGACGCTATAGGTCAAAGTGCCGTTGTGCAGGGGAACGACGTTGATGCCGGTGACTTTTTGCGCGGCGGACGTGACCGTGCCGGTTCCCATCACCGAGCCGCTGCCGCCGCTGCTGGTGACGGTGTAGCTGTAGGTATCGCCCACCACGGCGCCGCTGAAGATGAAACCGGTCGACGCGGCGTTGGCCGACGTGACTGGGTTATTATTGGCTTGGATGGTAAAACCGCTGGGCGCGGTCTGGCTGAGGACCGTGGTGGCGGTCTCCGCACTGCCCTCGCCCGCTCCGTTGGTCAAGGTCACGCTGTAGGTGATGTTGCCGTTGGGCAGCGCCGTGAGATTGATGTTCTTGATGTCCTGGGTGGCGGAGGTGATCGTGCCGGTGCCGGTGAGCGGGGTTCCGCCAGCATCGTCGTTGACCGTATAGTTGTAGGTGGCGCCCACCTCCGCGCCGCTGAAGGTGAAGCCGGTCGCGCCCGCATTGGAATTGCCGATCGTGGCGGCGTCGGCGGTGATGGAGTAACCGGCGGGCGTGGTCTGATTGAGGATTGCCGTGGCCGACTGCGGGGTGCCGGCGCCGACCGTGTTGGTCAATGTCACCGTGTAGGTGAGCGTGCCGTTGGGCAGCATGGCGACGTTGATTCCCGGAATGTCCTGGGTGGCGGCGGTCACCGTTCCGCTGCCGGTGAGCGTCTTTGCGCCGTCGACTACGCTGTAGTTGTAGGTGGCGCCCACCTCGGCCTCGCCCAGGGTGAAACCGGCGGTGGCCGCGTTGTCGTTGTCGATGGCGCTCTCGTCCAGCGTAATGGTATAACCCGTGGGCACAGTCTGATTGAGCGTGGCCGTGGTGGTCGCGGCGGCGCCGACGTTGCCGGCCTTGTCGGTCAGCGTCACGCTGTAGGTGAGGATTCCGTTGGGCAGGGACGAGACGTTGATCCCGGTCACCTTCTGGTCGGCCGTGGTGACGGTGCCGCCGCCGGCGACCGCGGTGCCGCCGCCGCTGCTGCTGATGTCATAGCTAAAGCTATCGCCCACCTCGGCGTTGCCGAACGTGAAGCCGGTCGACGCGGCCGTGCTGGCGGTAATCGGATTGTCGTTGGCCGTGATCCCGTAGCCGGTGGGAGCGGTCTGATCGAGCGTGGCCGTGGCCGTGGCCGCGGTGCCGGTGTTGCCGGCCGTGTCGGTCAGCGTCACGCTGTAGGTCAGCGTGCCGTCGGCCAGGGTCGAGACGTTGATGCCGGTGATGTCCTGGTCGGCGGCGGTCACGGAACCGCTGCCGGTGACCACGGAACCGCCGCCGCTGCTGCTGACGGTGTAGTTGTACGAGTCGCCCACGTCTGCGCCGGCAAAGGTGAAGCCGGTGGAATCTGCTCCGGACTTGCCGATCAGATCGGTGTTGACCGTGATCGTATAGCCGGCGGGAGCCGTCTGGTCCAGCGTGGCCGTGGCCGTCACCGCGCCGCCGGTATGGCCGGCCGTGTCGGTCAGCGTCGCGCTATAGGTCAGGGTTCCGTCGGACAGGGAGGAGACGTTTACGGCGGTCACGTCTTGGCTGGCCGAGGATACGGTGCCGCTGCCGGTCACGGGGCTGCCGCCGCCGCTGCTGCTGACGGTGTACTTGTAGGTGTCGCCCACGGTCGCGCCGGCGAAGGTGAAGCCGGCCGCGGAGGCCGCGGCACTGTTGATCAGGCTGTGGTCGGCCGTGATCGTGTAGCCGGTCGGGGCCGAAACGATGGTCATGGTCGTGGTGGCCGCGGCACTGTCGCTGGTCCCGTCGTTGACCACCACGTTGATGGTGCGCGGCGTGGACTGCGGCGAGGACTGACTGTCGCTGTAGGTGATGCTTTGCAGGAGCGTCTGGTAGACGGACAGATCGGCCACGCCGAAGACCGTGAGAACATCGCCGGCGAAAGTCGCGGTCAGGCCGGTGTTGGTCGTCACGGCGGAGAGCGTCTCGCCTGCGTCCTGGGGATTGGTGATGGTGGCCGTGAGCGAAACTAACGTGGGACTTTCGGGACTGGTGATCGTGGCCGTGGAGGCGGCAATCGCGGCGGGCGCGCCGCCCGCGGAAAACGTGCCGCTGTAGTTGCCGGCCGTTCCGGTCCCCGCCAAGTCGATGGAGGGGGCCGTGTGCAACTGCTGGAACATGATGTTCAGCGCGGGCGTGGAGGCCATGAAGCTCCGCAAAGAGAGCAACTGAGAGGGCAATCCCTGCACGCTGAAATTATTGCCGCTGGCGCTTTGCCCGGCCCCCAATTGCACCTGGACCTGGTCCTGTGCGGTGGTGCCGCCCAACGTGCCGGCAGTGGCCGTCCCATCGATGAACTCGCTGGAAGCGGTCTCGCGGATTTGATAGGCGCCCGCCGCCAGACCGCTGAAGCTGTAGAATCCGTTGCCCGCCGTCTGCACCGGCGATTTTCCCGATACCTCGTTCCAATTTCCGGAACTGTCTTCGAGGAACAGCCGGATGGTAACGCCGCTGATGCACGTGCTGGAGCTGGTCCACTGACCGCCGTTCTGGGTGGCGACGTAGACGTATCCGGAAAGGCTGCCGCTGGCCGTCGCGGTGACGGCAAGCGAGGCGGTGTCTGAAGCGGTGCTGAAGGCCGTGGTGCCGCTGGTCGTGGTGTCGGCCGTGGCGCCGGCGGCGCCGCCGGTCGTGTCCCAGGCCAGGTAGGTGATCGTGGGCGTCTCGGCGTCCGTGCCGTCGGGGGTGTAACGGAGACTAGCGGTCTTGGGCAACAACAGGGCCGCAGTGCTGCTTACCGTGCCCACGGCAGTGAAGGTCGTGCCGTTCAAGGAGTAGACCCAAGTGCCTTTGCCCGTGGTGCCGGTTACGGCGATGCCGCCCACCACCGAGCCGGCGTTTGCATCGGTGATGGTCGTCGTGCGGGTGCCGTTGTTGATGAAGGAACCGCTCAGGCTGACGGTCTTGGCCGTGTTGGCGGTCGTGGTTCCCAGCGAGGGGCTGGCGGCCGCGAGCAGCGGCCGCTGTATGGCCGCGGTGACCGTGAGCGAGGCGGTGTCGGTGGCGGTACTGAAGGCCGTCGTGCCGCCGTTGGTCGTGGTGTCGGCCGTTGCCCCGGCGGCGCCGCTGGTCGTGTCCCAGGCGCAGTAGGTGATGGTGGCCGTCTCCGTGTCGCTGCCGTCGGGGGAGTATCGGAGGCTGGCGGTCTTGGGCAACAACAGGGCCGAAGTGCTGCTCACCGTGCCGATGTTGTGGAAGGTCGTGCCGTCCAAGGAATAGGACCAAGTGCCTTTGCCGGCGGTGCCGGTCACGGCAATGCCGCCCACCACCGCGTTGGTATCGACATCAGTGATCGTGGTCGCGGCAGTGCCGTTGTTGATGAACGTTCCCGTCAGGCTGATGGTCTTGGAGACGTTGGCCGTGGTGCTGCCCAGCGAGGGGCTGGCCGCCGTGAGCACCGGCGCGTCGTTGACGTTGAGCACGGCCGTATCGCTCATGAGGCTGTAAGCCGTGGTGCCGCCGGTCGCCCCGGCCTGCGACAGGTCGGCCGTGCCGCCGTTCTGGCCGCTGGTGCCGTCCCAGGCATAGTAGGTGATGGTCGGCTTCTCGCTCTTGCTCCCGTCGGGCTGGAAGCGGAGTTGGTCGGTCGCAGCCAAGAGCAGCGCCGAACTGGGGCTGACCGACGGCATGTCGGTAAAGTTCTGGCCGTCGGTCGAATACTGCCAGGTGCTTTGGCCAGTGATGCCGATCACGGCAATGCCGCCGGTCGTGCCGCTGGTGTTGGAATCGGTGATGGTGGTGGTCGCGGCGCCGTTGTTGATGAAGCTCCCGGTCAGTGGGATCGTCAGCGGCGTGCTGCTGGTGGTGCTTCCCAGCACCGGACTGCCGGCAGTGAGCACCAGGTTGTCGGTGACGGCGGACACGCTGAGCGAGGCCGTGTCGGTGGCGGTGCTGAAGGCCGTGCTGCCGCCGACGGCGCTGGAGGCGGCCAGGTTGGCAGTCCCGCCATTGGTGCCGGTCGTGGCGTCCCAGGCCCGATACGTGATGCTGGCCGTCGAGGCGGTCGTGCCGCTGGGGGTGTAGCGGAGCGTGGCGTCATGGGCCAACAGCAATGCCGTGCTGGCGCTGAGCGAGGTGATGTTGGCATAGCTCTTGCCGTCGAGCGAGTACTGCCACTGTCCGCTGCCGGTCATGCCGATCAAGGCGATTCCGCCCAGCACGGCATTCTGGTCGGCATCGGTCACCGTGGTCGTTCCGGAGCCGTTGTTGATGAATTGGCTTAGGGCGATGGTCAACGGCGTATTCAGGTGCAGCGTGCCCAGCGACGGCGAAGCGGGCGCGAGCACCGGGGCGTTGTTGCCGGCCGAGACGTCGATGGTGAAATGCCGCGTGCTGGTGTTGCCCGCCGGATCCGTAGCCTCGACGATGACCTCCGCCGAGGGAACCTGGCCCGAAGTGGGCGTCCAGGTAATCAGGCCGGAACTGGCGTTGATGGTCATGCCGGTGGGCTTCTCGGAGAGGGCGTAGGCAACCGTGCCGGCCGCGTCCGTGCCGGTCGTCACCTGGCAGGTGTACTCATCCCCGATCGTGGCCACGGTATTGGCAGTGAAGTTGAACGTGGGCGGCGTGGTATAGACGCCAACGGTCACCGCGGATGACGCCGTGCTGGCCAAGTCCGTGGTGGTGCTCAGGTTGCCCTCGGAGACCGCCTGTTTTGCCAAGGTCTGCGTGGCCGTGATGGAGTGCGAGCCAACGGTCAACGTTGACGTGCCATTGGTGGTGACCACGGTGGTGCTGCCGCTGGCGGTGGCGTCGCCGATCGGCGTGCCGTCGGCCACGATCGTTACGTCGGCGTTGGCAACCGTGCCGGTCACCGTAAACTGCAGCGTCTTGCCCGAGGTGTTGTTGAGGTTCGTCTCGGTGGTCGAAGTGCTGCCGGGGGCGGGAATGAGTTGGACGCCGGTGGGGGCCGCGGGACTGACGTACACGGGGACGATCTGGGTGTCCTGCGAAGTGGCCTCGCCGCTGGCGGGCGAGGCGGCACTGACGCCCACCTTCAGGCCGAATACGCCCGTCACGCCGTTGCTGGGCGTCAGCGTCACCGCACCCGTGGAACTGTTGACCGACACCGCCACGTTGGCGTTGGTGGTCGTCAAGCTGGCCGTGTAGGCGATGGCGTTGCCGTTGATGTCGAAACCGGGGATCTGGAACGTGGTCGCCGTGTTGGCCGCCGTGGCGATGGGATTGATCGGACGCGTCAGGTAAGGCGGGTCCACCGACGTATTCTGCACGCCAGTCACCGTGAACGATTGGCTGCTGGTCTCGTTGGTGACGCTGTCGGTGGCCGTGACCGTCACCGTGGCCGTGCCGGTCGTCCCCGCGGGCAGCGAAAGCCGCAGCACGCCGTTGGCCGTGTCCGTGTTGGTGGTCACGGAGGTCATGGTGATGGTGTTGACCGGCGAGCTGACTTCACCTTGGGAATTGGCCTGTACCGGGACATTCTCGATCTCGTTCAGGATGTCGTATCCCGAGGTCATGAAGCCGAAGATCGTATAGCGGAAATTCCAGGAGGGATTGGCCGCCCCGGTGATGAAGAACTGCGAACCGTTGGTGTCCGGCCCGCTGTTGGCCAAGGCCAGGACGCCGGCGCCGGTGAATTGCAGGTTCTGGTTGAACTCGTCGTCGTATTGATAGCCGGGACCGCCCGTGCCGTTGCCGTTGGGATCGCCGCCCTGGATCACAAGGCCCTTGATCACGCGGTGGAACGTCAAGCCGTCGTAAAAGGGCTGGCCGCGGATACTCGTATCATTGACCAGCGTGGTGATCTCGTTGACCGTGTCCGGGGCAAGATCCTTGAACAACTGGAAAGTCATCGTGCCGCTGATGTTGTCCGTGGGATCGCTCACCGTGATCTGTATGCTGGGATTGCCGGTGGGCACGGTGGCCGTCAAGGTGGGACTGGAGACCGAGGCGTTGGTCAACTGCGAGTTGGTGACCGAAACGCTGTAGTTCACGGCGTTGCCCAGGCTGTCGGTGGCGTTCAGCGGGACGTTCAAGGGGGCCCCGGCAGTGACGGTTTGGCCGGAAATCGCCGGGAGCGAGATCGAGAGCAATTGCCGCGATTCCAGCGATTCAATGCTGAGTGTTCGGCGTGTATCCCCCACCCGACTGTAGCGGTCACGCGTCCGATTGCGGCGAGACTTCACAGAAGGTCTGCGAAACATGTTGGTAATCCGAATGGCCATAAATTCTTCTCTGTTTACCGCAGTTTATCTATTCTGACACGCAACGCGGTTTGGTAGCCCGCGTCAGGGGAGCCGAGTTCCGCGCGGCTAACCCTCCCAGGTGAGTACATCGATACACCAGTTCGTGCGGTTCGATGGTCACGATGAAGACGGGTGTCCCTTTTCCTAGACCGTTTCCGGAGGGTTTGCGCAACTTTCGGGGCCTTTGCCGGTGAAAGACCCCCCCATAGTCGAGAGACGACGCGATGAGTGCATTGGTTCCCCCTATTTTCGCCTATCGAAGCTGTCATCGCAAGCAAAAAACCCGATGCCGGGGACGACGGGGCCTAGCCGTGAGGGGTTGTAAGGGCTATTCTGGACAGTGTTTATCCTTTATAGGGAAAAGGAGGACGGTCCCCCGTCCACGGTATAGCGGAGAAACGCACGATGAGGCGCGAGCCGCCGCACGCCTTTACTCTCGTGGAACTCCTGGTGGTCATCGCCATCATCGGCGTGCTGCTGGGGTTGCTGCTGCCGGCGGTACAGTCGGCGCGCGAAGCAGCCCGGCGAGTGCAGTGCAGCGGCAATCTTCGACAGATCGGGCTGGCAGCCCACAACTATCAGCTCGCTCAGGGGGTTTTTCCGGCGGGCTATCTGGGGCCGAAGCCGCAAGCGCCGATCCCGCCCTTTCCCGGCCAATGGACCAGCGCGCTGGCGCAGTTGTTGCCCTACCTGGAATATGGATCGCTGCACGACCAGATCGACACCGACAAGGCCCAGTTCGGCAATCTCTCGCTTTTCAATCGGGCCGTCCTGGGCGACTCGTTCTGGAAGCGTCCCACCGCCTGGAACCTGGCCCAGACCGACATTTCCCTCTTCCGTTGTCCCTCGGACCGCCCCAACAAGTCGCAAGTCATCGCCATTATGCACTTCTACTACCAAGCGCCGGAGTGCGTGATGGCGGCGGGGATCTTCGCCGACGGGGCGGGCAATCCCTTGGCGCGGACCAATTACCTGGCCTCCGCCGGGGTGATCGGATATACGACCTGCCCAAACTGCGATGCCGGCCTGGGCATCTTTACCAATCGCTCGCAAACCCGCCCGGTCGATATCACCGATGGCCTGAGCCACACCATGCTGTTCGGCGAGGTCTACGGCGGAAAGGGGACCGGCGGCACGCCAACCTACGGCTATTCGTGGCTCGGCTGCGGCGCCATGGGTGCGGCCTGGGGCGTCGGCGACGTCGACTGGTCGCAATTCGGCAGCAACCATCCGAACGTGGCGTTGTTCTGCGCCGCCGACGGCGCCCTGCGCACCGTCAGCAAGGACGTGGACATGCAGAACTTTCAGAATTTCGCCGGAATGGCCGACGGCTTGACGGTCGACATCGATCCGTGATCGATGACGAAACTTCAACAAGGTAATCCAGAAAGGAACTCCGGATGCGCACCATGAAATGCGTGCTGATCGTGTTGTTCCTGAGCGGCGTTGTCGGTTGCTCCGCAGGCTCCAAGCCGGCGCCCGGCGGCTCAACGGGTCCGAAACAAGACCCGGTGGCGACGCAGAAATCGTTTCGCCCCGCCAGCCCGCCCGCGGCCGCGCCAGGCACGTCCAAGGCGAAGTGACGCGCTTAGGCGCCGTAGAATAGCAACTTGGCCAGTTGCCCGTAGGACGGATTGCCAATCCGTCCTACTGGTCTGTCCATTTCGACATTACCGGTTGGGTGCCACGACCAACCTCCGGTCGGTGCCCGGCTTGCCCAGCAGTGCTGGAAACACGGTTGGACAAGCCAACCGTGGCAC
>JBEKZQ010000569.1:0-3573 GCA_049509675.1 Thermoguttaceae bacterium | reverse complement strand
CGTGGTACAGCGCGTCGGGGAAGTCAATGCGTGGAGGTCGTGCCATGATCGCCATACGGTATCAGACGCCATGCCGCCTGTCAGGGCCAGTTAGCTGTTAAAGTCTGACCCCGCTCTTCCCCGTCTTCGGCCGCAGTACACGGTCGGCAGTCGGCGGTTTTTTTGCGGCTAAGCCCATCGCGTGGCCGTTTCGATGGTCGTTTGGGCTTCTTCGGCTGCGCATGACGCGCAGCGGCCAGCGGACCGGCGGCATAGGCGGCAAGGAAAGGGCCTGGATTAGGCAAGGCCGGAAACTGTCAAGTTTGCTCAGTCGTACTGCGTCACAACCTCTTCCCATAGCGATGGCCGCGCGGCGCCGACCGGTTCGTCGCCGGCCGCAGGCGGCGGCGCATCGGCAAAACGCTCGCGGATGGCCTGGATCGCCGGCCAGGCCTCCAGGAAAGCGGCATGGACGGCGGGATCGAAATGGCTGGGAGTTTGCCGCGCAAGGATCTCCAGGGCCTGGTCCTCACGGTACGGTCCTCGGTACGGTCGCGCCGAGGTCAGAGAGTCGAACGCATCGGCAATGGCTACGATGCGCGATTCCAAGGGGATTTCTTCCCCGGCCAGTCCGCGTGGATATCCGCCGCCGTTCCATTGTTCGTGATGGGTTAGGGCCACGGCCGCGGCGGTGGCCAGCAGAGAGTCCTGTTTTTCGTGGTCGACGGGCCGGTACTGCGCGCCGCGCCACTCGCGGAAAAGCCCTTGCAGAGCGGGTTCGGTGCGGAGCAGTTCGGCCCCGATCTCGCAGTGCTGCCGCATCACCGTCCACTGTGCGGGACTCAAAGGCGCCGGTTTGGCAAGGATCGCCTCGGGAATGCCGATCTTGCCGAAGTCGTGCAACGGGGCCACGAGCGAGAGCCGCTCGAGCGAACCGCATGGCATTCCCAGAACCCGGCCGATGGCGCGGCTCATCGAGCCCACGCGCACCACGTGATGCCTGCCGTGGCCGTCGCGGAACTCGGCGATCCTCCCCAGCCGCCACACCAGTTCCAGGCGGGCAACGAGCAACTGCTCGGCCCCGTCGCAGACCCGTTGTTCCAATGCGGCATTCAGGGCCTTGAGTTCGTCGTGGCCGATCTTGATCTGCACGGCGCGGACCAACCGGGCCCAGAGGTCGCCGACTGCCACCGGCTGGGCCAGCACGTCGGTTACCCCCAGTTCCATCAGGCGTCGCTCGGTGACCACCGAGTGACCGGCCGTCAGAACGAGGATCGGAGTGGCCAGGGTGCGGCTGTCGGCTTTCGCCCGCGCCAACAGCCGAAAGCCGTCCTCGCCGGCGACGGTGAAGTCCAGCACGGCCGCATCCAGGGGATTTTGCGACCAATGGTCCCAGGCGAAGCGGATGCCGTCGGCGCGACTGATTCGCCAATTGCCGCCCCGCGCGCGAAACAGCCGTATCAGGCCATCGACGAGGTGTTTCTCGCAGTCCACGAAGAGAATCTGCCGCTTCACTGGCGTCGCCTCCCGGTTCTTTTGGAACAGTCGCCGGCCAATGGCCGGCCGTCATGGCAAGCCTAGCTCGCCGGCGCCGCGGAGCCAAGGCGGCGCGGCGGGCGACAAGCCGGCGCGCGGCGCCCTGTGACCGTTTGTCTCACACGGCCGACCCCAGGTGAGACCGGCGGACACAGGGCGCGCGAAGTCCGGCGACTTCCTTCAATCCGCGCCACGGCGCGACCGATACGAATAGCGCGGGATTTCTTCGCCACGCCGAAGGGAAAAGGGGAAAAGGGGACAGGCACCTTTTGTGCGAAGCACCCGAAGGGCCGTTCCGGCAAAAGGTGCCTGTCCCCTTTTCCGCCGAACACCGCACGATTTTCCCGGGAGGGAGGCTCCCTTCCGCGGCCCTTCGTAGGTCATGCCAGCTACGGAGGGCCTTTTTTTGAAATTTTCGCGCCAAGGTGGCGCAGCAGTGACAACTGGGTGACACCGCACTTGCTACAATTTTTCCGTCAGCAGCGGCGTCGCCAACGACCAACGCAACTCTTCCGCATTCTTTTCTGTTCCAAGGAGGCAGGTAAATGGAAATCACCCATGGCGTGCTGCTGACGCGGGAACCGGCGATCGGGCAAACCATCCACGATGCCTTGAAGTCGGACGGCGTACGGCCGTCGTTTACAACCGCCGCGGCGGAATGCCTGGCATTGCTGGAGTCGGAGGCCGTGGAGGCGCTTTTTCTCGACCTCAACGTGCCGGCGGTGAACGACGAGTTCCTGCGCTCCGCGGTGAGCATTCAGCCACGCTTGACCGTCGTCATCGTGGTGGATCGCGGACTGGTCGAGGCCGTGCGGCAGCGAGTCCGCATGCCGCGGGTGGAGTACCTTGCGAAACCGTTTACGGTCGAAGAGGTGCGGGCCGTGCTGCGGAAGATCCGCACGCCCGGCTCCGGGCCCTCCGCACCATCAGCCGTGCCCGCGATGGCCGCGCCCAACGGCGGCGCCTCTTCCCGCTCGGCGCCGGCCGACCGCACGCTGATCGCGCAAAGCGCGGCCATGCGCCGCATCATCGCCCTGGTGGCCAAGGCCGGGGCCAGCGATGCGCCCGTTCTGTTGGAAGGGGAGCCGGGCAACGGCAAATCGCTGCTGGCCGCCGAGATCCACAGCCGCAGCGCCTATGCGCGCGGCCCCTTCGTGCGCGTCGCCTGCGGGGCCATTTCTGAATCGGCGCTGGACGAGATGTTGTTTCCCCCCCGCGCCGACGGCGCCGAGAACGGCCGGCGCCCCGCGCCCGGCATTTTCCAACAGGCCGAAGGCGGAACCCTATTCCTCAAAGAGGTCTGTCAGTTCCCGCTCTGGGCCCAGGCGCGCTTGCTCGACCTGCTGCAAAGCGGCAGGCTGCAAGCACGGATCATCGCCTCGGTCAAGTGCAACGTGGAAGAAGCAGCCGCCAGCGGCCGCTTCGATGCGGGCTTATACTATTATCTGAACGTGGTGCGCGTCACCGTCCCGCCGCTGCGGCATCGACAGGAAGACATCCCGGCGCTGGCCGAGTATTTCCTGGCCCATGCGACGGCGGCCCAAGCGGTCGCCCCGCGCGGCTCGGCAAAGGCCGTGGCCCGGCGTTTCTCCGCCCGCGCTCGCGAAGTCCTGCTGGGCTATCCCTGGCCCGGCAATGCACTGCAACTGGCCAGCGTGGTGGCCCGGGCCGCGGTGCTCAGCGAAGGCGCGGAGATTGGCGAATCGTGCCTGACCGAGATGTTGGGAAAAGTTCGCTCTTCGCCCGCTTCCGAATCGATCCGCCTGCCTCTGTCCGGCGGCCTGAAAGACATGGAACGGTTCATCATCGAGGAGGTGATCCTCCGCTGCCGCGGCAACAAGGCGGCCGCGGCGCGGTGCCTGCGCTTGCACCGCCGCACGCTCTACCGCCTCTTGCAGGACAAGGAGTCGAGCCCTGCGCCGCCCTTGGTGTTGACGCCCGACGCCCAGATGTCCAACTCGCCGGGTCCTCTGGTGGGCGGGGACTAAGGATCGGCGAATCGAGTAATGTCGTAACCATAAGTAGGGTGGGTCGAGCGCAGCGAGCCCCGCCATTTTT
>JBEKZQ010000568.1:0-3574 GCA_049509675.1 Thermoguttaceae bacterium | reverse complement strand
CAAACGCCGTCCGAAGAAAGCCGCCCCCTGCACCGATGCGGCGGAAAGGCTGCGCAAGCTGCTGGCGAAACGCACGAAGCGCGAGTTGATTGATGCGCTGGTGGAGTTCGCCGGAGACGATCCTGGAATTCTGCGGCGGCTGGATGCGCGATTCGAGCATGAAGATGATCGCGGGCGGCTGCGTGGGGTTCGTTTGTGACGACGAGCTTCGGGCGCTGCGCCACCAATTTGAGACATCGCGGCCGTAATCAGCCGCCGCGGCAGGCGCCCGGTATCATCAACCTATCCTCCCCGAAAGCCACGGCTTGCCGCCGGACCGCTACGTGAAGATTTTGCACGCTTGCCGGAAGGACACCCTTGCCATACGATGAAGTCCTCAGGCTGACCCTGAGACGTGCCGGCGCCCTCTCGCTGCATTGGAGCCCTACGAAGAAGCAGCGAAGTTGCACCCGAACTCGTTGTTCTCCATGGCTTCTGTTGCGACTGTACCGCCTAACTCCGCGCATGCCCACAGTCACCCAGCGGTCCCGGTTTGAGTTTCTGCCAGATCTCTGGAAATGACTTGAAGACTTTCAAGACCTTCATGACTTTGTTCCGGCCCAAGGCCCACCAAAGTCGACACACCTGTGCGTACGCGCTTTGGGCCATTCCAGCCTCTGAGCGGCCGATCTGCTGCAAGGCTTGTTCGTAAAACGTGGCTGCCTTGGCAGCCTGACCCGTGAGCAGTGAAGCCTCCCCTTCCGTCGCCAGAATCCAAAACCAATCGCCGTCCGGCGCAACCATTGTTGAGCAGCTTTGCAACACTTCCTCCGCAACCGTTTTCGATTCCTTGTGGTGACCCAGCAAGTACGCAAGAGTGGCTAGGTTTACGCCGGGGTAGTAATGGTGTCCGATATCGTATGCCGCCTTGTAGGGGCGATATGCGGTGTGGTAGAACTGCCAGGCCGCGTGTTTCGGAACAGCTTTGGACAACTGCTCCGGGGAAACCACATTCTTTTCGAGCGCATGGTCGCCTTGATCCTTCCAAGCACGGCCAATGCGAGACAGGGTTTCGTGATCCCCGAACAACTCAGCATCCTCCTCGAGGGGCTGCAACAAATGCAGCGCTTCGTGATGCTTGCCAGTTTCCAGCAACAACAGGGCGTACTCGTGGATAAGCGGCACTGCATGGACGCACGTTTTCGCTGCGCCTTCGAGCAGGCCAACCGCCTCTCTTATCGCAGGCCCCTCCCCGCTCTTCCACAGCCTATGGGCGTGCGCCAAGGCAACACCGTAGCATGGAAACGGTCCCGGCGGAACGACTGTCCGATGAGCGAGGTCTTGGATCTCGTTGCTCACACTGTTCACATGGGCCGCTGCAACCCCACCGGAAACCAAAGCAAATCCCGATTCGAACGGCAGGTAGTCAAACTTGGCGGTGCATAAACAATAGGCGGCCAAGGCAAAGTTATACTCGTCCCGCCACAGTTCCCAAGAGCCATGGTACCGCTGCAATTCGCCCAAATGGATCGCGGCCTCCTGGCGAATCCGCAAAACTAGCCCCAAAGCTCGGTCAATTTTCTCATTCCGTGTCAGATTTCGTATGGGAGGGTTAGGTGAACGTGCGTAATCGATCTGGTTGATATAGAGCGATTGTCTGGCAAGCAAGGATTCAAACTCAAAAGCAAACGCTAGTTGATTGATCCGGATGATTCGGGCATCACCGTTGGCGGCGCGGCTCCGCGACTTGCTCTGAGCGTGGTGCGGAAGGGCGAATCTGGACTGCGACAACAGCGCATTTCTGGCTGACGCATCTTTGTAGAGGGGCAACAATAAGCGGACCTTCAATTCCGTCTCTAATTTGGCGAAATCCCAAACTAGGGCGTTCTGATCGTCCATGTTGCCGTAGTCGAAGATGAGGGGAAATTCAGCCTCCCCACGTTCGACGCCGACCAGAATATTACGGCCGTGCAGGTCGCCGTGGCTGCGCCCAACGAGCGTGCGCGGGAATCCTCCGCTTTGGAGAGCCCAACACACGTAGTCGTAAGGATCAAGGTAAACACATTGGCATACTCCCTTGCCGATATCGAACCCACACAACAGCCAAATCAAATCCTTTCGCAACTCACTCCGCCGAACATCGTCGCGCCAGACGTGGACATTGGGCCTCTTATCGTCATCCAAATGAAGCTTGTGCCGGTAGAACCTACTGGCGGCATCGACGCTAGGAAGTGCGTCGCGGTACAGGCATCGGGCGAGTTCACAGAATATCTGCCGAATGACACGTTCCACCGAGCAGACATCCGGATCCGATTTTTCCACGGCACCACGGGCAACCGCTTCGAGGTTTTGGGCTTTTGCTTCTCGCTGTTCCAGGCCGAAGAAGGTATAGGCGTCTTCATAAACAATGGCCAGCCGTTTCGGATCGGTCAACGGCCGCCGCTCTACCCGCAGGAACACGTGGCTGGCAACGTTGGACCGCAATAGGCACTTTTGCCAGCCGGTAAAGTCGGCTTCCACTTCTTCCTTATCGCCCAGCTTGACAGTATGCATCCTGTAATCATCGGCGGAGCGGATCTGGACACCCAGGATGATCTTCCGCTGCTGATCTTTGGA
This sequence comes from Thermoguttaceae bacterium, assembly GCA_049509675.1. Taxonomy (GTDB): domain Bacteria; phylum Planctomycetota; class Planctomycetia; order Pirellulales; family Thermoguttaceae; genus JBEKZQ01. The sequence goes on along the minus strand of JBEKZQ010000568.1, from coordinate 979 downwards.
ATACCCTGCCAGGCAATGGCAGACCGTGATGACTTCGCCTTCAGGGAATGCCTGCTGAAGCTCGTTCTCGAGTGGGGGAATCAGGTCCCTCCGCACGTCACTACGGGCCGGATCCAGCCATTCAATGCCACACATAGATTACCTCGCGTGGCTCTCGAAAAATTCGCTCAGGAACAGGCTGAGGGCCACGCAGCGCGGGCGCCGCATCCGGACTACCCTGCGCGACGAGACCCGGGATTGCCTTGCCACGACATCCAACCGACACCGGGCGGGCCACAAGGCCCGGGATGAGCGGCAGCGACCGCCCTCGCCCCGGCGCGGGAAAACTCACGGCCAATTGTAACACGCTGGCTGGCCGGGATACAACAATCCGCCCCCTCTTGCTGTAATTCAGACGTAAGCGGATCCCGGCGGCGGCCACGGCGGGCCGGACCGCCGACTTCGGCGGCCTGGCCGGGACGGGGCGAGCGGCGGGAAGCGGTCCCGGGAGGGGTGGGAGGTGGTCCGCGAGGGGCGACGGGCGATCCGGTGAGGACGGCGCCGCAGGGTGTGGCGGCGGAGGCCGCGCGGCGCTGAGCAGCCAGCGACGAAGGCTGACGTCTCAAGGTGCAGCGGAGTGGTCGGGACTGAGATGCGGCGTATCTTGTTGTAATCGCCGCGTCTTGGCCAATGCCTTGCGCCGTGCCTTGCCTTGCAGGCTCAACGTCAACTCCATGTGTTCCAGCAAGCTGAAGAATCCGAAGTATTGTTGTCGATAGACGATCACCCGATCGCCATCGGGCAGCAGCCGATGAGTCGTCGGCCAGGTGCGGCGGTTCAACTCCTCGTGCCCCTGCTGGATCAGGTGGATTTGCAGTAGGCTGTAGGTCAGGCACACGAACACCGTCTGGCTGACGATCGGGTTCCAGGCTGTGGAGTGGAACCGCGTCAGATCCCAGAAGCATTTCACCTGCCGATGCCGCTCTTCAATGTCCGAGCG
>JBEKZQ010000567.1:0-3576 GCA_049509675.1 Thermoguttaceae bacterium | reverse complement strand
AGGGGTTGGTCAGCTTGGACCGCGTGGCACAAGACGGGATGAAGGTTTCCGCCCGGCATTCAACGTGCAACTGGCGACGGCCACCGATTCGCAGGTCATCACCGGCTTGGACGTGACGAACTGCGGCGGCGACCAAGGACAATTGGCGCCGATGGTGGAACAGCACCAACAGCGGTACGAGGAGCATCCCCGCTGGCATTCTGCTTCCGCCTGAGTCTCTGTTCCTTTGACCACTGGAGGTAGAACCATGAAGACTGTTTCCAATTGGGATGGCCCGCGCGAGTATGGAATCGACGCGTTATGTGGCCGGCCACATAAGGCGTCGATTCCATACTCGCGCGGGCCATCCCAGTTGGCGATGGTTTTCATTGCATACCTCCGTTGGTGAAAGGATCAAGGATCAGTGACTCAGACGGCCACAGAATGCCAGCAGGGCCAAGGCCGGGGCAAGAGAAGATCATTCCCAAGGCCGTAGAAGTTACGAGCGGCGGACGACAGACTGGGCGCCGTTACGCCTACCCGCTGATCTACCGCTGGATCTCGGTCAACAACGGAGTGTGTTCAACGGGGGATCTTCCGAAAGAAGTCGGCTAGCGGCTACACGGTCGGGACCTACTGTGCAAGGCGTTTCATCGCACGCCCAAATCGCTTGTGGACCATGTCGAGCGCGTTCTTGAAATTCTTTTCTTCCTCGGGGTCACGAAGAGGGGTCAGCACGAGGCATTGCCCGTCGGTGAGGATCTCGAACGACGCCTCCGGCCCAACGCGAAGCAACTCAAGAATCGGCTTCTCGATGACCAGTGCGTAACTGTTACCGTGTTTGGTCAGAGTCTTAATCATGGCCGGTCTCCTGGTGTTACCACGCAGTATCACTATTGTATCACCCAGGAGACCGGTGGGCAACCTGATTTTTCAGCGAATGAAAGTGGAAGTTCGCGAGCAAAGCCGGACAACCTCGGCGAAAACGGCCGCCGATGGCAATCACTGTTTGGTCTTGTTGATGCGATTCTCCAACTCGGAGAGACGCTCAAGAATCTGCGCGAACGGGGGCGGCTCGCTAAAGAACATGGGCCGCATTTCCGCGTAGTCCCGTTTAAGGGGAGCGATTAGCCGTCCGCCCGGCACTAGCCGCAGGGTCCCTGGCCGGGCTTCGTCATACCGGGCCCAACCGGCCTTGAAGAAGACAGGCGTCTCAGGCTCCAACAGCCCCAGAAGTCCTTCTCGATGATCTGGGCGCTGAGGCCCAGCCGCGCCGCGGCCTGCTCGAAATACAGCCGGCGTTCTTCCGTCGGTCGTCTGGCAAACTGGTCCATGGTTCACTCCTTGTTTGGGGCGAGGTGGCGGAAGATTGCACCGACCCAGGCTGGCGCGTAGCGGATGTCCTTCATTAGTTGCCGACGGTCGTCGGGAGTGAGACGCTCGGCCAGGGTCTCGATGATCGCGTCATCCACGTGGTTCTTGCCCAAGTACCGAAGGGCCTGAATCACCAGTCCGCTGATACGGCCGGCAGTGGCCATGTTCTTCGGCGTGGTTCGCTTAAGGATGACCTCCTGGCGGCCGACGGTAATCCGGCGGTCAGTGGCATCCGTCAGAAACACCACCTTGGCTGGGACTTGGTCGCTGAGTCCCAGGAGGTTGGCGGCGTAGGCGCCCGAGGGCTGAACTGCCGAGCTGTCCTTGACAGCCAGCGCGTGGGCGATCTGCTCTGGCGTAGGCCACAGATCCCCCAATTCGGTGTGATGCTGGGGGTAGTCGTACAAGCCAGGGGCTAGGCGGCGGATCTGCCCGCGGTCACAGAGCACCTGCAACGCCTTTCGGACCGACAGGTCGCTCCCCAGGTCGAAAAAATCCGTTGGAGTGAACACCCACCCCCTCTTCTTGCCATAGATTCTACTAAGTGCTTGATTGTGAATAGATTGCATCGCATCACCTCAGCTTCCATTTTCACGAATAATACCATATTTTCGTGAATTTGGAAGGGTCGCCGTCCTGAAATCACGCGCAGTTAAAGCACGAGGTTCCGGCTTGAGGGTTGGTGCCGCGGCCCCAAACCTCGACCGCGCCCGTGGGGTAAAACGCCCCGGCGATCAGCGGGTTCACCGGCTTCAAATCGTGCTTGCCCGACAGCTTCTTGACCGTGATTCCACTGGGGAGGCAACCGTAGCTGCGAATCTCGATGCGGTCGTCGAAAACCACGATGGCGACGTAACCCGAGTAGCGGGAATACGCGCTGCCAAGATACCACGTGGTGGGGGGTGGTGTCACGGGTGCCGGAACACTGCTTTGGCCGGCGGCCCCGGCAACGCGATCTTGGGAGCAAACCGCCAGGACGGCCCGCCCGGGGTTCGCTTGCCACCGGGAAAAATGGTACAATTACAGTATGACGGACTTCGGAAAAGGACCGACGCTGAAAGAGGCTTCTCCCTGGCTTCGTGACAACGACGCCCGGATCGAGCAGATTCTCGCCGTCACGGAAATCAACAGCGTGGTCGAGGGGCTGCCCCCGTTTCAAGACGATACGCGCGAGCGGATTCGGGGGCGTCTTACCGACCTTTCCGTGCCCTCGCCAATGCCTGAGAAATAATCTCGGCCATGGGCACGTAGTCTTTCTTGAAGGCGGTTGTCGCCGCGGCGACATAGCGATCCTGCCCCTCTTCGCTTCCGTCGTAGATCAGCAGTGGCCGGCCGGTCTGCGTGGCAAGCAGGTCCGTCAACAGTTTGATCGTCCGGGCATTTCCTTCCCGGAATGGATGAATGACAAGGAACTCCCCCTGAATTTCGCCAACCGCGGCGCAGAAGTCACCGTCGTCCGACAGCACACGGGCCGGGTGCCTACCGAGCACTTCTCGCTCAAACTCCTGCATGTTGCCATCTAAGTCGGGCGCCGGCCAAGTGATGCCGGGCTTGCTGACCCACACGGTCCGCCAGCGGCCAGCCCACTCGTAGAGGTCGCCGAAGATCCGCAGGTGGATGTGACGCAGAAGCTCGCACGTCATCGGCGTATCGGTCCGGACCTCCGCAAGCAGCGCCTCGTACGCCTGGGCCAACGCCTCCTCCTCGGCAACCTGGAGCGTGTGAAGGCCGGTGATGCCGTGCTTGTTCCGGAGAACGGTCTTTTCGGCGTCGACGTATTCGGCCTCCACATTGCCGGACACGTCATACCGATCGCGGCGTCTTTCTGGTTCCTTTCCCATGCGACCAGTATACGTCGAGGGGACGGTGCGAACCAGCGGGGGGCCGTACTGAGGCAGTCAATGGGTCTGGCCAGCGGATGGAACCGGCGGGCCACACCGCTCGTCTTCGCGGGAGTAGAACTCCGCGGGTTCGTCGTCGCGGGCAGGCCCGGAGTAGAAGATCTCGTCGCAGTACGGCCGCAGGATTTCCAGGATCTGGTCGCGCTGCTCGTCCGATATCTCTTGCAAGGCACGCTTGTACAGCACCATGTGGGCCTGCCGGCCAGTGCTGTAAACGTCTTCGCTCAAGGGGCTCTGGCTGTTGAGTGTGATTTTCGGCGGCAATGATCTTGAAGAATGCGGTAGACCGAGTGGTGGGTGCGGGTGCGTTTTCGGGGAGTCT
>JBEKZQ010000566.1:0-3590 GCA_049509675.1 Thermoguttaceae bacterium | reverse complement strand
TGAATTTCGAGCCGATGTAGGACGGGATCTTCAGGTTGACCATCCGTTCGCGGTGATAGATGGCCCATTCGCCCACGATTTCCCGCGCCGAATTCGAGCAGCCGAACCACAGCCCGGCCAGCGCCAACAGGAAGACCGTGATCGAAGCGGCGCTGGCCACCGAGTGCCAGTTCTCCTGAGTGACTTGCTCAGCCGTGTGCTTGCTGAAGACCAGCACGACCAGCAGCGCGATAACCGGCGCCTGGGCCAGGAGGATCGTGGTGTTGGTCGTGTCGCGGAGCTTGATGGCCAGGCACCGCCGTACGAGCGTCCACCACTGGCCGAAACCAAAGGCCCGGTGAGTTTCTTGTTCGGCGGTCCGGCCGGGCTCGACGGCCTGACTGCCCGAACGAGCGTCGACGAATTGGCGCTTCAGCGGCGACGCCTGGTAGCGCTCGACCCAGGCGGCCGTCTTGTCCTTGCTCAAGCCGCGGAGCACTTCGTCGGGCGAGGGTTCCTGGCCCGGCTTCAACCCCTGCGCGCCGTCGGGGTTGAAGAAGTCGACGGCCTGCGGATAGGCCGGCCCGAAATAGACCAGCCGGCCTGGCTCCGGCGACTTGGCGTCCTTCGAGACGAGGATCAGGTTGTCCACCAGCCGGTAGGCCTCCAGGCTGGGCTGGTGAATGGTCACGATGATGGTCTTGCCGCCGTCGCCCAGCGTGCGCAATAACTTCATGACCATCAGGGCGTCTTCGCTCGATAGGCCGGAGGTGGGCTCGTCGAGGAACAGCACGGCCGGATCGGTGAGCAGCTCCATGGCCAGGTTGACCCGCTTGCGCTGGCCGACGGTCAGGTCGCGGTGCATGATGTCATCCTGCGGGACATAGCCCACCATGCCTTGGAACTCGGCATAATGCGCGTACAACTCGCGGCCGTTGAAGAGCACTTGGCCGGCCGTCGGCGGCGTGTAGCCGTTCAGGGCGTTCATGAGCGTGGTCTTGCCCGCCCCGCTGGGCCCCATCAGGGCAACCAACTCGGAAGGGTAGATCGTCAGCGAGACGTCGTCCAGCCAGCGGCGGCCAGGCACGTCGATCGTCACCCCCCGAGCCTCGATGGCCACGTTGCCTTGGTAATCGCGTTGTTCGAGGTTGCCGTCCGTGGTGAGTTTCAGGGTGAAGCGGCCGATGGCCACGATGTCGCCCGAGCGGAGCGCCTGTGGTGCAGTGATCTGCTGGGCGTTGACGAACGTGCCGTTGGAGGTGTGCAGGTCTTCAATGGTCACGTGCTCGCCGGATCGCACCAGCCGGGCATGGCGGCGCGACACGCGGGGATCGTCCAGCACGATGTCGCACGTCCTGGCCCGGCCCACAATGGTCTCTTGCGCGGCGACCTTCAAGGCCGTGTACGGCTGGCTGCCCAGCGCCAGCCCACCGGCCAGGAGCCGTGCCGCGGGAACGCGCAGGGTGCCGAAGTAGACAATGTCGTCGGGCGAGAGCTGTGCCCGCTCGATCCTATTGCCCGGCGAGCCGACGGCCGTGCCGTTGCGAGACTCGCAGTCTTCGAGCCACGCCTGGCCTTGTTCGAAGACGATCCGCGCATGGTGGCCGGAAACGATCGGGTAGTCCAACACGACGTCGTTGTCCGGCAGTCGCCCGACGCGGATGATCCCCTCGCCCTCTGGGAGAGGGTTAGGGTGAGGGCTGCTCAAGTCCCCCTCGCCCTCCGGGAGAGGGCCGGGGTGAGGGCGGTTTGCCTCCAGACATGCCTCCTCCTCCGGCCAAGGCATCGGCACGTTTCTGCCCAGTGTGATCGTGTCGGCCTTGGTCACCCGGGTCGGCCCTTCGATCCGCTGGCCGTTGACGAAGGTGCCGTTGGTCGACTGGAGGTCTTCCAGAGTGAAGCCCTCCTGCGTCCGGGTGAGCCGGCAGTGGCGTCCGGAAACGGTTGGCTGATCGACGACGATGTCACATTTTGGGTCGCCGCCGATGAGCCAAATTCGTGTTGCTGTCATAGGTCTACGGGAGGCTCCAAAACTTCAATGCCCCGTCCTGACTGCACGAGACGATCCGCTTCCCGTCGGGGCTAAAGGTCACGCCGCGGACCGATTCCGCGTGGCCCTCGAACGTGAGCACCTCCTCGCCGGTCTCTGCATCCCATACCTTCACGCTCTGATCGACGCCTCCCGACGCAAACCGTTTGCTGACCGGGTCAAAGGCCACGGCCCAGACGCCGGCCGTGTGCCCGCTCAGCGTCCGCACCTCCCGGCTCGGCGTGCTCAGCACGAACGACCGCTGGCACTTCTGGCACACGACCGTCCGGCCAATCTGCTCGTCGGGAACCTTGTACAACTGGCCACAATCGGGATGCGTGCATCGAACTCGGACCACCATGGCGAACACTCCGATTTACGATGAAAATCAGCCTAACTGCCGAAAACCATTTTACTTGGTTACTGGCCCGCTGAGGAGATAATGCCCGGGACGGTCGCTCAGCCCGATGCACCGGTTGAGAGATCGTCCGCCTTTCGTGGCAAGATGGATAAATGGGGGGGCAGCATAAGATTAGAGTTACGATCGGGATCGGAGTGACGCCGCGGACTGGCCGAAAAACGGCGTTGGCTGCGTTGACGTAACCCTTTGCTGCACAACGTTTCGAAAGGCGGACGATCTCTTGAGTGGTCTAGCATGACAAAGGGGCCGTTTTTTGTGTAGCTCAATTCCAGCACCTTACCCAACTTGACACAAAAAGCCGCCGGAGAGTCGGTTACGCCCCTCGCACAGAAGATGGCACGTCCGCACGCACCGTGAGTGTTTTCGCACGGGTGCCAGGCTTGCCCGTGCTTTTCCGGTCGGCTCTTGCAGCCGAGTATTGCCAAGGAAGACGACGTGGCTGCTCAACGCTGCACCAACGGCCGGGGAACAGCACTGGCAAGCCAGTGGCAGCAGGTGTCCTGCTTGCGAGGGCCTGCATTGCCGCCTACAATGGCGGAAACTGAAACATCGCAAGAGAGTCAATGGCGTGGTACGGGGCAAACTTGCCAAACTGTTGCATGCTTTAGCCGATGTCGTCGGCGGCATCGCGTCGCAGGCTGAGCGAGAGAGCCGGATCCGGGCCATGGAGGTGCTCGCCCGGATTTCTCGTTCGGCTGAGACGCTGCACGCTTCGAACGAGGAGGAAGTCGAGCGTCGCGCGGCGATGGGCCTTCTTAACGCGGAAGCCCCCGACAGTTGGCATTCGTACTACTATATGCAACAAGGTTACCGCGTCTCTGAGGCCGGGGACCAAAGCCAAGATCATTGGCGCGGCGGTCCCACACAACATGATGGTGCCGAGTGCCCTGTTTGCCGCAAGGCACTGTTGCTCTTCTGGGACATTAACTGCAATGATCCTCGGTTTCGCAGCGAATCGCCCGAACTTTTCCGTGATCTGAAACGACTGCCGCTCTACTACTGCTGTCGACGCCCTGAGCCGACAGTTTATCAGGTTCTGCGAGTATAATCTCCGTGGTGCGTACGTTTAGGCGGCGTGGCTCATAGTGGCTTGGGGTAGGAGGCCGTAAGTTCGCAGTTCCTTGGGCGCGCGGGTTTCCAGCAGCTTTCGATAAAGCGGTT
>JBEKZQ010000565.1:0-3592 GCA_049509675.1 Thermoguttaceae bacterium | reverse complement strand
GGAATGAATTCGGCCCTGCCCCCAGACACTCCAGGAGATGCCGTGATGAAACCCGCCCGAATTACCCGCCGCCAGGTGCTCGCCGCAGGCGCCGCCGCGGCCGCCATGAGCATTGTGCCCCGCCACGTCCTGGGCGGCCCGGGCCAAACGCCCCCCAGCGAGAAACTGAACATCGCGGGCGTGGGCGTCGGCGGCCAGGGCGGTTGGGACCTCGAACAGCTCAGCAACCAGAACATCGTGGCGCTGGCCGACGTCGATTGGGGCTACGCAGCGCACACGCTGGACAAGTATCCGCGGGCCGCGAAGTACAAAGACTTCCGCGAAATGCTCGACAAGGAGAAGGGGATCGACGCGGTCGTCGTGGGCACGCCGGACCATGCGCACGCGATCGTGTCGATGGCGGCCATCCGGCGGGGAAAACACGTTTACTGCGAGAAGCCGCTCACCCGCACGGTCTACGAGGCCCGCGCCTTGGCCGCGGCCGCGCGGCAGCACAAGGTCGCCACGCAGATGGGAAACCAGGGCATGGCCTTCGAGGGCAACCGGCTGATGACCGAGTGGCTCGAAGACGGCGCGATTGGCCCGGTGCGGGAGGCGCACGTCTGGTCCGATCGGCCGACGCACAACGGCAAGCTGCCGCTCTACTGGGCGCAGGGAATCGAGCGGCCCGAAGAGCAGCCGGCCGTGCCCTCCACGCTCGATTGGGACCTGTGGCTCGGCCCGGCGCCTTGGCGGCCCTACCATCCGGCCTACGCTCCGTTCCGTTGGCGGGGCTGGTGGGATTTCGGTTCCGGCGGCCTGGGCGACATGGGGATTCACAACGTCGCCCCAGTCTTCTCCTCGCTGAAGCTCGGGGCGCCGCAGTGCGTCTACGCCAGCTCGACAGCCGTGTTCGCCGAAACGCTGCCCTTGGCCTGCTGCGTGCATTACCAGTTCCCGGAGCGCGCCGGCATGCCCCCCGTCAAGCTGCACTGGTACGACGGTGGATTGCTGCCGCCGCGTCCCGAAGAACTGGAAGACGGCCGGGACCTCAACCGCGAGGACGGCATCCTGCTGGTGGGCGACAAGGGCAAGATGCTGGTCGAGGGCTGGGGCGGCAACAGTCCCCGGTTGATTCCCGAGAAACGCATGCAGGCCTACCAGCGACCGCCCAAGTCGTTGCCGCGGTCCGTCGGCCACCACAACGAATGGATCGCGGCCTGCAAAGGAAATGGGACAACGCGGTCGAACTTCGACTTCGCCGGCCCTCTGACGGAAGCCGTTCTGCTGGGCACCATCTGCGTTCGCGTGGGTGGGCAGAAACTCAACTGGGACGCGGCGAACCTGAAGTTCACCAATTCCGACGCTGCCAACGCGCTCATCAACCCGCCCTATCGGAAAGGTTGGAGCCTCTGACCTCTCTGCTATCGGCCTTGCAGCGCGTAGCGGACCAGCAGACTGCTGCGCGGCGTGGGAAGACTCAAGGCGAGGGATGCAAGCTCCCGGCCACTCATGGTCTTGATGGTCCGTTGACGTTGATCGTCGATGAACGTCACGGTGTATGACTTCCCGGGCTTGAGGCTGCGCAGCTTTACCGGGAGCGTGGGCTGGGGGCAGTCTTTGCGGCGGAAGGCCAGGATCATGCCTTCCTCCAGGTCGCAGCGGTGCAGTTGCCAAGCGATCCACACGTCGGCGGCCAGCGTGCATGGCGTGAGGGGATAGAAGTCGCCGTACCAATACTTGCGATTCGCCTTGATCTCGGCGATGGATGCACGGGCCTGGTCGAACGGGAAAGACTTGTCGAGGATGTCCCATTCACCGCAGAATCCGCTGGTCGCCGAGCTGCGGCACTCGTAGGCCCCTGCGTCCCAGCCGATGGTCGCGTGCAGCGGCAGGTAGAGGCTCAGGCCGCAGGTCTGACACTGGTCCCACTCCGAGCGCCCGGCTTGGCAGGCGCTGTCGCTGCGCGTCTGCACCACGCTCCGCATGATCGTTTCCAGATCGATCCGCCGGCCGCCCGAGGCGCAGTCGTCCAGGTACATCCGCGGAAATCTGGCCCGCAACTCGTCCCACATGGCATACAACCCTTCCACGTAGCGGATCTCAGTGATCCCCTGGCGGTCCGGCGGGTCGTTCTGCCGCCAGAACGGCAAGGGGTCCATGTTGAAATCGTTGCGGTAGGTGTGGATGTTGAAGTCGGCAATCTGCTTGACCAACAAGTCCGTAAGCCAACGCCGGGCCTGCGGATCGCCCAGGTTGAACAACCCCCCGGCGCCGGAAGCCTTCCGGGCAGGCAGGATGAACGCGGGCTGTTCTCGGGCAAGCTGCGTACCCTGCGCCACGCGCTCCGGTTCGTACCAGACGAGGAACTTCAGTCCCAGCTTCCCGCAGGCGTCGCCCACCGGCCGCAGGCCATGCGGAAACTCTTTGGGCTTGGGGAACCAATTACCCACGCCGTCAGGAAAGTTGCCCTCGAACCAGCCGGCGTCGAACCAAAGGGTGTCGCAGCCGAGGTTGTGATTGACGGCGGCAGCGGCGACTTGCCCGGCCTCGCTCGCCCAGTAACCCCTGCCACCGGTGCGGTTGAACGTCTGGGCCGAGACGGCCAACTCGACGGGCCGGCCGTCGAGCTTGGGGAGATAGTGCGCAAGGAGCAGCCGGCGGAACGTGTTATGGGCGTCGATGCGGTCGCCGGACCAGCGCAAGAGCATGATCCGCGGCGTGCGGATCGCTTCGCCGGGGCGGAGCCGCAAATGGGTCAGTTCCATGCCGGCCCGGAGTCGCGTGGCGCCGCCCGCTTCGCGGTGAAACGCGGCCGACCATTGGCCGGTCCAACCGATGGCGGTAAAGAAACCTTCTTCGCCACACTGAATGTTCAGCAGCGGAAGCGTGCCGTTCGACGACCGCCCGCCCACAGGCGCCAGCGCAAGGCTCTCGCCCGGTTTCAACGCGCGCTCCGTAGGCAGGAAGCTCCGCGTGCTGCAATCGTCGCCGTTGCTCTGGTCGAGAACCAGAGGTTGTTCGGCGGACATGCTCAACAGGATGTCCAGTGCCAGGACCTTCTCGACGATCGGCGAATCACGCAAGCCCGTGTTCTCCAGTCGCAGCACCCAATCCACGGCGGGAAAGTTCTTAAAGGCAATGGTCGTCGTACTCACCTTCAGGCCGGTCTTGGGATCGGTCCACGAGGTCAGATACTCGACGCGATCGGCCGACGGGCGGTCCTCGGTCTTCCGCTGCCAGGAGTACAGGAACGTCTCCGATGGTCTGCCGTCGTAAACGAAGGAGAACGGTGGTTTGGCAGCCGGCCACCAGGCGTTGCTCTTCTCGCCGCGCGACGGACGATTGCCAAACACCGCCGCGGCCCAAGACGTCGTATCCGGCGGCGATGGCACGCGCATCCCGACCGCCGCCGTGGAACTCGGGCTCTTCTCTTCGCCTGCCAGGAGATTGCCGTGCAGCAGCAGGGCCATCGCACTGAACAACGTCCATCGCAGGGTTTTGATCCGTCGCACGTCGCGCAGCATGGTTTATCTCCTGGTCGTGTGGTCATCAGGATAATCGCCCGGAAGTCTTTTCGCCAGTGGACCACGCTCAGGAGAACTGCAAAGTC
>JBEKZQ010000564.1:0-3596 GCA_049509675.1 Thermoguttaceae bacterium | reverse complement strand
CCGCGGGACGGCAACGTTTGCCGCTGGACGTGCCGCAGCCGGATCGGGCCACGATCGGCGGCGTCCTGGCCTGTAACGCCTGTGGGCCGCGCCGCTTTGGCTACGGCACGCCGCGGGATTATGTGCTGGGCATCCGCGCGGTGGATGGCTGCGGGCAAGTATTCTGCGGCGGCGGCCGAGTGGTGAAGAATGCCGCCGGCTACAACATGCCCCGCCTGCTGGTCGGATCGTTCGGCACGCTGGCCATCGTGACGCAAGTGACGCTCCTGGTGCGTCCCCTGCCGGAGAGCACGGCCTTCGTGATCGGCGCGCCAGCCGATTTCGCCGTGGCGGAGCGACTTCTGCAGCGGCTGGTCCATAGCCAGACGTTGCCGGCCGCCGTCGAGTTGCTTGCCGGCTCGAGTGCGATCTCAAATCTCAGATCTGTGATTAACCTGCCGACCGATTCCGGCATCTGCCTGCTCGTGGGTTTTGAGGGCGATGCCGGGGAAGTCGCCTGGATGACCGAGCGGCTTTGCGACGAGTGGCGCGCCGCCGGCCTGGCCGACATGCAAGTGGTCTGCGGCGAGACTGCCGGCTCGGTGTGGAACACCTTGATCGAGAACCGGCCGGACGCGCAGATCAGCGTTCTGCCCGGCGATACGACGCGCATGATGGCACGTTTGCAACAACTCGTCCCACGCTGCTCTCTCCGGGCCCATGCCGGCACCGGGCTGATCCAGGTAAAGCTTGGGGATGAGTTTGCCTCCACGGTTCGCGACAGGCTGCGGCCGGCCGTGGCCGCGGCCGGCGGCAAGATGGTCGTCTCGGCCACCGCCGACGGCGCCCGGCTGTCGCGCGACGACGTTTGGGGGCCTTGCGACGGCCAGCGGATCGTGATGCGGGCCATCAAGGATCGTTTCGATCCCCGCGGGATTCTCAATCCCGGCCACTTCATCTTCGACGAGTACTGATGGACGACGGCAACCACAATCCGATCTCTGCCGCCCCGGGGCCCGAGGGCTCCCGCGCGCCGCAGGAGCCCGCCGCCCTTCCAGTCCTGGCCGCCGGCATCCGTCCCGAGCACCTCTTGGACTGCATTCATTGCGGCCTGTGTACCTCCGCCTGTCCAACCTACGCGGAGTTGGGCGACGAGAACGACGGGCCGCGCGGCCGAATCCATCTCATGCGCCTGGTGGCCGAGGGACAGACGGCATTGACCGAGCGCATGGCCGGCCATTTGCAGCGCTGTCTGGACTGCCGGGCCTGCGAGGCCGCCTGCCCGTCCGGCGTACATTACGGCCGGCTCATCGAGCCGTTCCGCCTGGCGATGCACGCGGCCGACACGCGCCTGGAGAAGCGGCTCGATTGGTTCCGCATGCTGGTGCTCTTACAGTTATTTCCCTACGCCGATCGCACGCGGCGCTTGCTTGCGCCGGTGCGGCTGTTGCAGCGGCTGGGGATTTTCGCCGCGGCCGAGCGGCTGGGACTCTTCAATTTGGTGCCGGGGCCGCTGGGACGCATGCTGCCGCTGTTGCCCCCGCCGGTCAAGTTGGGCCCGCGGCTGCCGAAATTCCTGCCGGCCGTGGGACGGAAGCGGGCCCGGGTAGCGTTGTTCGTCGGTTGCGTGGCCGACGCCATGTTTCGCCCCACGCATTGGGCCACGTTGCGGGTGCTGCAACAGAACGGCTGTGACGTTTTTGTTCCCGAGGGGCAGGGCTGTTGCGGGGCGATCCACTTCCACGCCGGCGACGGCCTGGGCGCGCGACGCATGGCCGATGCCAATCTGGTGGCCTTCGAGTTGGACCGCTACGACGCGATCGTGGTCAACCACGGCGGTTGCGGGGCGATGCTCAAAGACTATGGCCTGCATTGGCAGGACGGTTTGCAGCCGCATCGCGCCAAGTTCGCCGCCAAGGTGAAAGACGTTCACGAACTGTTGGACGGTCTGGGCGTGGTGCCTCCCAGCGGACGGATCGAGGCCGTGGCCACCTATCACGACTCCTGTCACCTGGCCCATGCCCAAGGCGTGTCGTCGCCGCCGCGGAATTTGTTGGCCAAGATCCCCGGGCTGGAGTTGCGTCCGCTGCCGGAGACCGGCCTGTGCTGCGGTTCGGCCGGGACCTACAACCTGCTTCAGGCCGACATGTCCGATCGTTTGTCGCGGCGGAAGATAGAGAACATTTTGGGCACCGGGGCGCAAATCGTGTTGGCCGCCAACGCCGGCTGCCTGTTGCAGATCCTGCGCGAGGTGCGGCAAGGCCGGCATCGCTTGCTGGTCATGCACCCGATGGAACTGCTGGACATGAGCTACCGCGGCGTATCGCCCCTGCGGTAGTCGCCGTGTGCCACTGGCTCCGCCAGTGCTTGTGGTTTGGGTGCCACTGCTGGCTTGTCCAGCAGTGTTCGCGGGCCGCGGGAACTAACCCCTCCCTTCGCAACGAATCTCAAGGTGCAAACGTCCCCATTTGCACCACGAAGAAGCACTGCTGGGCAAGCCAGCAGTGGCACCCGGCGTACGGTGCCCGTCGATTCACCCTACAGGTCCCATATCACCTAAACGATCTATCCGCTGCGGAATTTCAAGCATGACACTCTTATCGAGAAATCCCATCTTCTCGCACGTTGGCCCGATCGTGGCCGGATTGCGTTAATATGCGCTGACGGCATAGCCGGCGGTGCTTGTGCCGAGTTTTCTGGTAACAACGAATCCTCAAAGTTTGACGGATACGTTGCCGATACCAAGTTTGCCGATTCCTGGTTCGGGAGGCCGGACGCATTGCGCCCACTTCCGTCCAGGGATGGCCCGGGGGGGCTTTGCTCGGCGAAACTGCACATAGGAATAGGCCTTCATGTTTCGGCAACTCCCCCGATGCGGTGCGATAGTGCTCGTGGCCGGGGCGCTGCTGGTCGGCTGTCAGCCGCAGCAGCCCTTCTATTTCCACGAGCGCGGAAATCTGTCGCACTATCTGGGGCTGGCCACGCAGATCGAGACCCCCACCACTCAGGACACGCCGCTCAGCGAGGTGCAGGGCGCGAGCCGGCCGCTGTCGCTGGCGAATTCCGAGCCCAAGGAGATTTGGGACCTGAGGCTCGAGGAAGCCATGCGCTACGCCTTGGAGAACGGCAAGGTCATGCGCAATATCGGCGGACAGGTCGGTGGTCCACCTACGGCCATTACCAGCGCCCCCGAGCAGATTCCCACGATCTACGATCCCGGGCTGGTGGAGAGCAATGCCCGCAGCGGCGTTCAGCAGGCCCTGGCGGCCTTCGATACCCAGCTTACCAGCAGCCTGTTCTGGGAGCGGGTGGATCGGCCGTTGAACCAGTTCGATCCGGCCGCGGTGACCAGCGGCAGCATCTTCACCGACCGGGAGGACCAGTCCGGATTCCAGACTTCGTTCACGAAGTTTGCGGCCACCGGCGGCCAATGGTCGTTGAGCCAGAACATCAATTACGATCTGAACCGCAGCACGGGCTCGAACCTGAACCCGTTGACTGCCGCCTACACGATCAACTACCAGGCGCAGGTGCGGCAGCCCTTGTTGCAGGGCGGTGGCGTGCAGTTCAACGAGATTGCCGGCCCGAACGCGATCCCCGGCTTCAACAATGGCGTG
>JBEKZQ010000563.1:0-3597 GCA_049509675.1 Thermoguttaceae bacterium | reverse complement strand
GCTGACGATCGTCACTGGTCCGAAAAACTTGCTGCCGCCCGTTACCGCGGCTGGTGACGTGGTACAGCGCGTCGGGGAAGTCAATGCGTGGAGGTCGTGCCATGATCCCCATACGATATCAGGCGCCATGCCGCCTGTCAAGGCCAGTTAGCTGTTAAAGTCTGACCCCGTTCTTCCACCCCGCTTTTCCGGACCCCGCTATTCCGGCTAATTTCACCAGTACACCGTCTGTGGGGGTGCTGGCTTTGCCGGCGTTTTCTTGCGATCGGTCAGCCTGGGGAGCACTGGCGGAGCCAGTGGCACGCGGCGGGGGACTGTCGCCTCCGCTGTGCGGCGTCAAGAGCGGCGTGGATGCCACGTGGCCACGTTGGGCAGGAAATACCAGGTGCCCGCGCGACAACACCACCATTGCCGCTGCAAGATCGTCGTGGGAAGTCCGGTGGCCTTGGGGACCTCGATGCGGACGATGACCTCGGCCTTCCCGGCGTCGTGCATCTGAGTCGAGGCCAATTGAACCGTGGGACGGGCGTCACCGCGGTCGCCGGGCCCGGCCGGGGCCGGATTCCCCGCCAGCCAGCGGCGCAATTCACGGTCGCGAGAGGATTCCGTCAGGCGCAGCATCCGCGACACGTCTTGATCGAGCCAGGCTTGCGAGAGCAACGGCGCCCGGGCGTCCAGACTGGGAGGCAATTGCTCCGGGGGCTGCGCGGCAGAGGCCGACCAGCGTGACACGCCGAGCGTGACCACCAGCCCGACCAGCAGCGCCAAAGAGATGCCGATGGGCCGGGCACGCTGCAGTACGCGCGGCCACCAGTACGCCGGGCGGAGCAGGCGCCCGAGCGGGCGGCGCCGGCTGAGCATCGACTTCGCCGGCACATGCTCGCGCATCCATTCGGACAAACCGGTGCGGACACTCACCTCGTGGAGTGCGACGATCGCCGGCGTGGAGATGGCCGTCAAGCCGCCCCGTTCCACGCGGCACCATTGACGGCAACAGCGACAATACAGGCGGCGATCGAGGTTTTCGATGGCCACGACGGCCCGCCCGCCGCACTCCGGGCAGGCCAGGCTCAACTGGCTGCACTCTTGGGGTTCGTCGCCGCGACCGGCTTGGGCATTCATGAGCAGGCCCTACGGGCGTCGAGAGTCGAGAGTCGAGGGTCGAGAGCAGCGCGGCAAAGCGACCGAAGCCCCGCCGCGATCACGGTTTGCTCGACCCACCCCACGGTTTCTGGAATCATGCGGATTCATGGGCCGAGGTTGGCGTTTGGCGACGTTTCATCAAAGCCCGTGCCGGTCCACAGCCGGTTGTTGCCCCACGGCAGAGAGTTCAACGGATTGGCGGGGAACGTGGTGCTCAAGTCGGCCGGTTGCGGCTGCGCCACTCCGCCCTGGATGTTGTATCCCAGGTCCTGCAAGGTCAGGTTATCGGCGTGCCCGTCCAGGAAGACGACGTTCGCCCGCCCGTCGTGCCGCGCTTCGGCCGGCGAGAAGTAGATCTGGATGTCGGTGCCGGTCTCGTCGGGGCCATACGGATCGAAGCCGGCCGCGCGGGAAGGCGACGGGGAATCGACCACGCCGGAGGTGCGCACGCGCATGTGCAGCGGATCGAGCGTCATCGAATGACCGCCGTGCGGCAGGCCCCCGCCGCGGCTATCGCCGAAACAGATGGTCCGCGCCTCGTCCTGAATGCGCTTGACCGGGTAGTTGAGCATAAGCGTGGTCACGTCGCCGTCGGTCAGATTGCGGCTGTTGCCCAGATATTGGAAATTGTAGCCGTAGGCCCCGTTGCGAATGCTGCCTTGATCGGGGATGACGCAGCCCTTGCGTATGCCTTGGTCGGGCAGCGAGGGGTCGTTGAAAATCTCGTTGTCCATGGGAACGTTGGTGTAGGTCGTATCGGCACTGCCCGCCAGGGCCAGGTCGTCGGGGTTCTGCACCGCGCGGCCCAGCGTATCACCAATGATCCACTGCCAGCGCGGACGCACTACCCCGTACTTGTTTACCACGGCGGGATTCTCCCAGCGATAAGGCGAGTAGTTCCCCTGCAAATCGCGAAACTGCGACAATCCCAGGTACAATTGCCGCAGGTTCGACTTGCACTGTGTCGAGCGGGCCGCTTCGCGGGACTTGACAATCGTCGGCAAGAGCAACGACATCAAGACGACAATGATGAAAATCACCACCAGCATTTCGACCAGCGTGAAACCGTGCCGGGCGCGCGACATAGGCGTTCTCCTTCGGGGCAAGGCCAGGGCATTGCAGATCCGCGTAGCCGTTCCACGCACTTATCGTGCCAAGTCTGACGCAAGGGGTCAGGTCCATGTTTTCGGTCGTGAGTTCGGCGAAATGGCAATAGCTATCAGCCGAAAAATGGACCAGACCCCGACTTTGCAGTTCTCCTACGATTACCGTAGGACGGATTATTGATCCGTCCCTGGAAACCGGACGAATCAACAATCCGTCGTAGCCGATCCTTTGCGGGCCGGTCGTGTCGCAAACAGCGACACGCCTGTCGGTTTGTTGGACATCCGCGCCCGGCGTGCCATCGGAAGAACTACAAGGTTTGTAATGCGCGACACTAGTGGTCTGTCCATTTCGACATTACCGGTCGGGTGCCACGACCAACCTCCGGTCGGTGCCCGGCTTGCCCAGCAGTGCTGAAAACACGGTTGGACAAGCCAACCGTGGCACCCGTAAACTCAAGTTGGACAGACCACTAGACCTCTTCCGATCTTTTCCAGATTTCCTCAACCCCGCACCTGCCGGGGTTTCTTGTTGCGCCCGCAATCCTTCCTCGCGGCATGATTTTTCCGGAATTGGCCTTGACCGCCGCCGTCGCTCAGAGTATTTAACCGCTCCCTTCTCGGAAAATCTCGTTCGACTCATCAAAAACAGTCTCTCGTACCTGCTGTGTCGGAGTTGGCTTGCGGGGCAGAAGCGAGGCAAGCGCGGAAGTAATTAAGGAGAACTTTGTTGAACGCCATGCTCTACTGCGAACGGTTGATTTTGCGGCATCGTGTTCGCGGGCAAGTCAGTTCTGTCTCGCGCATCACCGCCGGCGGCACAACAATGTTGATCGGTTCGATTGTCTTGGCCACGTGCCTGTGGTCGGGGACGGCTCTTGGGGCGGCTTGGACGGAAACGGCCGTGGCGGCCATCGGCGCGGCCGGGATGGGACAAACCGATGCCTCGACGGCGGCGCCGGCAGACCGCCGCGCCCAAGCGGACGATCTGTTGCGCCGCGCCCGGCAGGCGATGGCCCAGAACGACGCCGCCACCGCCGAGCAGTTGGTGTCGCAATGCGAAACGTTGGGCGTTCAGTACAGCGGCTTCTCGATGGCCGACTCGCCGGCCAAAATCCGCCGCGACCTGCAGCGGATGCGCGAGGCGGGCGGTGCAAGTCCGGCGCGGCCGAGCCAGTTGTTCTCCCCGTTCGGCAGCAGCGCGAAGAAGGATCCGCCCAGCGACCCCTTCGCCGTCCGCAGCGGCGGCAACGTGAACACGCTGGAGCCCGGCGCCGCGGCGCCGCCGCCCAGCGAGACGCCGGCCACGCTGCCGCAGCCGGCCGGCGTTTCGGGCCCTGCGGGAGCCGCC
>JBEKZQ010000562.1:0-3636 GCA_049509675.1 Thermoguttaceae bacterium | reverse complement strand
TCGCTCTCGAACTGCAGGAAGGGAATCTTCACGGCCACCGGCTGGCCGCTGGAGAGGTCGACGGCCTTGAAGATCGAGGCCATGCCGCTGCGGCTCACCACGTCGGTGATGCGGAACCGCCCGTCCAGGACCTGGCCCACCTCGACTTCGTTGCTCATCGGCAGCTCGAGCTCGCGGTAAATCGGCAGGCCGCGGTAGAACATCACCTCTTCCACGCGGTCGATGCGAATGACCTGGACCGATAGATTATCGTCCGTGCCGCGGCGCTCGGAAAGGTCCACCAACAGGCGGCAGGCCTGCTGGGGTTCGTGATGCGTGAGGATCTCGCAAATCTCCTCGTCGGCCACGCAATTGTGCATGCCGTCGGAGCACTGCAGCAGGAAGTCGCCGTGGTTGACGTGCAGCGTGTAGTAATCGACCTGGATCGTCGGCTCTTTGCCGACGCTGCGGGTCAAGAGGCAGCGCATTTCGCTGTGGGCGGCCTCCTGCGGGGAGATCAGGCCCAGTTTCAATTGCATGGCCGCATAGGAGTGGTCCGAGGTAATGCGGTCGATCCGTCCGCCATGCACGTGGTAGGCCCGGCAATCGCCCACGTGGCCGATGGTGACTTCGTTGTTGCGCAGCAGCGAGATGGTCAAGGTGGTGGCCATGCGGGCTTTTTCCCGCTCGCTCATGCTGCGGTCGTAGACGGCCAGGTTGGCGGCGGTGAAGATCTGCCAGAGGGCCTGCTTGGGCTGCGTCCCGGACGGCAACTGCTGGAACGTCCGCAGGGCGACCTCGACGGCCGTTTGGCTGGCCACGTCGCCCTGGCCGTGTCCGCCCACGCCGTCGGCCAGCACGGCCACGGCGCCCCGGGTGCGGCGTTCGTCGACCTCGCCAGGCTCCCAGAAACCGATGCTGTCCTCGTTGTTGGGTCGCACCGGACCGCGCGAGGACACCGAAGCGTAGGTTAAATCCATGACGACTCTCTCTTACGCACTACACCTTCGGTGGGGTGCTCAGGCGGACGATCCAGTACGGCACATTAGCCCGAAGCGCCAGCGAGGGAGAATCGCGGCACATCCCTCGCTGGCGCGTCGGGCTAGTGTCGCGCCAGGGCGACTTCGCGGCGCTCATGGGAGCAGATGGCCACGCCCATAAGCATCTTTGGTGCCGCTATCGCAATCATAGCGTAAGCGATGGTTATCGGGCACCCTCGGGAGCCGTCAAGGTTCCAGTGGGGTCTGTCCAACTTGAGTTTACGGGTGCCACGGTTGGCTTGTCCAACCGTGTTTTCAGCACTGCTGGGCAAGCCAGCAGTGGCACCCATCCGGTAAGGTCGAAATGGACAGACCACTACGGTAATCGGGTGTTGCGCCGCCACTTGTGCCTATCGGGGCCACCCGCACCTCTGTCTTGTGGTCCAAGTTCCATTTCTGTCTCACATAACAATTCGCACCACGAAACTGCCTTATATGCGCGCATGGCGTGCTTAGATAGTAAGCATTTTACTTGACATTATGATTTCCTTTAAGCATGTTTTTACGTCACCGGATGCTATTGAGTACGTTATGGTTCGGTTCAAAGCGCTAACCGGGCAAAATGCAATGGCACAGCGTTTGCTCGCCGGCTCTTGACACGTCGGCTGTTTCCCGGTCCGCCACTATTCGCAACGAGGTCAAGAGATGTCGAGCCCTGCACCAGAACAACCCCAAATGAAGAAAACCTTGGGCCTTACCGGCCTGACCATGAACGCCATGGCCCTGATCGCCCCGGGCGCGTTCCTCTGGCTGACCTACGCCCAGCAATGCCAGTACGGTGCGCCCATGGCCGGACAGGCGATCTGGTTCGGCATCGTGGTGGCCCTGCTGCTGTGCTTCGCGACGGCCATCTCCTATGCCGAGTTGTCCAAGCTTTATCCCGGCGCCGGTTCCTCCTATTTCTTCGCGGAGCAAGCGTTCCTGGGCAAGACGAGGGCCTACCGATTCGCCCGCCTGTCGAAATTCATCATCGGCTGGGCCAGCCACCTGTACTACTGGGTTTACCCGGGCGTGATGGTGGGCGTGACGGCCATCTTGGTCGGCTACCTGGCCGGGCAGCTCTGGCCCGATACGTTCAACCCGGCCATCAACAGCCCCACGCTGATGATCGCCTTTTGCATCCTGTTCGCCTTCGGCGTGGCGTACATCGCGTACCGCGGAATCACCGGCACGACGGGCGTCAACGTGGCCATCAACGTGATCCAGATCAGTGCCTTGTTGGTTTTCTCGGTCATTGCCCTGGGCTACCGCCTGAACCACGGCGAGGGTTCGGTGGGCTACACCCTGGATCCCGACGGCAATGCCATCAACGTAGTGCTGGCCAACGGCAAGGATGGAAAACCGTTCAAGGACGAGAAGAGCGGCCAGTACGTGGTCGAGCAGGCGAACGGCAAGGACAAACTGCTCACCTTGGAATACAAAGGCAAGTCCATCGACCAAACGCCGGTCGACAAGGACAACCCCAAAGGCGAGCAGCAAGACACCTTCGAGTTCGCTGAGACGCCCGCCGCGGTGGTCGCCCCGCACAGCTTCAATTATGTGTTCATCCAAGCCTGCATCGCCATCCTGATTCTCGTGGGCTTCGAGTCGGTCACGTCATTGGGTGAGGAGGCCAAGAATGCCAAGCGCGACATACCCCGGGCGGTGCTCTTGTCGCTGTTCATCCAGGGCGTGGTGTGTTATCTGATCGAGTATTTTGCGGCCAGTTACTTTTTGAACCCCGGATACACGATGACCACGGCGGCCAGTTCCAGCGCCCCGATCGGCGACATGATGGTGATCGTGGGCACGTGGCTGTTCGGCAGCCCGGAGGCCGGCTGGTGGTTCATGTTCATCCAGGCCGTCACCGTGTTCCTGGCGCTGATCGGCACCACGCTCTCGTGCATCTGCACGGGGGCCCGCGTGACCTATGCCATGGGCCGCGACGACGAGGTGCCGTCGCACTTCGGCATGTTGCACGGAAAAAATCTGACGCCGCATCGCGCCATTTGGACGATGGCGGCCGTCTCCGGCGTGGTGGGGATTTTTGCGGTGTTGATGTACCTTTGCGGGCCGGCGGCGACGGACGCATTGAACACGTCGTTGACCGACGCTCAAAAGAGCAGTATATGGTATCCCTCGTTCCTGCTGTTTTCGGCCGAAACCGCCAAAAACCTGCCCAACAGCCTGTTGATCGTCACCCTGGCGAGCAATTTCGGAACGTTCCTGCTTTACATGCTCACTTGCGTGGTCGCCATCGTGGCCTTCCGCGAACACCAATCGTTTAACGGCATCAAACACATGGTCATCCCGGTGTTCGGCGTGGCCGCCAATCTGATCTGCATGCTCTTTTACCTCGTCGGTCCGTTTGCAGTGACGGGAATGAGCATCAAGGAACCGTTCATCGCCTTGGGCATCGCCGGCGTTTGGGGTATTTACGGCGCCGGCTATTTTATCTACGCCAGCCGCTCCAAAGGCCGGACCATGATACTCGACAAGAAACCCAGTGTTATGACGTAGGCACTTTTTTTGCCGTGGTAGGCCGTGCCCGCCGTTTCCTGGCCGTAGGCCAAAGGGTGGGCACGGCTTGCCATTTCTTGATATTGGGTAAATCTCCCGGTGGACCGTGCCCAGGGGA
>JBEKZQ010000561.1:0-3644 GCA_049509675.1 Thermoguttaceae bacterium | reverse complement strand
GAATTGTTCAGGTGTTTCCCAAGACGACGCCTCTGGAGGACCAGCCGCGGATTAGCCATTTCTCCGAGTCGTTGGTTCGGGCCGCACTGGGCACCGTGCCCGTCGAGGCCGATGGAAGCGTCTATTGCGTTGCGCCGGTGGGCAAGGAAATCTATTTCCAGTTGCTCGACGAGCACGGAGTGGCTGTGCGCTCGATGCGTTCTGGCACGTATGTTCATCCTGGCGAGAAACTCCAGTGCGCAAGCTGCCACGAGGGGCGCGGCCGGATGCCGCAACGCGCAGTTTCGACGCTGGCCCGTGCCCGACAGCCTTCGACACTGAAACCCGAGTTGCAAGGCGTGGCTGACCTTCAGCCGACAGAAACGGTGAACTACTACCGTTTGGTCAAGCCGGTTCTCGATGCGCGGTGCGCAGGTTGCCACCACGAGAACCGCAGGGGTCCGGATATGAGCTATGCCAGCCTGGCGAATTATCTCTCCGGCTACGAGGGGCGTTGGAACACGCTGAACAAGGCCCGGGTTGGTGGTTCGCGGACGCTGGCCGGGCAATGTGGCGCCCGTGCCGCGCGATTGTTTGCCGACGGCTATCTGACGGGGCAGTCCACGCGCTGTTCGGGCAAGGTGAAATTGAGCGATGAGGAACTTCATCGAGTTACGCTCTGGCTCGACTTGAATTCCAACGAGTTGGGCGCCTATCACGACGTGGAGGCGCAGAAGGAAGGAAAACTGGTGTGGCCCGCCCTTGACTGACAACCATAGCCACCGGCCAGGCAAAATGGATGCTCGACCGAGCCGGATCGGCTTCAGGCTCATTGTAAGTGAGAAACCTCGGGCAGTGACTTCGGATGAAGGGAACTCGCGTGATTAGGCATCGCTTGCAGCCGTGACTACGGCATCAATCCCAGCGGGCAGGGCCATGCGTATCTCCTGACGCCATGAGCGCCGATGTACGTCCGCAGCCGGCGGGCACGTCGACGGTCAGGCGATACCAGCCGTAACCATCGTAGTCGTGGCCCTTGGAGTCCTCGGGCTTGTCTTTTGCATCCCAGCAATGGAACGTGTCTTTCGTGCCCCAGTCCTTGTCGTCCAGCGCCGGCAGGTACCACTCCGCCACCACGCCTTCGTTGATGGCGGGGTCCGTGTAGAACCTGTCTTTGCCGCGGAACCCGGCAACGCACCAGATCTTCGTGGGCAACGGGCCGTCGGCGAACTTGAATGACTTGACCTCGGCGAGCCGGCGCCGAGTGTCCTCGCGGACGGAGAGGAGCCACTTGCGGTGAGTGGCTGGACCCGCGCGCATCGGCGGCGCCTGCTGCGGGCCGAATGCATGCTGGATCACTCGGCACCCCCAGTTGGATAGGCGCGAGGAAGGTTGGGCTCGGCCAGGGCAGCGAACCAGGTCGGCGACCGGCGCCATCTCTGGCCGGCACCCCAGCCGGGGCCTCGTCTTGCCGTCTCGGTCGATGTCGGGGCTGCCACAGTTCATAACTTATTAGCAGGTGCCGCACGATCAGGAGTATACTTGTTTCCTGTGTGTCGCGACGGAGAGCGCCGAAGGTTCGGAAAGAGACCACGGCAAGGACCATTGAGTATGACCGGACAATTAACGCAGGAAACAACATCATGAACTACGGAACCAGGAAAAGCACATTCCTCAGCGAGCGTACGCCAACCATCCTCGTGACAGCACTCCTGCTGGCGGGACTTGCGGGTACGCCCTTGCCGGCGCAGGATGCGCCCGCGGGCAAACCGTTCCTGCACTCGCTGTTCACCGATCACATGGTCTTGCAGCGGGACGTAGCAACCACCATCTGGGGCTGGACACAGCCGGGCAAGGGAGTGACGGTGACGCTGGCCGGCAAGGCGGTGGCGGGCGTCGCCGACGCCCAGGGAAAGTGGCGGATCACGTTAGGCACTTTGCCGGCCGGTGGCCCGTACACGATGACCGTCACCGGCCCGAAGACGGTGGAGGTTCGGGACGTGCTGCTGGGCGACGTCTGGATCTGCTCGGGCCAGTCGAACATGCAGATGTCGGTGGACGGGGCCATGAATGCGAAGGCGGAGATCGCCGCGGCCAGGCATCCGCGGATACGCTTCTTCAGCGTGCCCTGGGCCGGGTTTCGGCCAGGTGGCCCTCAGGTGATGTACACCGAGCCGCAGGAGACAGTTGTCGCCAAGTGGGAGGTTTGTTCGCCGCAGACGGTAAGCGGGTTCTCGGCCGTCGGATACTTCTTCGCCCGCGATCTTCAGGA
The DNA here is from genome assembly GCA_049509675.1 of Thermoguttaceae bacterium. Lineage (GTDB taxonomy): Bacteria > Planctomycetota > Planctomycetia > Pirellulales > Thermoguttaceae > JBEKZQ01. The sequence goes on along the minus strand of JBEKZQ010000561.1, from coordinate 1,393 downwards.
GGCGGTGGACGTCCCCATCGGCCTGATCCGCGCCGCGGTGGGCGGCTCGTCGATCACCTCCTGGTGCGCGCCGTCCATGCTCCAGGGCGTGCCGGCGGTGACGCCCGGCCTGGAATCGCTGGACACGTTGAGAGCCCTGATCCGCGAGAACAAGATCGGCGAGACGTACTTCAAAGGCGTGGTCGAACGATGGTGGGAGGCGAACGATGCCGGTACGCGCGAGGGATGGTTCAAGCCCGAATGCGACACGACCGGATGGCAGCACCTCAAGCTCTCCGCGGAGGGCGGCAAGCCCGACGTGCCGCGATTTCACGGCATCGTCTGGTTCCGCAAGGAAGTGGACATCCCGCAGAACTGGGCCGGCAAAGAGTTGAGTCTGTACACCACGGGAATCTGGGAACCCGACACGACCTGGTTCAACGGCACGGTCGTAGGCGCGTTCAACCAAGGCTGGATCAACCGGACGTCGAGAGTCCCCGCTGCGCTGGTCAAGGCGGGGTGCAGCGTCATCGCCGTGCGTGTCCTGGCCCAACCGGGCAGTGGCTACCAGGGCCCATCAGCGGCGTCCAAGCTCGGGTTGCCGGGCGGCAAGCCGGCAGCCACGATCCCCCTTGGCGGCCAGCGGTCCCTGCGGGAATCGACACCTGCGGCGAAGCTGCCGCCTTTCCCGCACCGCTTGGACAACGATTTCCAGCTTCCCACCGTGCTGTACAACGGCATGATCGCGCCGCTCACACCGTATGCGATCAAGGGCGTCCTCTGGTATCAGGGCGAAACGCCGTGCCCCGGCAGCCAGGCGGTGCATCGACGGCTCCTGACCGATATGATCGTCGACTGGCGCACGCGTTTCGCTTCCCCCGATTCCTGGTTTCTCATCGTGCAATTGCCCGTGCTGGGCGGCACGCCCACTGTGAACCCCGAAGTCACCGGCGCAGCCGAGATCCGGGCCGTGCAATGGGACGTCGGCCACTCGGTCGCCAACGCCGACACTGCCGTGATCACCGACTTGGGCGATCCCCAGGACATTCACCCGAAGAACAAGCAGGACGTTGGAAAACGCCTCGCTCTGATTGCCCAGGCGCGGATCTTCGGCAAGGCTGTGGAGTATTCGGGGCCGGTCCTCAAGACGGCAACCATCGCGGGCAATTCGGTGCGCGTACGCTATGACCACCTCGGCGGCGGACTGGTCGTCAGGGCCGACAAACTCGAAGGCTTTGCCCTGGCAGGGGCCAACCGGAGGTATGTATGGGCCGACGCGAAGATCGACGGCAATGACGTGCTGGTCTCCTCACCGCTGATCACAGAGCCAAAGTTCCTGCGCTACGATTACGTGGATGTCCCGAAGTACTGCCTCTGGAACAAGGCCGGACTGCCCGCGGCGCCATTCGACACC
>JBEKZQ010000560.1:0-5928 GCA_049509675.1 Thermoguttaceae bacterium | reverse complement strand
AGCATGGCTGCGAAAATGGGACTGTCCCCTTTGGCCGCAAAGGGGTCAGGTCCATGTTTTCGGCCATGAGTCCGGCCAAATGGCGATGCCTATCAGCCGAAAAATGGACCAGACCCCGACTTTGCAATTCTCCTGCCCGCCACCGAGGCCCCCTCCATGCGAAATCCACCAGAAGTGTCCCGACGTGAGTTCCTGCGGCGCGGCGTCCTTGCGGGCGCGGCAAGCTTCGCCCTGCCCGGGCTGATTCCCCGCAGCGTGCTCGCCGCGCCCGGTAGGCCGGGGGCCAACGATCGCATCGGCATCGCCGGCATCGGCATCGGGCGGCAAGGCACGGACGTACTGACCCGCGCGGTCAAGTCGCCCGACGGCCGGTTCATCGGCATTGCCGACGTGAATTTGCCCCGCGCCCAAGAGAAGTGCAGGAGGCTCCACGGCGGCCTGGCCGTGCAAGACTACCGCCGGATCCTCGACCGCAAGGACGTCGATGCGATCGTCACCGCCACTCCCGAGCACTGGCGGGCAATCATCTGCATCGCGGCCTGCCAGGCCGGCAAGGACATCTACGCCGAAAAGCCGGTCAGCCTCACCATCCGCGAAGGTCGTTTGATGGTGGCCGCCGCGCGAAAGTACCAGCGGGTCTTTCAGGTGGGCTCGCAGCAGCGCTCGATGGCCGTCTGCCGCGCAGGCTGCGAGTTGGTGCGCAGCGGCGGCCTGGGCAATATCTCCAAAATCATCGCCATGCGCTACCCCAGCCCCTTCAACTGCGGCCTGCCCGGGCAAAGCGTTCCCGCCGGGCTGGATTGGGACATGTGGTGCGGTCCGACCGAGCCGGCGCCGTACCATGCGGAGCTGTACATTCCGCGCGGCCGGCCGGGCTGGCTCTCCTTCCGCCCGTACTCCGGCGGCGAGATGACCGGTTGGGGCGCGCACGGGCTGGACATGATCCAGTGGGCGTTGGGCATGGACGCTTCCGGGCCTTCGGAGATCTGGACCGAGGGCCAACAGTTCGATCCGCCCACGATCACCGCGCCGGAAACGGCCGTGCGGGCGAACGTCCGCTGCAGCCATCCGGCCGTCTTCTGGCGCTACGCCAACGGCGTGACGCTGGTGATGGACGAGGTTTTTGGCAGTCAGCCCGGCAAGCCGGCCCCCCGGGCCCCCAGTTTCGGCGCGATCGTTCATGGCGAGAAAGGCACTGCCGTGATCGACCGGGGCAAATTCACGTCCGATCCGCCGGAATTGGCCGAGCAGGCGCTTGAGGGCGTGAAGAACACGGAGACTCACGTCGAGAATTGGATGGCCTCGATCAAGAGCCGCAAGCTGCCCAACGCCGACATCGAGATCGGCCACCGCTCGGCCACGGTCTGCCATTTGGGCAACATCGCCCGCTGGACCGGCCGCAAGCTCCGGTGGGATCCGGCCCAGGAAAGTTTCTTGGGCGATGCCGAAGCCAATAGCTATCTGGACCGCCCGCGCCGCAAGCCGTACGTCCTGCCCGAGCGCGTGTGATAAGAGCCGGAAACGGGTGTAGGGCGTAGGTGGGTCGACGGGCACCGTGCGCAGCATGGTCGGCGAGCCCCACCAAGTTCTTTAGCCAAGTGGTGGGGCTCGCTGCGCTCGACCCACCCTACCTGGCTGCGGCGTGGCCTTCGATGGCCAGTACTGCGAAAAGCGGCGACAAGTCGCCGCACTCCAATACTTCGCCGTTCACCGGCCGGCCGCTCGCCCGTCGCCGTTCCTGCGGAACGGCCATTGCCAAGTCAGTCTGTATCCGGCCCATCGAACGACCAGGAGCGACCCGGTGATCCATGCGCTCATAAGAACGAGGAGCAGGCCAAAATACCACGCGGACCTGTAAGGTGACGCAAGCACCGCCGCGCCTAACCCGATCGTTAGAAGAAGAAACAGCAGGCGTACAAACAATCGCCTACTGCACAGCGGCAATACTATTGAAGCAATGGCAACGAGTGCAAGGCTTCCGAAGCCCCTGATGGTTTCTGATACCGGGGCACTTAGCAGCGTTAGTTCCGGCACGTAGTGAGCCGCGCTGAGCATCACGGCGAGGGCGGTCATCCACAACAGCATATCGCGGATCGAAAACTGAAGCCGCCTCGAAACATTCGTGGCATCCGTGAAGCGAACCAGTTCGACCCCCACAACACGGGCGACCAAGAGAAGCACGCCCACGACGGCAAGTTGCCCGACAGTCAACTGCTGAAACTCAGGGTCTGAGATCCTCATATAAAGGTAGACGATCGAAAGAGGGCGAAGAGAAGCAATCCAGAACGACCGTTACCAGGGCTCGACACACGGATCACCAAGGTGGCAATAACGTGCAGCGCAACATGCGCCAGCACCAGGCCTGCGATCAGCCGGTGTGCCCGCTTCAGATCCATCCCCAACACTTCCTTCCCCGTGTTTTTCGGGTTTTCGTCCTTTCGGGCTTTCGTGATTGCCCGCTTGAAAAACTTTGCACGGCGTCGCCTTTGTGCTATCGTAAACAGTCCCGAAGGCAACGCAAGGGCCGTTCCGAACCAAGTTGGGAGCAAGCGATGGGAAAAGTCGGCATCGGTTTGAACCTGGAGGCCGTGCGGACTTCGCACAAGTCGTTCGAGTGGGCCGTCGAGTTCGCCGCGGAACTCGGCTACGAGTACATCGAGCCGATGGTCCACTGGGGGCGGGAATTGCTGAGCGAGGCCCGATACTTTCATAGCGTTTCGATGTTGGACGATCCGCTGCGGATTCGCCAGGCCTGCGAGCAACATGGGGTGAAGCTCTCGGCCCTCTCGTCGCACAGCCAACTCTCCAAGCCGGAAATCGCGGTCGAGTATCTCAAGCAGGCCGCACGTTACGCCAAGGAATGCGGGGCCCCGGTCATCAACACGCACGAAGGCCACAAACAGCCGTGGACGACGGAAGACGAGGACTTCGTGCTCATCCGCTACTCGATCATGGAGGCGGTGAAGGTGTGCCAGCCGCGCGGCATCAAGCTGGGACTGGAGATGCACCAGACCTATTCGCTCGTGCCCGAGAAGTACGACCGCATCCTCTGCCTGGTCGATGCGCCGGTGGTCGGGGCCAACTTCGACACGGGCAACGCCTATTTGGGCGGCGTGGATCCGATCGCCTGGCTGGAGCGGATCAAGCAGCGGCTGGTTCACATGCACGCCAAGGACATCACGCTGCAACAGTCGGAGGCCGAGCGCGGCAAGGTAATGGGCACGCCCGTCGGCTGCGCCTGCGGCGACGGAGTCATCGATTGGCGGCGGGTGATTGCCGTCATCCGCTCGATTCCGCAGGACATTGTGTTGAGCGTCGAGTGCGGGACGCTGGACCAGGCCGCCCGAAGTATCGAGCACCTGCGAAAACTGGTATAGTCAGAAGTTCTGAAATCGCTAATGGGAGTCTGGCCCGTATGAGAACAACCTGTCTTGTCAGTGTCCTGGTGTCGGTCGTGTTCGCCCTTGAAGCCGCGGGCGCGCCGCCGGCAAGTTTCGTCCATCGCCGGCAAGGCGTCGAGTTCGAGGTGACGGCGGAAGGGCTTTCGGCGATCCGCGTCGGCGGCCGCACGCTGGCCGGCGGCGGCTGGAGCGTTTTCAACGCCGAGGCGTGGTTCAAGGACGCCGGCAGCGGGGCGGTGAAGACCGGGCCGATGACGCGAAAAACCCTGGAACTGCTCGGCCCGCGACAGGCCCGGGTCATCCAGGCCGGCGGGCAGGTCGTGTCGACGACCGACTACACCTTCGACGGCGAGGACGTGACGATCTCCGCCCGAATCGAGAACCGCCACGGCGACGAGCCGATCAACGTGTTGGGGTTCTCCGGCCTCTTCTTCGACTTCGACCGCTTGCCGGAGGGCCTCATGCAGGTGCAGCACATCAGCTACTTCCAGGCGCACGGACTGGAATTGTGCCATCCGAGCTACTGGTCGAAGATCGGCGGCAGCTACGCCATCGACAACACGATCGGCGTGGGCGTCTCGCCCTGGAAGACGGGCTGGACGCGCACGCTCATCCTCTGGGATTACGGCAGTTGGGAAGCGGACCAGCGGGAGAAATCGCCCAAGCGGCGGTTGATCTACTTCGTCGCCGCGCCGATCCCGGCCGGCGGTGCGCGGACCGTTGAACTGAAGCTCCGTGTCAGTCCCAACCGCGACTGGCAGCACCTTTTGGCGCCGTATCGCGAACATTTTCAGGCCACCTTCGGCGCGGTGCGCTACGACGCCGATCACCGCTGGATCGCCACGGATTATCTGAACCACAGCCAGCAGGCCGTCTCGCCGACGAACCCCTATGGCTTCCACGATGGGCATCACCGGATCGATCTGCCCGAGGGCGCGGAGGCCTTCTGCCAGACGTTGATCCCGGCACTCAACTCGGGCGGCGGCCAGGGGGTGATCGTCTGGGGGCAGGGCGGCGACGATCCGCGCGGGGCCATGTATCGGCCCGACTTCGACATCCTGCCGCCCGAGGTCGAGCGGAACTGGCCGATCCTGGCGCGGCGGTTCAAGGAGGCGGGGCTGAAGCTGGGCGTGACCGCCCGGCCCGCCGACATGGCGCTGCGGCTGGACTGGAAGCAGGACCAGGTGATCCCGATCAACGCCGATGATCCGGCCCATCGCGAGATGCTCTGGCGGCGGTTCCAGCGGATGATCGACCACGGCTGCACGCTGTTCTATCTCGATAGCTTCGGCGCCGACCTGGAGCACGTGAAGCTGATGCGGTTCTTGCGCGCGCGGATGGGCCGGAAGATACTGTGCTTCGTTGAGCACCAGTGCGATGCCATTTTTCCCTACTCGGGCGGATACTCCGAGACGACGTTCCACGCCGGCGGCCAGGACGGCCCGGCCTATCAGGTTTGGTCGGGCACGGATAATTGGCGGATCTACCAGTGGCTCGCCCCGGGCTCTCAGTTGGTCTCGCGGCTCTATCAGGTCGAGGGCCGGATGCCGCCGGGCTTCGAGCCGGTGGACCGATTCTTCTATCGCCAGCGGATCACGCCGCTGCTGCCGGTGTCCGATTTCCGCCGGCTGCCGGGGCTCAAGGACATTCAGGGGGCCTACGTTGATGCCGAGGGGAAGTGGACGGCGCGTCCAGGGCGTGAACGGTGAACTAGCCTGGATTATTCATGTAGGGGGGTGAATAATCCGGGTCAGGCCGCGCTCAGGGCAGGAAGTTGGTGTGCGCGTTGAAGAGGGCCTTCTCGGCGGCGCGGCGTTGCTCGGCCGGCCAGTGGCCGTCGCGCACCAACACCATGGACGAGAAGTCTTCATAGACGACGCGCATGTTCTGTCGCAGATAGGCCGATGCCTGGCGCTCGTTCTGATGCACGATCAGTTTCGGCACGCATACGCACCAGATCCGCCCGCTCCGCGCGAAGAGGTCTTCTATGCCTTCCAGGTTGGCAATCATGGTGGTGCCCTGCAGGCGGTGCAAGGGCACGGGCTGGCGATCGTTCAAGGCGGCTTGCAGATAAAGGGTGGTTTGCAGCCAGTAGTCCGTGCGCTTGTTGTCCATGGGGACGTGCCACGCGCCGGCCAGGAAATGGTCGACGACCTGCGGCAGATCGCTCAACACAACGTCGCCGTCCCGGACGTGCTCGCCGAGGAACTCCGCCGGCCCTTTCAAGGTGAGGAAGCGAAGATCGATGGGGCCATAGTTGGGCACCACGAAGGCAGTCATCTGCGTAGGCCACAACGTGGCCCCGCTTCCCACCAGGACCAGGAGCACGGCGGCAAACGCCGCCACGTTGTGGGCATAGCGGCGGAAGATCCAGGGGCTCTGCACCCGGCGGGACAACCGCAGCAGATGTCGTCCCGGGGGCGCCCAGGCGGGCGCCGCCCGCCGGGTGGTGTACGGCGGCAGGGGGTTGCGGTATAGCCCCGCCGTCACCGGCCCGGGCCAAGCCCAGACCCCCCCGGGGTCCCGA
>JBEKZQ010000056.1:0-18087 GCA_049509675.1 Thermoguttaceae bacterium | reverse complement strand
CCAACTGTTCTTCCGCGAAAGCGGTTTTCGGGCGGTCTCGGTCTTGCACGACTACTACGAAGACACGCCGGAAGACGCCTACCTGATGCAATTCCGCTATCGTCCCGAGCGGGCCGTACAGGAAGGCTCCGACGTCCGCACCACGCGCCTGGCAGGCTGAGGCGGGCCATGAAACGCCGCACCGTCGTCGGGCTGGTCCTCGGGGTCAATCTCCTGGCCGCGGCGGGCTTGGAAGCGATCGTCGTTCGTGAACTTGCCGGTCGCTATCGCCCGATCATTCAAGATGCCCTCGTGGCGGCAGTGGCTCTGGCGCAAGGGACGCTCCTGGCCGTCTGGGCCGCCCTGAGCGGAAAACGCACGGCCTGGCGGTTCGGCGGCGCCGTTGTCCTGGCCGCTTGCGCAACCCTCCTTCTTCAGCGCGCCTACTCTTTCCGCCCCCAAGAGTGGGGCTACTTCGTTACCGCACAACTGATCGGCACGAGCATACCGCTCATGCTGCTGCGACTGCTGGGCCTTGGTATGTCCGTCGCTCCCGTCGGCGCACAACTCCCGGCCGAAGCGCCTGACCGCAGGGCGTTTCGCGTGCAGTTTTCGCTACGGGCCCTCTTGGAATGGACGACCGCTCTGGCCGTACTCTGTAGCATGATCCGCATCATGCCCGAAGAGTTTCGGCATGCGTTCGTCTCGCCCGACGGAGCTTGGCTCGCCGGGCTGTTCGGCTTGGCCGGAGGGCTTGCCGCGAGCGTGTTATGGGTTGCCCTCGGCACCCGCTGGCTCGCCGCAAGGCTGATCGTCGCGGTCTGTGCGACGGCAGTTGTCGGCCTCTACGGTCTCTATGGCAGGGTCGGCCCTCATGGCTCGACCTGGCTTGTTCTTACAGCGGCCTACGTCATCTGGACGCTCATCTCGCTTTACCCGTTCCGCCTGCTCGGCTACCGACTCGCCTGGCAGCAAGAATGTCCAGGGAGCCACGGATGAAACACGGATTGAACACGGAGAGAATGCCGAGAGCTGCTCCTATCCGTGTTTCATCCGTGCTGGAATCCGTGGCTGCCTTACTCAGACAGAGTTGGAGTTGGCGGCTCCCAAGCGATCTTGCAGTTCGGCAAGGCCTCGCGGAGCTTCTTCACGCCCGCGCCGGTCACCTGAGTTCCAAACAGGCTCAACTCTCGGAGTTGGCTCAATCCTTGCAGATGCACCAGCCCCACGTCGGTCACCCTGGCCTTGTCGAGGTATAACGCCTGGAGTCCGGTCAGCCCCTTGACGTGCTCCAATCCGGCATCGGTGATCTTGGCATCGTAGAGGCGCAATTCCTTGAGTTGCGGCAAGCCTTCGAGGTCTTCGAGCCCAGTCCCCGTGATCATCTTGTTGCCGCTGAGGGATAGCCGCTCGAGTTGCTTCAACCCTTTGATGTTTTCCAACCCGGCGTCCGTGATCTTGGTGCGGCCCAGGGACAACTCCTTGAGTTGGGTCAGCACCTTCAGGTGTTCCATCCCTGCATCGGTGATCGCAGCGTCGTACAAACGCAGAACCTTGAGTCTTGGCAGCGCTTCGACGTGGGCCATCTCCGCGTCGGTGAACTTCTTGTTGCACCCCAGGCATACGACTTCAACGTTTGCGAACCAATCATCGCCCAGCCACTTGCGGAGCCAGGCGGGACCGGGTGGTGCTTTTTTTTGGCCCGAGTACTGGTAGTCATAGGTGACGCCGCCGGGGAATTGCCGAAACACCTTGACGGCATCTCGTTGCTTCCGCACCTGCTGCATCCTGGTGGCGAACCAATTGCAGGCAATGGCCCAGAGCAGCACGAACAGGAGCAATGACCGCAGGCTGTACTGTAACCAGCGACGTTTGAGTTTCGGCTGAGCGAGTTGGAGTTCGGATGAAATCATGAGGTTCTTGGTCGTCGCGGCCAACGGATAGGACAGCGGTCAACCAAGTCGATCCGGCGCAGCGGGACCTCGCCACTCGTCCTTTGCTGGCGGCTTGCCGTGGCGACGAATCAATGCGATGCACCCGACTACGGCCAGCACGACGATGGCCACGAGGGCAGCCCACCCGGTGAAGACAATACCCCGCGCGAATTGATTGGCGAAGATGCCAGGGTTATGCCGTATGTTCTCTACAGTGTAGTTAAGACCGAAGTCCTCTAGGATGCCGAAGAGCGTTCCCACCGACAGCCCAACGGGCGTAACGACCACAATAGTGACGGCGATCGTCAGCACCACAAACCATGCCGGCGCCTTCTTGTTGCAATCTTCCGACATGACGTTCTCCTGATTCGCCCCACCAACTGTTGCATGGCAGTCGCCGAAGGCGGTTCCCGAAGGGAATTCTGCCGCCGTGCGGTGTTGGCTACCTCTTACTTCTCAATCATCAGGCAACTCGCCTTCGGTTCCCCGCCATCTCTGAATACCGATACACAACACCCAGTGACCACTGCCAGAAGGATGGATTGCCACTTCAACACGGTACAGTCCCACAGTTTATGGCTTCTTTGCTGCTTCCATCCGCTCGAACCGACCAGGATTCTCTTGGTCAAACAAGCTGTCGCCTGCCTCGGCAACGAAGCGGGCCACGTTTTCGGCAGTGTCGGTGAACATGGCGGCCGTTTGAGGCTTGATCGATCCTTTGATCTTGCCGGCCTTGATCGCCCGCTCCTTGGCCTTTTCATCGATAAACCATAGCACCAGCTTGTCGCCGTCGAGTTTGTACTGGAAGAAGGTGTAGCAGTTCACCGCATCTGCCGTCCAGCCTTTTTCGCCAAGCACCTTGATCTGCGCCGGATTTGTTACCACGTTCAGGTAGGTCTTGTCTTTGAGGACCGTTGGGAAGATCAGATACTTCTCCGGGGGCTCCTCTTTCCCTTTGCCGGCCGTTTTCACTTCCACTCGCATCACGCTATCGGCAAACTTCTCGCCCGCAGGGCTGACGTGGTAAAAAGCGTCGCCATCTTCCTGCCGCTGCCGCCACACTCCGACCAGATGTTGGTCGGCCTTTGAGACCTTCGGATCGGAAAGCGGGGTCTTCGAGTCGTCACAACCGGTGGGCAGCAGAAGCACGGCGGGAATGACGACCGCCAAAAAACGCCACTGCGATTTCATGACTGGCCTCCTGTGTTGTTAAAGAGGAGATGGAGACGGCCAGCCGGCATTATAGCGTGTCGCCACGCCTATGTGATAGCCGACAATGGGCAGGGGCCCCCAAGAAAGGCGGGAATGCCGCAACTCTATAGAGAGTCCTCTTCCTCCTCCGTTATCTATCCGTGACATCCGTGTAATCCGTGGTTCCTTTCGTGGCGGAATGTTTCCGAGGGTCGTGCGAGAAAGCAGAAATTGCCCTTGGCGCCGGCTGCGCTTGGCGCCCGCCCTTGCGAAGTGTGGCGATGCAGGATAGACTGCTTGTTTTTGACCCCGCCGGGACGTTTGCGGTTGTCGCGCTCATCGGCGGATTCTGCCGCCGCGGCGTCGGGAAGAAATCGCCCATGCACCTGTTACGGAACCATTCCTGTATTGGATCCTTGAGGAGGAAAACCTGTGGACAAGAGACGCTTCGTGACCGTCGATGGCAATGAAGCGACGGCCAACATGGCACATTTGTGCAACGAGGTGATGTCGATCTACCCGATCACGCCCTCGTCCGGTCTGGGCGAGTTGCCCGACGCCTGGGCCGCCGCCGGCCGCAAGAACATCTTCGGCACCGTGCCGGACGTGGTGGAAATGCAGAGCGAAGCGGGGGCCGCCGGCGCGGTCCACGGCGCCCTGCAGGCGGGGGCCCTGACGACCACTTTCACCGCCTCGCAAGGCCTGTTGCTGATGATCCCCAACATGTTCAAGATTGCCGGGGAACTCACCGCCACGGTCTTCCACGTCACCGCCCGCACCGTCGCCACCCATGCCCTGTCGATCTTCGGCGATCACAGCGACGTGCTGGCCTGCCGCTCGACCGGCTGGGCCCTGCTCTCCTCGGCCTCGGTGCAGGAGGCCCAAGACATGGCGTTGATCGCGCAGGCCGCCACGCTCCAGTCGCGGGTGCCGTTCCTGCACTTCTTCGACGGCTTCCGCATCTCCCACGAAGTGAACAAGATCGAGCAGCTTACGGAAGACGACGTGCGGGCGATGATCGACATGGATCTGGTCGAAGCCCATCGCCGCCGGGCTCTCACGCCCGAGGAGCCGAAACTGCGCGGCACGGCCCAGAACCCGGACGTGTTCTTCCAGGCCCGCGAAGCCTGCAACAAGTTCTACGACGCGGCGCCGGGAATCGTGCAGCAGGCGATGGACAAGTTCGGCCGCCTGACCGGCCGGCAATATCACCTGTTCGATTACTTCGGCGCCCCGGACGCCGAGCGCGTGGTCGTGATCATGGGCTCCGGTTGCGGCGTGGCGGAAGAAACGATCGACCACCTGACGGCCCGCGGCGAGAAGATCGGGCTGGTCAAGGTGCGGCTCTACCGGCCCTTCGACAACGCGGCCTTGCTGGCCGCGTTGCCCAAGAGCGTCAAGCGGATCGCCGTGCTGGACCGCACCAAGGAGCCCGGCGCCAGCGGCGAGCCGCTGTACCAGGACGTGGTCACCGCGCTGGCCGAGGGCTGGAGCGGCCCGCTGCCCAAGGTGATCGGCGGCCGCTATGGGCTTTCGTCCAAGGAGTTCACGCCCGCCCAGGTGGCGGCGGTGTTCGCGGAATTGACCAAGCCGCAGCCGCGGCTGCGCTTCACGGTGGGCATCAACGACGACGTGACCCACTTGAGCCTGGACTACGACGCCGATTTCTCCACCGAGGCCGACGACGTCACGCGGGCCGTGTTCTTCGGGCTGGGCAGCGACGGCACGGTCAGCGCCAATCGCAGCTCGGTGAAGATCATCGGCGAGAGCACGCCCCGGCACGCGCAAGGCTACTTCGTCTACGACTCGCGCAAGGCGGGGTCGGTAACCACCTCGCACGTCCGCTTCAGTCCGCGGCCGATCAAAGGCTCGTACCTGGTCCACAAGGCCAATTTCGTGGCCTGCCACCAGTTCCAGTTCCTGGATCGCATCGACATGCTGTCGATGGCCGTGCCGGGGGCCACATTCCTCTTGAACAGCCCCTATGGCCCGGAGGAGGTGTGGGACAAGCTGCCGGCCGAGGTGCAGCAACAGATCCTCGACAAGAAGCTGAAGTTCTACGTGGTCGATGCCTACCGCGTGGCCCGCGACGCCCAGATGGGCGTGCGGATCAACACGGTCATGCAGACCTGCTTCTTCAAGCTGGCCAACATCATTCCGGCCGAGGAGGCGATCGCCGAAATCAAGGATTCGATCAAGGCCACCTACGGCAAGAAGGGCGGCGGCGCGATCGTCGAGCGGAACAATGCCGCGGTGGACGGCGCCCTGGCCTCGCTGCACGAAGTGCGCATGCCGGGCCGGGCGACCTCGAAGCTGCACATGGTGCCGGCGGTGCCGCCCAACGCCCCGCCCTTCGTCAAAGACGTGCTGGCAATGATGATCGCCAACCGCGGCGACGACCTGCCCGTCAGCGCCATGCCGGTCGACGGCACCTTCCCCACCGGCACCACGCAGTACGAAAAACGCAGCATTGCCCAGGACATTCCCATCTGGGATCCGGCCATCTGCATTCAGTGCGGGCTGTGCTCGCTGGGCTGCCCGCACGCCACCATCCGCATGAAGGTCGTCGACCCGGCCCAGTTGGCCGGCGCCCCGGAAGGCTTCAAGACAACCGATTACAAAGGCAAGGAGTACCCGGGCTGGAAGTTGGTGCTCCAAGTGGCGCCGGACGATTGCACCGGCTGCGCCCTGTGCGTCGACGTCTGCCCCGTCAAGGACAAGACGCATCCCAAGCACAAGGCCATCGACATGGAGCCGAAGCTCAACCACCTCGAGCGCGAGCGGGCCGGTTGGGACTTCTTCCTCACCCTGCCCGACGTCGATCGCAACACGGTCAAGATCGACACCATCAAGGGCTCGCAACTGTTGCTGCCGCTGTTCGAGTTCTCGGGGGCCTGCGCGGGCTGCGGCGAGACGCCTTACGTCAAGCTGCTGACGCAACTGTTCGGCGACCGCATGCTGATCGGCAACGCCACGGGCTGCTCATCGATCTACGGCGGCAACCTGCCCTGCACGCCCTACTCGGTCAACAAGGACGGCAAGGGCCCCGCGTGGTCCAATTCGCTGTTTGAGGACTGTGCCGAGTTCGGCCTGGGCTTCCGCCTGGCGATCGACCAGCAGATACAATACACCGACGTGTTGCTGAAGAAATTAAGCGGCCAACTCGGCGACGAATTGGTCAGCGCCTTGCTGGCCAACGCCAAGCAGGAGAGCGACGAGCAGATCCAGGTGCAACGGCAGTTGGTGGGCCGCTTGCAGCGACGGCTGGCCGAGATCGGCGGCGCCGACGCCAAAGCCCTTTCCGCCTCGGCCGATTACCTGATCCGCAAGAGCGTGTGGAGCTTCGGCGGCGACGGTTGGGCCTACGACATCGGCTTCGGCGGCCTGGACCACGTCTTCGCCTTCGGGCGGGACGTGAACATCCTGGTGCTGGACACCGAGGTGTATTCCAACACGGGCGGGCAGGCCTCGAAGGCCACGCCGCGCGGCGCCGTGGCCAAGTTCGCCGCCGGCGGCAAGCCCGGCCGAAAGAAAGACCTGGGCATGATCGCCATGGCCTATGGCAACGTGTTCGTGGGCCAGATCTCCCTGGGCGCCAATCCGGCCCACGCCCTGAAGACCGTCCTGGCCGCCGAATCGTATCGCGGCACCTCGCTGATCATCGCCTTCTCGCACTGCATCGGCTGGGGCATCGACATGGCCCGCGGCATGTCGCTGCAAAAGGAGGCCGTGGCCTGCGGTTACTGGCCGCTGTACCACTTCGATCCCCGCGACCAGCAACACCCGTTCCATCTGGACAGCAAGAAGCCGACCGCCGATTTCAAGGAGTTCGCCATGAAAGAGGCCCGCTTCGCCATGCTGGCCCGCTCCAAGCCCGAGGCCTCGGCCCGCCTGCTCGCCTTGGCCCAGGACGACATCACCGAGCGCTGGAATTTTTACGATCAGTTGGCCGGCGTCCCACGGGCGCAAGGCAAAGGAGGCAGTAGCCCCGCCGGCGGCAATGGCCCCGGCGCCGATCAAACGCAAGCTGCAAAGGAGGTGAAATCATGAGCGTCGACCTGACGACCCAATATCTCGGTTTCCGCTTGAAGAACCCGCTGCTGGTGGCGGCCTGTCCGCTGACGCACAAACTCGACTCGCTGAAGAAGCTGGAAGCGGCGGGCGCCGCCGCCGCCGTCTTGCCTTCGCTCTTCGAGGAGCAGATCGAGTACGACGAAGTGGAGATGACCCGCGTCCACGAGCACGGCGCGGAAAGCTTCGCCGAGTCGCTCACCTACTTCCCCGCCGAAGACGACTACCACACCGGACCGGAGACCTACCTGGAGTACATCGAGAAGGCGAAGAAGGCCGTCGGCATCCCCTTGATCGCCAGCCTCAACGGCACGAGCACGGGCGGATGGGTCCGCTACGCGAAGATGATGCAGAACGCCGGGGCCGACGCCCTGGAGTTGAACGTCTACTTCGTGGCCGCGGACCTGAACATGAACGGCCGCGACGTCGAGTCGCGCTACCTGGAGCTGGTGGCCGCGGTCAAGGAGTCGGTGTCGATTCCGCTGGCCGTGAAGGTCGGCCCGTACTTCAGCGCCATGGGCAACATGGCCCGGCGGCTGACCGAGGCCGGCGCCGACGGCCTGGTGCTCTTCAACCGCTTCTTCCAGCCCGACATCGACCTGGAGACGCTCGAAACCTCGCCCAAGCTGGTGTTGAGCACCTCCGGCGAGATGCTCGTGCCGCTGCGCTGGATCGCCATTTTGCACGGGCGGATCAAGGCCTCGCTGGCGCTCACCAGCGGCATCCATCAGCCCGAGGACATGCTGAAAGCCCTGTTGGCCGGGGCCGACGTGGGCATGATCGTCTCGACGCTCTATCAGCAGGGTTCCGAGCAGGTGGGCCGGATCCTGGCCGGCGTCGAGCAGTGGATGGAAGAGAAGGAGTATTCCTCCGTCGAGCAGCTTCGCGGCAGCATGAGCCAGGAGAACTGTCCCGACCCGGCCGCCTTCGAGCGCGGCAACTACATGAAGGCCCTGACCTCGTACACGGGAAAGTTCATCTGACCTGCCCTCCTCTCCCCGCGTGCCGCAGCGGCACGAGGGGGAGAGGGCTCGGGGGTGAGGGGGAAACGGCGGCAAAAGCATGAGGGGCTGTCGGCCGCGGGAACGCCTTGCCTTTCTTGTGCATGGTTTTCGATCTCCCACGTTGCCGCCCGTCGCGTAGCGACGTTATGATGGTAGCCGTGGGTTTCAACCCACGGTTTGCGATCCCCCCATGTTGTCCGCCCGTCGCGTAGCGACGATTGAAGCCATGGCAAACACGTACACGTCGTTGCATTACCACATCGTCAAGGGCAGCGCAAGCATCACCGCACGAAAACGTTCCAGGAGGAATACCGCGAATTGCTCAGGCGGCATGAGATCGAATTTGACGAACGGTATGTATGGGGCTGACTATCAGGCGTCGCTACGCGACGCAAGAACCGCGCGCCGCACTGGGAACCGTGGGTTGAAACCCACGGCTACCATCGGAACGTCGCTACGCGACCAGACGGCATCTGAGCTTCGCCGCCCGCCGTTTCCGTCGCCAAGCGTACGCGATCAGAGCGATGCCGCCGACACCGAGGAGGGCGAAGGTGGAGGGTTCGGGGCTGGATATTGGAGTGAGGAGGAGTGCCGCTCCAACTCCGCTTGGACCTAAGCCAGTGCCGACGATCAATCCGTTGTCGTTGATCGCAGTTGCAGTTGTCAAGGTCCACTCGGAGGGCTGCGGGATGAGGCTGTTCAGGTCCACCATGCCGCTGCCGGGCTCCCATAGGAAGGCGTCGGAGACTCCAACGCTGTTGTACGCGCTCCCAACCACCTGGTCGAGGTTGTTAATGCCATCTGCCTGACTGGTCGCCCCGCCGAGCGTGCCAAGGTCCTGCATCGTGCCCGAACTGTACAGGAACGCCTCGGGCGCGCGTGCGTCGGCGTATCCAACAACTTGGCCACTGTCGTTTATGGCCGTGCCAAAGGTCTCGTCGCCGCCCCAATTCTGATCGTGCGTGAGGAGTGAGCCAAGGTCATGCACGCTGCCACCGCTGTAAACGACGGCGTGCCTTCCATTGAGTTGCAAAGAGCCGGTATAAGCGCCCGTGGCGGACCACCCAACAGCCATGCCGGTACTGTTCATGCCCAAGGCGCTACTCGAACCCCCAAGCGTCCCGAGGTCCTGCACGGTGCCGCCGCTGTAAAGGAAGGCACTTGGTCGGCCACTGGGGTTATACCCGCTTCCCACGACTTCACCGTTGTCGGTTATTGCGGTCGCCAAATACAGGCTCCATCCCGGCGTAGTATTTAGGCCGTTGACGCTCTGCATCGTACCACCGCTATAAATAAACGCGCTTTGGCCTGCAATCGCTGCGTACGACCACCCAACCACCTCGCCGTTGTTGTTTATCCCCTCGGCAACGCTGTCGGACCCGCCGAGTGTGCCGAGGTCTTGCATCGCTCCGCCACTGTAAAGAAAGGCGTGTTGGTGGTAGCTGTCATATTGGTTAACAGGAGGAAGCCAAAAGTCTCCCGCCACTTGGCCGTTGTTGTTGATGGCTGTGGGTTGCGGGGAATACCCGTTGGGAAGATCGCCTAGGTCGGTCACGGTGTATTGAACTTGGCTCAACGCACCTGCCGCAACAAGCGACGACAGAAACCAGACTATCAGCGGCAAAAGTGTTCTTCTCATGGAGAGTGTCGCCTTGAATCCCCGGCGTTTCAACCCGCGGAATTCAGATGCGGGTTTCCCTTATAGTATAGTAGCCCCACCGCTGGTGTCAATAACCCTCCCCCTTCGGGCTTTCGTCCTCTTGGGTTTTCGTGATTCGTTCAAGACGCCCGCACGAGCCGCCAGCAGCGATGAATGCGGCGATTGCGAAAATCGGGCGGCACCGTCTGCCGGCTGATCTCGCGGATCGTCGCGCCGGCTAGCTCCGCTTCGGCCAGCTTGAAGCGCCGGAAATTCGTGGAGAAGAAGATTACGCCGCCCGGCGTCATCAAGGGCAAGAGCCGAGCCAGCAGTGCCGCATGGTCGCGCTGGATGTCCCAGAACTCGTCCAGCTTCTTGCTGTTGGAGAAGGTGGGCGGATCGACCACGGCCAGGTCGAAGAGCGGCCGCCGCCCGCGACTTTCCAGAAAGCCCGGCGCGTCGTCGCAGATCCGCACGTGCTCGGGGCCGCAAAAGCCGTTCAGCTCCATGTTGCGGCCGGCCCAATCGAGATAGGTGTGCGATAGATCGACCGAGGTGGTCGACTCGGCCCCGCCCGCCGCCGCGTATACCGAGAAGGCCCCCGTGTAGGCGAAGAGGTTCAAGAAACGTTTTCCCGCGGCCGCCTCGCGCACCATGCCCCGGGTAATGCGATGATCGAGAAAAAGGCCCGTGTCGAGGTAATCGGACAGGTTGACCTCGAACCGCAGACCGCTTTCGGCCGCAACCAGCGTGCGCGATTGCGTCGACAGCCGCTCGTATTGCGCGGGGCCACGCTGCCGCTCGCGGCGCTTCAGGAAGACGTTGGCCAACGGAACGTCCAACGCCTCGGCCGCCGTGCGCTTCATCAGGTCCAGCCAGTCGCCGTGCTCGGCCGGCGTATGCTCGTGCGGCCGCTCGAACTCGGCCAGGTGCAGGCAATCCTCGTAGCGATCCACGACCAGCGGCACTTCCGGAATGTCGCGCTCGTAGAGCCGGTAACAGGTGATGCCGAACTTCGTGGGCCAGCGGCGCAGATGCCGGGCACGTTTTTGCAGCCGGGTGCGAAAGATCTCGGCCTGTTGGTGGTCCTTCGCCGACAGTCCGCCGAACGCCGGTCCCACGGCGGCACTGCTGGACAAGCCAGCAGTGGCACCCTGCGCTTGCGGTCTAGCGGCAGGCGCAAGTTCCGCTTCCCCCCTCACCTCGACCCTCTCCCGCGATGGGAGAGGGAGACTGCCGCTCCCCGGTTTCGGCCCATAGTATTGATAATAGGTGCATTGAATGCGGCCGTTATAGAGCTTCCGCCGTCGATCCGCCTTCTGTTGCAAAAGACCCTCGAAATCGGGATAGGCGGTCAAGATGTAGAAGGACCAGGTTTTCAGCCGGCGAAAGACGTCGGGCATGGCCCGATAGATGGCCGTCGCCTCGGCGCCGCTGCCCATCCGTTGGCCATACGGCGGATTGCAGATGATGCAGCCGAAGTGACGCTTGCTGGTGGACTGGCTGAACGGCCGCTGTTGAAAATGGATGTCTGCGGCCACGCCGGCCTTTTCCGCATGATGCCGGGCCAGGCGCAAGGCATCTTCGTCGATGTCGGTGCCCAGGATCCGCTCCGGCAGATCGGCGCGCACAAGGTCCCGGGCTTCCTGGCGAGCCGCCTCCCAATGCCGTGGCGACAGGGCCGGCCAGGCCTCGGCGGCGAAGCGGCGGTTCAACCCGGGGGCCATGTTGCGGCCGATCAGGGCCGCCTCGATGGGAATCGTGCCCGTGCCGCAAAACGGGTCCAAGAGCGGCCGTTGGGGCTTCCAGAAGCTCAACAGGATCATGGCCGCCGCCAGCGTTTCCTTCAGCGGCGCCCGGCCCACCAGGGCCCGATAACCGCGTTTGTGCAGTCCCGGGCCGGTGCTGTCGATGGTCAGCGTGGCCTGGTCTTCCAGTAGTGCGATCTCGATGGAGAATTTCGCTCCGCTCTCGGGGAGTTCTTGGACGCGGTGGGCCGCCTTCAACTTCTCCACGATCGCCTTCTTGACGATCTTCTGACAGGCCGGCACGCTGGAGAGCTGCGACTTGATCGAACGGCCCGAGACGGGGAAGTTCGCGTCGGCCGGCAGCCACCGCTCCCAAGGCAAAGCGTAGGCGCCGTCGAAGAGTTGGCCGAAGTCGCGGGCCTCGAAGTTTCCCAGGCGCAGCAGCACGCGGTCGGCCGTGCGGAGCCAAAGGTTGGCGCGGCACAGCGCCGATTCGTCGCCCTCGAAGAGCATCCGCCCCGGCTGGATCGTTCGCGACTGGTAGCCCAACGATTGCAACTCGCGAGAGACGATCGCTTCCAGCCCGAAGGTGGAAGTGGCAATCAACTCGAGCGTCGCCGACGGCGCCGTGGGCGGGAGTGGGGTGGATGTGGGCATGCGACAGACGCGGCCTGGACTGTTGCCTTATTATACGCGGCGGCGGCGATGGCCTGTCGGCTGGGTGGCACTGGCTTTGCCAGTGTTCTTGTCCGATGCGGAAGCACTGGCAGAGCCAGTGGCGCCCTGCGGCACTGCTGGACAAGCCAGCACTGGCACCCGAAAAAAGCGTCGCATCGGGGCCGGCCGCGCTCAGGATCGGCACGGCCGGCCCGCGATGGACGTCACCTCACCGGGAGTCGGGGGGAAGGGGTGAGTTTGGGTCGCGGCCATCCCCGGCGTCTGCCTTACGAGGCAGGGACCGGAGCGGCGTACGGTTCGGGGCCGGGCATCACGACGGCCGGCGCGGCGCAACCGTCGCACGGATTGCACGGCGCGCACTGCGCAGCGCAAGGCGGCGCGGCACAGGCCGGCGCGTAGGGGGCCGGGGCGCCGCGGCACAGGCAGTTGCAACATGTGCAACCCGTCGTGCCCACGGTTATAATCAGCAGAGCCGTTAGAACCAACAGCTTCTTCATAAATCGGATCTCCCTCGGAATCGTTCTCGTTGCGTGCAAGCTCGTTCAGCCATGAGAACTCTACATCACGATTGTTGATGTGCAAACGCGACGGGTCCTGTTTTCTGCCACGTGGATCTTTGTTTTTTTGCAACATGCACAAGAAACAGAGGGTAAACTTGGGTAACGATTGACGATCAGATAACAAGTACCAGCAGAAAGGATTGGTGCGATCATGGAAACGAATCGGTGTGGGCAATGGCGTCGTGGAAGTCTGTTGGGAGCGGTCTTGATGACGGCGGCGTTGGTCCTGCCGGCCTTCGGCCGGCTTGCCGCGGCGGCGGGCCAGGACGCCGCACCGGTCTGGCTGGTGAGCACGCGCTGCGCCCCGCGTTGCGGCGATCTGGAAGCCGGACTGGCGCAGATCCGCTATTGGCGCTTGGAGGGCTGCCAATGGATGGCGTCGGATGAGGCCGCGTTCCGTGCCGGCGCCGATCCGGCCCTGCCCACCACGATCTTCGTCCACGGCAATCGCGACGACGCCCAGGCGGCGGCCGACGATGGCACCTCATTCTACAGCGTGTTGAAGGGGCAGTCCGCTGGGCGGCCCTTCCGCTACGTTATTTGGTCGTGGCCCAGCGACCGCATTCCGGGCCGTGCCCGGCAGGACGCCCAGGTGAAGGCCGCCTACAGCGACACGGAAAGTTACTACCTGGCCCGCTTGCTGCGCGGCGGCAAGCCCGGCGGACCGGTAAGCCTGGTCGGCTACAGCTTCGGCGCCCGCATCGTCACCGGCAGCCTGGAACTGTTGGCGGGCGGACCGATCGCGGGCCGCACGCTGCCTGCGGCGCTGCTGGCCGAGCCGACCGCATTGCCGCTGCGGCCGATGCGCGCGGTGTTGATCGCGGCCGCCGAAGATGCCGACTGGCTCATGCCCGGGCATCGCGACGGCCTGGCCCTTGCGCTCGTCGATCGCGTCCTGGTGACCCAGAACGGTTGCGATGGCGTGTTGCGGTTCTATCCGTGGATGTACGGCCGGGGCGGACCGCAGGCGCTGGGTTTTGCGGGACCCTGTGGGCCGAGCGAGAAACTGGAAGTCGTGGGCGTCAGTTGCGAAGTGGGCCGGACGCACGATTGGTTGCGCTATGAAGCGGCCGCGGAGTTGCAGGCCCGCCTGGCCTGGTACACATTCCTGGTGCCCGGCGGCAATTGACGTCACGAGCCCAGCACGATCGAGCCCAGCAGCCGGCCTTGGGACTGGTGTATCGCGCGGGCCGCTTCACGCAACGCCCGGCGGCTGCACTGGTGCAGTCGAACGACCAGGTACAGGCCGTCGCAATAGGGGCCCAGCGGGGCGACTTCGGGATGGATTAACGACGGCGCATCGATCAACACCAGCCGGTAACGAGCGTGGATCTCGTCCAAGAGCGTGCCCAAATCGAGCCAGGCCGGCGGGCCGCAATCCGACGGCAAAAACCGCCCGCCAGGCAGGAGTTTCAGACCCGGCGTGGCGGTCTCTTGCACCGCATCCGACCAGGGCACGGCGCCGGTCAGCACATCGATGATACTGGGACCGGCCGCGGCGCGCAGGCGGCCGCCCAGATCCGGCCAACGGAAATTCGCGTCCACCGCCAACACCTCGCCCCCGGCACGACCGCTCATGACCTCCGCCAACCGCGCGAGCGTCGTCGTCTTGCCCGAGCGGTCCAAAGCACTGGTGAACATTAGTACGGCCGGCCGGTCGGCGGGCAATTGCGAAAGGATGTTCCCGGCCAAGTGCTGATAAAGTTCATCGTCGCGCGGGCGAGAGGAGGGGACGCGCTGCGTCGCCTCCTGTTGGGACCGCGTGGTCAGTTCGCCTGGCGCATGGAGGGCAGGCGCCCCGGAGGGTTCCGCCCTGCCGATCGCCTTTGCCGCGGGCGCGGTCGCCGTTTCCGCCGCCGGCCGCAGAAGAATGTGCGGCGCAGGACAGGGCGACTGCGTGCGGGCTTCGATTCTTTGCAGTGCTTCGAGCATTCGGCCCATGGTTTCCGGTCTCCGGCGCCAACTTTGCCAAAGCCAAGTGGTGGGGCTCCAATGTAGCAGCCCACACGCCGTGTGCCGTGGCTAGCGGGCGGCACACGGCGTGTGCCTGCTGCAATATATTCTCATTTCCGGCGGAGCTTGGCGAACAAGCGGCCGAATTCGCTGCGGCGCACGGGAGCAACGGGCCGGCTCGGCCAAGGCGGGGCATCGTCATAGTTGTTCTCGACCTCCACCAGGTCCCGGTCCTCGGGTTCCGTCTCGCCGATCAAGTTGCTGCGAAGTATCGGCACGGTCTGGCGATCGGCCGTCTCGGCGGCGGCGAAACCACAAGCGGGGGACGGTGCCAATTCGGGCACCAAGTCGCTTTCGGCCGCTCCAGCCGCCGCGGCCGGGGCCGGCCGCGCGTAGCGGTCGCGAACCACCTCTTCCTGTTCGAACTGCTCCTTGAACGGATAGTCATCGAACACCAACTCGACTTCCGGCGCGATCGATCCTTCGGGCCGGAACTCTTCATCCACCTCGGCCAACATCTGTTGGATGTGCCGCAGCCGTTCCACCGGCTCCAGGTCTTGCGCATCCGGCGGCACGGCTTCCGACGAGGCGCGCAGCGACGGCGGCGCGTCGGCGACCTTGAGCAAGGTGGGCGTTTCGCTCGCCTCGGCAGCCGGTCCTGCTTCTCCCGCTGAACAGGCGGCGACCCCGAGGGAACCGCCCTCTTGCTCGCCCCGGCCGGCGTCTTCGTCGTCCAAACCACCGAATTCGATCACGCTGCAGGCCGGCTTGCGGCGCTGGGCGTCCCACGGGCTGGGCAACTGCTGCAGGTCGGCCCAGGCCTCCTCCACGTCCGCCGCTTGGATCTGCCGTCGTCCGGCGGCAAAGGCCAACAGCAGCGCATGGTCGCACACCTGGTTTACCAGTCGCGGCACGCCGTCGGTCGCCTTGTAGACGCTTTGACAGGCCTCGCCTGGAAAAAGCCTTGGGCCGTCGCCGCCGGCCGCCGCGATCCGCGCGTGGATATACTCCTCGGTCTCCGCCCGCTTCAGCGGCTCCAGGTAGCAGCGGGCGACAATCCGCTGGGCGAACGAGTCCAGCTTCGGGCTGGTCAAGTGTTCTTCCAGCATCCGGCCGCCGGAGAGCACGAGGCGGATCTCCGGCTCTCCGTTGCGCGTAAGATTGGTCAGGCTGCAAATCTCATCGAGCAACCGCAACGGGAGCGTGTGGGCATCGTCGACCAGCAACACAATTCCGTCCCGGCAGGGCTCGGACGAGGTCAGATGCTCGACCAGGGCCAGACGCAGTTCCCCCTCGTCCATGCCGCGGTACGGTTGTTTCAGTTCGTACAGAATGGCCTGGAACAAGGCGCGGCGCGTGCCGGTGCGACCGCAACTCAACAATGCGACGGGAAGCTGGCTCCCCAGGTCCCGGGCCAACCTCTGACACAGCAAGGTCTTGCCGGTTCCGGAAGGGCCCACCACCACGGCCACGCCCTCGCCCCGTTGGACACAACGGGCCGTTACGGCGCGGGCCGCCTCGATCGCAGCCGCCGGGAAGTACTGGTCCACTTGCGGTACGGCGGCAAAGGGCCTTTGCGGAAGGTTGAAGTAGGTTTGGTACATAGCCCATCAATTCGGCACTTGGGGCAAGAAGCATGAAGGATGAATTCCGGCGGCCCACAGCATTGTCGCAAAGCACAACACCAGGAGCACCGCTCCGGCGGCCAGCAGGACCGCTCGCGTGAGGCGACGGGGGCTATGGCGGCCGGGCCGGCATGTGGCATCGCCCTCGGGCAGAACGCCGACAATGGTAATCGGCAGGGTCCGGCGCAGTTCGGCCAAACTGGCGATAGGCGACTCCATCGCCGCGCCGGTCGAGATCATTCCTATGCCTGTCGCGGTCGTCAGACCGGCCATCAGGGCTGCCAGCGCCAGCCATAAGCGATTGGGCGGGGGCGGCGCAGCGGCCAATGGGGCCAATTCCACCTGCACCCGGGGCACCTGCGAGCAGGCGCATTGGGCCTGGTGCTCCGCCCCGGCCGCTACTGCGGCGTTGCGTTGGCATTGATCGACTGCGCGCTGGAGTTCTTGGGCCGTTGCGTCGTCCGCGGGCGGTAAAGCCGGCGATTGGGCCACCGCTTCCGGCCGAGACTCGGTTGCCGGCATCCACCGGTCCGTGTTGGCAATCTGCTGCGTGACGTCCTGGATGCGGAAGTCGACCTCTTGCACGTCGGGATGCGCGATGGTCCGCGCCCCCCGTCCCTGCATCAGTTGGGCCCGCTGCTGTTGGAGTTGCGCCAGTTGGCGGTTCAACTCGAGCCATTGCGGATTGTCGACCGGCGGAGGCGCGGCCCGTGCTGCCGGGCGAGGTGCAGGATTCGAGGCAAGCTGTTGTGCTTCTCGTTGCTGTCGCTCGGAAAACTCCCGCAACTCGGTTTTGGCCCGGGCAAGGTCTTGCTGCGCACGATGGGCCGCTTCCCGCGCCTCGGCACAACTCCGCTCCACGCCCGCGCGCCATCGGGCCAAACAGGCGTTGGCGTACGACTGGGCCAAACCATTCACCATCCCCACGGCTTCCCGGGAAGTCTGGGCCGTGTATGTGATCGAAGTTTGCAGTCCGCCCGGCCCGCCGGGGTCGGTTCGGACCTGCAAGTTCTGCCGCAACCTGGCATCCACCCCCACGGCGATCTGTTGGCAGATTGTCTCGGGGCTATCGGTCGTACCGGGCAGAAGCACCCGGGCGGTCGCCGCGCAGGCATGCGGCGACTCGACGCCGCGCATCGTCCTGCTCGCCCCCCAGTACACCCCCGTGCCGGTCACTGCGATAATAACCACATAGAGGACTTTGGGAAGCCTCCAAGGAGAGTCGGCGCGGACTGTGTGACCGGATCCGATGGGGATCAGTGGCATGGCGGAATCCTTTCCTTGCCTCGCGCAGAACATCCCATTGATTCGACATCGACCGGCGGGGGCCTGGAGCTTGAGCGGTCTTTCGGTAAAGATATGGGCATGTTGCGCGTCAAGATTTGTGGCATAACCGGCGTGGACGACGCCCGCATGGTGGTCCGGGCGGGGGCTGACGCCGTAGGGCTGAACTTCTTCGCCAACAGTCCGCGTCACATTCCCCCTGAGCGGGCGGAGGAGATCATCGCCGTATTGCCGCCGGGCGTGCTCAAGGTGGGGCTATTCGTGGATACGCCTGCGGCGGAAGTCTGTCAGTACTTCGATCGGCTTGGCCTGGACCTGATCCAACTGCACGGCGATCAGCCACCGGCCTTCTTGGCGCAATTGGGCGGCCGGCCCGTGATGCGGGCATTCCGCCTGGCCGGCACCGGCTTGCAGCCGATCG
>JBEKZQ010000559.1:0-5101 GCA_049509675.1 Thermoguttaceae bacterium | reverse complement strand
GCCAGGGGAACACCCTCGTTCCGCGCCCGGCAGACCAAGGCCGCGTTGTCGGCCAGCGTCCAGGCGACCGGCAGGCCCAGGGCCTCTTCGATCGTCGCCCGCTTGACCTGGTGGCGTTCTCCGTAGCGATTGAGTACCAGCCGGATGCGATCGCGCCCGACGCCCAGGGATTCCAGCGTGTCCAGCGCCCAGCCTGCGCGACGCAGACCCGGCACGTCGGCATGGGCCACGAGGATCACCAGGCTGGACACTTGCACGGCCTCCAGCGGGGCCCCCGCCAGGGCGTGTCCGGCGTCGACGATCACCGTCGCATACATCCGCCGCAAGAGCACGAACAACTGCCGCAGCACGGCGGCGTCCGGCTCGGCATAGTGTGCTTTGACCTCGCCGGGATAACCGGGCTGCGGCAGCACTTGCAGGCCGGAGGCATGGGCGGTCATGGCCCCCGCGAGCATCTTGCGATCCATGTGCCCCCCATGACTGCAAACCTCGGCCAGCGTGTGCTTGGGTTCCAGATCCAGCAGAAGCGACAAGTCGCTCGGTGGCGGGTTCACGTCGATCAGGGCCGCGGCGTCCGCCGTCTCCGGCCGATCGCTGCCCGCCAGCGTCACCGCCAGGTTCACGGCGATGGTCGAGACGCCGGCGCCGCCGATGGGCGAGAAGACGCTGACGATCTTTCCCCGCTGGCTGCCGCCTCCGCCGGTACTCTCGATGTTCACCAGGGCCGCCGACAGGTCCTGGCGCAAGTTGTTCATGTCGAGGAACTCGCGGGCGCCGGCGCGCATCGCGTCGCGCACCAGCGCAACCGCCGGCTCGCCGATCGCCAGGATCGGCACGCGGACCAATTGGTGCGCCGTCTGGATCGCTTTCAGGCCCTCGCACGGTGGGCCGTTGCAGTACACGAGCACCAGATCGGGGTGGCCGCTCGCCAGACAGGCCGGAAGGTCGTCGTACGCCACGACATCTTCCGCTTCGCAGGCGAGCCCTTCGCCCAGCAGCACGCGGCGCGCTTCATCGCTCCGCTCCAGTTGAGTGCCAGCCACGATAGCGCGCATCTCTGTTACCCCGTCCTTCATGCTATCGTGCCAATCTCAATTTGTAGACATACAAGTTCCGTTGCGGACCGCTCGCGTCGTTGGGCCCCACGGTCCAAGCGGTGGGCTGGATCAGGTAGCATGGCTCGACCCGCACGGCCAGGCGATGGTCGACGATCGCCGCCCCGAGGATCACACATGCCACGAAACCGTTGAGCTGCGCCAGGGCCGTGCCGTCGGGCCCCGCCGTGCCGACGGCCGAAAAAACCGGCAGCACGCGTTTCTGCCCCACGATCCGGCTCAAGGCCGCCTGGATGGCCCAGGTGCCGGCGTCGGAATCGTCGGCCTGCTGCGTGGCCAGTACGGGAAACGCGGCGGCGGGCGTGGCCGGGCCAAGCTGCCCGGCCGCAGGCAAATCGCTGATGAAAAGCCCTTGTGCCACCTGTTGCGGCAACACCTGCGCGAGCGCCTGCTCGCCGGCGGCGCCCCCGAAGAACAACAACGCCGCATTCGGCGCCGCCGGAAGCTGCGGCGCATCGCTGGGCGGCGTCACCGCCTGCCAGCGCAGCACCATCTCCAAAATGCCGTTGCCGTTGCTATCCGTGGTCCGCTCCGTCGCCCAGGCCGTGTCTTGCACCGCCACGGGCAGCACCTGGGCCGGAAGGTCCGGCTCGGGCCGGAAACCCACCAGCAGATTGTCCAACGTGGCGCATGCGCCGCTGTGAATGTCCACCGCCCCCACGGTCCCCCGCAGATCGATCGGGAACGTGACCGGATGACTGCCGCCGGGCGCGCGGTCGCAAGTCACGTAGACGCTGTTGTGCTCCGCCGGCGCAGGATCCAATGTCAAGGAACCGGCCGTCACGTCGGCCACGAATCCCGTTTGCACGGCAACGTCTCCGGCGTCGATCCGTTGGCTGGCCGGCAACAGGGCGTTGTTCTGCTGCCGGTACTGATCGGCCACGACCAGCGCGGAAGCCCGGCCGGCAGCCTGGTTGGCAACGGGCGGCCCGGCGGCATCCAGCAGCAGGTTCTGGTCCAGCAACTCGGGGGCCGCGGCCAACGCCATGATGCTGGAAACGTGCTCCATGCCGCGATTGACCGAAACGAAGTAACACCAGTTGACCACCAGCACGGTCATCAGCACGATCAGCACCAGCAACAACGTGCCGAGGACGGCGACGACGCCGCGGCGCACCGGAAGGGGTCGGCGGAAAACGGGGACTGGCTCCGTGGCACAAGTTGGGTTGGCAGGGGGAGAAACGTCGCCGCCACGGTGCCTGTCCCCTTTTTCCGCCTGCCGCCGCCCAACCGTGTCTCCAGCACTGCTGGACAAGCCAGCAGTGGCACC
Organism: Thermoguttaceae bacterium; assembly: GCA_049509675.1. GTDB lineage: Bacteria > Planctomycetota > Planctomycetia > Pirellulales > Thermoguttaceae > JBEKZQ01. The sequence goes on along the minus strand of JBEKZQ010000559.1, from coordinate 2,716 downwards.
CAACGTGTCAACCAAGCACGGTTGGGGCACTACGAGCGGAAGAGCCAGATTTGCACGCGGGCCGATCATCGACGCAGAGCCTCTTTTCTTGCCCAATCCTCTCAGACGCCTCCTTCGTCCGCGCGGGCCATCGGCGGGGCACACCTAGCCCCGCGACTCACTGGATAACGCTCCGAGGGATGTAATACTCTTTTGCGGCGACCCGGATTCGTTGGGTCTAGCGGGCGGCGTCGGCCCCGGCACTTCCGGCCGAGGAGCCGGCGGGGGCGCGGCCCGGGTGGGCCGCTGGCTGCCGCCGCCGGCCTTGCGCCGGGCCTCGGCCGCCTTCTTTTCGCATTCCGGACACGCTACGGCGGTTGCGGCCCCGCCGCCGGCAGCATTTTCGGTCGCCAACAGCAACCCCGCTCCGTTGAACACCACGTGCGTCAACCTCGTCCCGCGATAGATCTCGGCCACCTTGCGGACCGGCGCCGGAATCGGCGCAAAGCCCAGCAAGTCCTCCTTATTAACGTAGTAATTACTATTGTCGGCCAGAGCTCCGGTCCCGTCCTGCTTGCTGCACAGCGTCACGCTGATCGTTCCGTACTGCTGGGCCAGAATCAGGCGGTTGGCCTGCTCCGGCGTGGTATCCAAGGTGATGTACGATCGAATGCTTCCCGCTCCCATCACGTTGCCTTGGCTAGCGCCGGGTGTTGGCAGAGCGATGACTCGCAACCCGTTGAACAGGCGTTCGGTGACCATTTCATTGCTTTGCGGATGCTTGAACGTCAGCGTAAGGTCGACGTAGCTGCCCAACTTGATCACGCCGTTGGCCGCCGCCCAATCGTCCACGCGGATCGTGGTTGCCCGGTGTCCCGCCGGCACCATGTCGGCCAGGGTGGGTTCCTTGCCCAGTTCGTACAAGTCCTGCTCGCGGACCGCCTCGCCGGCCATGACCGACTTCTTCACCGTGCGGCCCGTCACCCGCTGCGCGGCCCGGATGGCTTCCTTCGGCACGTCCGCCACGGGCGTGGGGACTGCCGCCACGTCCGCGTCGCGAATCGTAGCACCTTCCTTGAGGTTGGCCTGGGCGACGACGACCGGCATCATCTTGGGCGCGACGACCGGCGGGACCTCGGGCGCCACGCGGCGCGACTCGATGTAGCGCCGCGTCGCGTACATGGCCACGAGGCCGAACAAGATCGCGATGACTACGAGCGTCACCGTCTGCGGCCTGATTCTCATGGAACTACTCCTTGCGCAGGATGTGTCGGCGTCGACGGCCACGGAGACGCTCACGCTCCCCGCCACCGGGCCATCGGCGATGGTAATGGCGCCGCCGGGCAAGTTGCCGTACGACCAGGTGGCCAGCGCGCCGGTCACCGCGGCCTGCACGCGATCGGCACTCGTGTTGGGCAGCGACGCCTCGCGCGCGCCGAGCATCGCGGCCGCTTCAATCGATTGATTCGCCATCAAGTACGTGGCAATCTCCACAAGAGCCAACAGCGCAATCACCAGCAGCGGCAGGATCAATGCCAATTCGAAACTCAAAATTCCACGCCTGGGCCTGTTCACGGTTCGCATTACATCCATCCTAACACGGTTGGCGCGCACAGCGGATCAATTCCATAGTAGCATATCGGGGCCATTCCGGGCGGCGGAATCCCCCCTTTTCTTGCCCGGATTATTCACAAACACATTGAGTAGCACAGGCATCTTGCCTGTGTTGCCCTGGACACAGGCTGGAAGCCTGTGCTACGCCGATTCTTGAATAATCCGGGCTAGTGGTTCCCCCGAGCCGACCCCTTCATTATGTACCGCGCAGGCAATTCTGACAAATCCGCGGACGCGGATTATGCCGGAGAGGGGGAAGAATCTAGGAGTTAGGAGTTAGAAGTTAGAAGGTTAAGACGCAAACGCGGTCCGAGTGGTTCCTTTTCTGCTGCTTCTAACTCCTAACTCCTAACTCCTAACTTCTAACTCCTAGCTTGCTCCAGGCCAGCCAGGCCAGAATGGTCCAGGCGCCCAAGGCGAGGGCCACGACGAAAGGGACGATCCGCCGTCGCTTGGGGCCTTTTTTTCGGCCTCGGCCGCCGCCGGTCAACTGGGCCTCCATCCGTTTGCGCGTCCGCCACATTCCGGATTTCGCGGCATTGGCCAGCAGAATTCCCGCCATGATGGCCGAGCCGCACAGCGCCGCCACGGCGAAGGCCTCGAGCAAGTGCCGGGGACCGAGCCAGGCCCCAAGGGCGGCCAGGAACTTGACGTCGCCGGCGCCGCCGCCGCCCATCATCCAGGGAATCAGCAATATGGCAAAACCGATGCCAAAACCGGCCAACGACCAGCCCAGCCCCGGGAGGCCGGGGCCAAGCCCCAGCGGACCGGAGGCGAAAAGATGGTAGCAAAGGGCCAGAACCGCGCCGGGCACGGTCAGGTAGTTGGGAACGCGGTTCCAGCGCAGGTCGGTATAGGCGCAGATGGCCGCAAAGCCAGCCACGCAAACGATGAATAGCCAAGCCATGGGAGTTCTCGGGCTGAAGAGTTTGAAGTGTTCAGTTTTCAGTTTTCAGTTTCGGACGGCAATGTTGTCTCTCTAAGCGGAACTTGTGGAAGGGCCGCCGGTTGAACATCCGGATCTCTTGCGCGGCGCGCGGGGCGCAAAACTGAAAACTGAAAACTGAAAACTGAAAACTGAAAACTGAAAACTGAAAACTGAAAACTGAAAACTGAAAACTGA
>JBEKZQ010000558.1:0-3697 GCA_049509675.1 Thermoguttaceae bacterium | reverse complement strand
GGGACTCGCCGACCAACGCTGCGCGGTGGTGCCCGTCGACCCACCCTACGAAGATTCGCAGCCTTTGAGCACTGAGTACCGGGCGCTGGGTAATCGGCGGATTCGGCCACGAAAGCAAGCTTCCTGTTCATGGGCCTTGGACGCACGTCGGGTGCGGGAAACGGTTCTGACTGCTAGCGCGGCTTGCGTTTGGCCAGGTTTTCGGAGGTTGTTTTTTCGCCCCCGGCGGCGTGCGCCGCGCCATCGCCCTGCGGCGAGTTCTTTTTCTTGGCCGATGCCGGCTCGCCGTCGGCGGCTCTCTTGCCGGGCGTTTTTTCACCTTCCCGGGCCGCGACGGCCGCCGGAAAACCATCGGCTGAATCGGCGGCGCGATCGGGCTTGTCCTCGGCCTTTTTCTTGCGCCCCGTGGAGGCGGAAGGCTCGGCGGAGGGCTCGACTGCGGCGGGCGGCTCCTCGGCCGGCGACGGCTTGACCTCGCGCGGCGCGCGCCGTTGGGGAAACCGCTCCTTCGCCTGGGGATCGATCTGCAGCAGCACGTCGCGGACCTGCGGGGAGAAAGGATTGGCGTGGAAATCCGCGCCCAACTGGTGCAGCAGGGAGCCGAATTCGATGCCCTTGCTCTTGACAATGGCCCGCTCCAACCCCGGCACCACGCCGTCGGCCCCCTCCTTCTCCGCTGCCAGGTTCAGCACGCGCAGCGCCGCCATGGTGCCCGCATCGATGGGAATACAATGTCCGCCCAGGGCCGACTGGACCACGTAGGCGATGGAGAAGGGCGTCGTGCCGTCGACCTTTTCCAGCCATTTTATGGTGGGGCCGAGCGTCTTCTTCCGCTTGTCCTCCAGATCGAAGGCGAAGGTGGCCTCAAAGACGCCGTGCAGCACGCGCTTGATGCGATTGGCCGCGGCCCGCGCGTCCGGCAGCGCCGAGATCACCTCGGACAACTCGGAGATCGAGGTGACGCGGACTTCGTTCCAGTCGAAGAACGTGTGGACCAGCGCGGCGAAGGCTTCCTCGGCCGCCTCGTAGCACGCGTCTTCCAGGCAACAGGCGAACAACAAATGTTCCAACACGGGGCGCTCGGCGGGCGGGAGCACCGGCTTGTAATGCTTCTTCAGGACCTTGTGCAGCTTGGCAAACTGGGCCGAACGGTTGGCAGCAGTCATGAGATTCACCGATCTAAGAGCGCACTCACAAATGAACGGGAGGAACAGGCCCTTGCGACTGGGGCGGTGGTTGGGTTTCGCTGGTCTGCGGCGGCGGCTCCGGCGTCTGCTCGTCGGCCGGCGCCGTGTCTTCGGCGGCCTGTTCCGGCGGCAGGACTTCGCGCAGGATCTGGGCGATGGCGATGGAGTTCTTCACGCCCTGGTCCAGCAGAAAACTCAACCGCGGAGTATAACGCAGATCGACGCGGTCGGCGATCCTGGCCTGCAAGAACCCGGCCGCGCTGGATAATCCCCGCAAGGTGAGCTTCTGGCGTTTTTCGTCCCCCATCACGGAAACGTGAACTTTGGCGTAGCGCAGATCGTCGGAGACCTCGACGAACGTGACGGTGACGTCGCGGACGCGGGGATCCTTCAATTCGGCGAGGATCGCCATGCTGACGACTTCCCGGACGGCTTCGGCGGCTTTTTGTGCGCGGCGTGACGACATGGCTGGTGGTCTTACTTGGCTGTGGGCGCGTCGGCGAAGGTCCGGCGCACCTCTTCGATCTTGTAGGCCTCGAGGAGATCGCCTTCCTTCAGGTCGTTGAAGCCGGCCAGCTTCATGCCGCACTCCAGGCCTTCGCGGACTTCACGGGCGTCGTCCTTGATCCGCCGCAGCGAATCCAGGGCATACTCGCCGATCACGCGGCTCTCGCGGACGACGCGGATGCGGGAGTCGCGGGTGATGGTGCCGGAGAGCACGCGGCAACCGGCCACGGCCCCCACCCGGCTGATGTGGAACACCTGCTGCACCAGGGCCCGGCCCAGGTCCTTGGCGCGCCGCTCCGGCCGGAGCATCCCCTCCAGGGCCGCCCGCAGGTCTTCGCTCACCTGGTAGATGATGTCGTAGCGGCGGATCTGCACGCCGCGGTTGTCGGCCAGGAGGCGGGCCCCTTCGTCGGCCACCACGTTGAAGGCGATGATCACGGCGTCGGAAGCGTCGGCCAGGTGTACGTCGGCCTCGCTCACCCCGCCCACGGTCGCTTGCAGGATCTTGATCTGCACTTCCGGATGTTCGAGCTTGGTGAGCTCCTTGCGGATGGCCTCGATCGAGCCGCGCACATCCGCCCGCAAAATGATGTTCAACGTCTGCACGTCCTTCTGCCGGCCCAGGCGCTCGAAGAGGTTTTCCAAGGTCACGTGCTCGCGGCCGCCGCTGAGGTCGCGTTCGCGGGCGGCGCTGGCGCGGCGTTCGGCCAGGTTGCGGGCCTCGGAAATGTCGCCGAGCACGTAGAAGCGGTCGCCGGCGCCGGGGGCGACGTTCAGCCCCGTCACGTTCACGGGCGTGGAAGGCCCGGCCTCCTCGTATTTCGTATGCGGATCGAGCGTGTCGTACATCGCCTTGACCCGGCCGTAGGCCGGACCACAGACGAGCACGTCGCCCACGCGCAGCGTGCCGGTCTGCACCAGCAGCTTGGCAATCACGCCGCGGTCCTCGTGCATTTCCGATTCCAGCGACGTGCCGCGCCCCGGGCGATCGGGATCGGCCCGGTACTCGTGCAACTCGGCCACGGTCAAGAGCGTTTCCAGCAAGCCTTCGATCCCTTCACCGGTGATGGCGCTGGTCTTGACGACTTCCGTCTCGCCGCCCCAGTCGCTGGGCAACAGCTCATTGGTCGCCAGTTGCTGGTAGTCGCGATCGACGTTCACGCCGGGCATGTCGATCTTGTTCAGCGCCACCACGATCGGCACGCCCGCGGCGCGGGCGTGGCTGATGGCCTCTTCGGTCTGCGGCATGACGCCGTCGTCGGCCGCCACGACCAGCACGGCAATGTCGGTGACGTTGGCCCCGCGCGCCCGCATCGCCGTGAATGCCTCGTGTCCGGGCGTGTCGACGAAGGTGATGGGCCGGCCGTCCTTGGTGACGCGATAGGCGCGGATGTGTTGCGTGATTCCGCCCTTCTCGTGGGCCGCCACGTCGATGCCGATGATGCGGTCCAATAGCGACGTCTTGCCGTGGTCAACGTGCCCCAGGAACGTGACGATGGGCGGCCGCGGCTGAAGCCGCTCCGGTTCGTCCTGCTGCTCCAGGCTTTCCAACAGCTTGTCCTCGGGGGCCACCGCCAGGCGGAACTCCGCTTCCAACCCCAGTTCCACGGCCAGCAGCTCGGCCGTGTCGGGCTCGATGTCGGCGGCGATGTTGCTGAGCACGCCCAGCCCCATGAGTTTGGCGAGGATGGTGCGGGCGGGCACGCCGACGGTCTCGGAAAAGGTGCGGACGTTGCAGGGGAGCGTGACGACCACTTTTCCTTTGCGCGGGGCGGCCGTATTGGCGCCGGTGCGGCGGATGTGCGTGCGGCGCGGCGCCGAGGTGACGGCCGCCGCCGCCGGCTCCTCCTCTTCACCGCCGGGCCGCCGCTTGGCCGTGGCCACGCGTTTGCGCTTCAGTTGCCGCTGTTCGCGGCCGCCCAGCGTGGTGGCCCCCTTCCCTTTCCCCTTCTCATCCTCTTCCTCGACGACCGGGCGGGCGGTGCGGCGCGGACGCGCCCCCG
>JBEKZQ010000557.1:0-3700 GCA_049509675.1 Thermoguttaceae bacterium | reverse complement strand
GCCGTTATTGAAGGTCGCGACGTTGAGCCACGGCGCCATGGCCATGACCTCCTGGTATCCGTTCATGTCGCTGGTGGCGGCGATCTCGGGCAGTTCTTCCCAGGTCAGCCGGGCCAGCTTGCCGGCAATCTTCACTCCCTCGACCCCGCGGTTGGTCATTTCGTCACCGATGCTCATGACGGTCGGCACGCCGTGCCGCTTGACCTCCTCGTGGAGCGTCCGCATGACCTTGATGTACTTCTGCTGGAAGCGGCGGCTTTCCACGCTGCCGTAGCCGGCCAACGCGCTCAGTTCCAGATCCATGGGGGCGGCATAATAGAATACGGCCGGGTAGCCGGCCGTCTTGTAGGCTTCGAGGAACTCGCCCAGCTCGGAGATGTCGCTGTCGTATACCGGCAGATGAAAGTTGTACAAGGCGGCCACCGTGGTCATGCCGTGGGCCCGCATGTCGGCCAGGTGGGCTTGCAAGACCTTGCTGTCCTTGGGACTGGAATAGTTGTAGCCCAGGGCGAAGGGCGGGTCTTGCAGCTTGATGGGCAATACTTCCAGCACGACGGAGATCGCGCCGATCTTCCGGCCTTGCGAGGTTACGGCGACTTCGCCCTTGTAGACGCCGGGCCGGGCGTCGACGGGCGCCTTGACCGTACACCAGAAGAACTCCGCCGCGTGCGCCGACATGTTCCAGGGCTTGCCCAGGGACATGAGGATTTGCCGGCCGCCGCCGTGAAACTCCTCAACGCTGGTGACGGCGACGTTTGCCGCCGGGATCGCCCCGCCGGGACCCCGCAACTCGCTTGCGACGATCATGACGTCCTCGATGCTCTCCTTGGGCCGGAGCAGAAAGCTGAACGGCTCGTACTCGCCCAGCGATGCGAACATCGCGGCCTCGCGGACATTCTTCCCTTCCCGGGCAGGGATCACGGCCACCGAGGTCGGGGCCTTGTGCGTGACGCTTCTTCCGCCGACTTTCACCGTCACTTCCTCGGCATTGGGATAGCTGACGGCCCGGGTCGCCATCGGCGTCTGCTCGGGCGACGGGTTCTCGTTGTAGTCGGTGACGAACAGGTCCAGCTCGACGGCCCGGGCCGGGCTCGCAAAGGCCATCAGTAGCATTGCGGCGAGCAAGATGCATCGGATCATGGAAGTCTCCTCGATCAACTCAGGTGTTCTCGGGATTGGTTTCCTGCGGGTCAATCATCCAGGCTTCCGCCGACCGGCACCAGCGTCACGTCGTCCAGCCAGATTGTGCCGCCGCCGGTCACGTAGAGATACACCTGGTAGGTCTTCTGGCCGCTTTCGGGCTTGCCGATGACCGTGATTTCTTTCCACTGCGGCGGCATTTTTTGGCGGATCGTTCCGGTCACGCCCTCCTCGAAGTTGACGAACAACTCGTTGTCGCCTTCGCCCTTGGCCCAGAGAGTCAGCTTGTACTCCCGGGCCCCGGAGATCACCGGCAGCGGCGGGGTGCTGATGCCGATGCGGCCCTTCTCGCCCTTGCACTCGATGCGGGCGGAGTATTTGCCCGAGTGTACGTATTCGGGACGGTCCTCCCACATGTTCACGTAGTTGCCGCCCCAGCTCCAACCGCCCCACCACAACCAGCGGCTGCGATTGGGCGCGGAGTTCCGGTTGATCTGCTCGAAGCCGCCGTTCTGGATGAAGTTCAGGGGCGGGTTCTCCACGGACAGGGCTGCCGGCTTGAACGTGCCGGCCAGGCGGCCTTCCAGCATGGCTTTGCGCTTCGCGTAGCCCGCCGCACTCAACAGGCCGTCCTTCTTCTGCTGCTCGACGTCGCGCATCGCCCCTGCGACGCGCGCCGGGGCCCAAAGCTTCCGGGTCAGGGTTTCGACGGTCTCTTCCGCAGCGCGCGCCGCGCCGAAGGACAATGCCGCCGCCACAAGCATTGCGGCTCTTGGCACTCGTGTCTTCATGGCTTGTCTCCTCTTTGTGATTGAGGGGTTGGGCGCTTCCGCAACAGAAGCTAATTGGCGATGATGCGGCTGTCAAGCTTCCCGTGTCGGAATCGAATCCTATCTTGCCGCAATTGACGAGGCCTCCCGTGCTCGGCGATCCACTTACACCATGTTCATTTTTTCAAGATAATATGGTTTCGGCCCAATCCGCAACCACTTGGATTTTCCGATACCCGTTCTGAGTGGTCCGTTAACCGGCGCCACCCTAACCCTGGACAATCCTTTCCAAAGCGGCAGCGACACCTACACGGTCTACAGCCTGGGCGCGTTTGGGACGTACGCGTCAAGTGACATCGGCACGGGCACGGAGTATGGGAATGTCGGCATTTCCGGGGCTGGACCAGTGACCATCACCCTGAATGCTGCGGCTCTGACCGCGATTGAGGCCGCCCAGGGCGGTACGTTCAGTCTGGGCGGATTGATTTCCGCGGAGAACGTGGACTATGACTTCGGTTTCGATCCCAGCGCCTCCAAGACAATCCTGACGCTGGACGTGGCCGTCCCGGAACCCTCGACCTTCATCATCTGGTCGCTGTTGGGCGGCCTCGGCGTCACGCTCGTCTGGCGGCGAGGGCAGAAGTCCAATCATTGACACACTCGGACCCCGGCCCCTCGTTCCCCTGCACGTTGGTGTCGATCAGATAGCGGGTCATCGGTCGTAGAGACTCTCGCGCCGCAACGATTCGTCCCTAAGATCGGGCGCAGACGGCCGGGGCGCCTCCGCCCACCGCTTGAACGCCTCCGCCCGTTGTTGCGACGTTGCCTGCCGCCAGAAGGGTCGGTCCCTGTCGGCCGGCCGCAGGAGCAGAATATCGCCCAGAACCTCCAGTTCGAACTTGGTGTGAGGTTTTGCGCCGCCAATCAACTCTGGAGGCACGCGCAGCCCACCGTCGTCGCTGGTTTCCAGGATCGCCACGATCTGGCTCCAAAAATCGCCAGGAAGAACTGGAAGAAGAAGCCCAATCTACTTGTTAAGGATACCCCCAGCGCGTGGACTTTTTCAATCCCTGCGAGCCCCAGACGCCCGGCCGCGGCCTGGCGCACCGAGATCATCCGTCTGGGGCTGTCAATCAGCGCGCCGTTCCCCTTTGCACGCCTTATCCTTCGAGGCTGCCCTCACTTGCCAACCGCTGTTCGATTTCGTGCAACCGCTTGGCAAGTCCTTTTGATGCTCTCCTGTTCCCGAAGACGCGGATAAGCGTCTCGCAACGTTGACGCTCCGATTCCAACTCCCGAAGCGTCAATTCGTCAACGGGCTTTCCTTTGTCTTTCGATCTCCCCCCCACTTTCTATCTTCCCTTCGTGCGTGCGTTTGAGATAGGACAAACAAAATAACAAACAAAACGGGTCATAACGAATTACCCTCGCTTTGTTCCACCCCTCAATTAATCAGCGCCGCATCGAGCGTGATCTCAGCCTTCAGAAGCTTGGAAACCGGGCAGCCTGCCTTGGCCATGGCGGCAAGTTCTTTCACTTCTGGTTCTCTCATCCCTGCAAGCGCAAGGCAACCTGCGCCAACCGCCGGCCCAGGGCGCGGCAGATCACGGCCTCTTGCGGATCGATGGCCCGCTGGGCATCGCCGCCGGCCACGTGGCCCGGGCCATAGGGCGAGCCGCCCCCTTGCGTCGTGAACAACTCCTGCACCGAGTACGGCACGCCCACCAGGATCATGCCCAGGTGCAACAGCGGGGCCATCAGCGTCAGGATGGTGGTCTCCTGCCCGCCGT
>JBEKZQ010000556.1:0-3700 GCA_049509675.1 Thermoguttaceae bacterium | reverse complement strand
GTCGGCACGCCGCTCAGTGTTAAAATGGGCAAGTAGAGCACTAACCCTCTCCCCCAAGGGGAGAGGGGATCGGCCTGCGAACAAGCGTGACTTTTCCCCCCGGGATCGTGCGAGGTCATTTGGCAGCCGGGAACAATCGCGCACTCACGGCTTGAGCGATTCGAGGCGTTTTTCGGCCTTGGTCTTCAGCAGGCCGGTGGCGTTGGGGGCGGCTTTGGCATACCAGTACCCTGCCCGTTGCTGAAGCTGCTTCTTGACCAGGGCGCTTTTCTTGTCCGCCAGGTCCCACCACTGGTCGGCGACGCCCATCTGGGTTTCCCAGTCGGTTGGATTGGCCAGGTCCCTGGCGGCCAGCGCGCGGACGGCCTCGTCGCTGCCCGCGGCCAATTTCGGCAGTCCTGTTTCCCATTGGCCCAGCATACAGCACTGATACCAACCGGCGGCCTGGTTCGCCTCGGCGTCGTTGGGCGTTTTTTCCAACACCTTGGCGGCGTCCTCGGCCGCCGTCGCCGCGCGAACCGCCTCGTCCGAGTCGCGAAGGGCGAATCGAGCACGCTGGATCGCCTCTTTGTCTCGGGCCTTGGTGGCTTCATTCAGTGCCAGCTTCGCCAAGCGATTGGCCGTCTTGAAGCGGCCCTCCTCAAATGCCTTGCTCGACGTGGCCAAGACCCGCTGCGACAAGCTCTTTCGCTCGTTCGCCGTATGTGCGCTGCGCGCCAGGCTCGACAAGAGGTCGGCCTTCATGGCAAGAGCATCGACGCGAAACCCGTTGGCCAGCTCGTCGATCGCCGCAAACGCCGTGGTCTCGTTGGCCGACTCTTCGGCCAACTCATAAGCCATCCTCAGCAACACGAACTTGCCCGCCGGGTCGTCGTGAAGGGCCGTGCCTGCCCGGACGAACTTCTCGGCAAGTTCCGTTTGCCGAGCCGGAGTCGAGGCCCTGGTCAACTCGTCCTTGTACGTCTCGCGGACGATCTTCTCGGCCGCCGCGGCCGTCTTTTCGTCGGGCAGAGGGAGCTTGGCCCGGGCCTCGGAAGGCGCGGGTTTGCCCGGCGGTTTTTCGGACGGGAAAACGGTCGTATCCGGCTTCGGCCCCGCCGACGGTCCGAACATCGACTCCGCCGGCTTCTCGGCCGCTGTCGTCTTTTCCGGCGGCGGGGTCGGCGGTTGCGCGCCGGGTATAGGCCCGGGCGACGGCGCTTTGGGAGGAGCAGGCAATGACGTGTCCACGGCCGCCCGAGGCGGCTCCCGCTCGGCGGGCTTCACGGGCGGCGGAGTTTTTTTTGCCTCTCCCGCGGCCACCAGCGTCCTGGTCGCTGCCTCTTGCGGCTTTTTCTCTGTCCACCAAAACATCTTCGCCAGCACCAACGCCAGAACGGTGACGCCCAGCACGAAATTCACCGCGGTAATGGCCACCACGCGCCATGAGTAGACCGGCTTCCTGCGCGGTTGCGGCTTCCGCGGCGGCGCGGTTGCTGCGGCCGGCGCGGCTGCCGCGGGCGGCTTCTTCACGATCACCGGAGGGGCCTGCGGAACCGGCTGCCTGGGATCGGTCTTCTGGTGCCCGAGACTGACCAACAAGGCGTTGAAAGTCTGCTGGGAAAGGGATTCGGCCTCGGAGGCGGGCTGCGCGGCGGCCGGTTCCACGGCCGGGCTGCACTTCTCCAATGCGCCGATCAGCTCGTCCATCGACGCAAAGCGGTCTTCCGGCTTCTTGGCCAGCATCTTGCGAAAAACGGCGTCCAGGGCCTCGGGAGCGTCGGTCCGCAGCGCGCGCAGCGAAGGGATCGGGGCGCTGCGATGGGCCACCGCCTGTTGCACGGGCGACTTGCCGCTATAGGGCGACCGGCCCGTCATCAACGCGTGCAGCGTGCATCCCAGGCTATACACGTCGGCGCGCGGATCGGCGCTGTGGGCGTCCACGGCCTGCTCCGGCGCCATGAAGTCGTAGGTGCCCATCGCCTGGCCCGGCTGGGTCAACTCGCCGGCAGGACTGCCCGAGCCCAGGGGCGAGTCGGACTGGACCCGGGCGAGCCCCAACCCGATCACTTTGACGATCCCCTGCTTGTCGACCATGAGGTTGCTGGGCTTCACGTTGCGGTGGCAAACGCCCTGGCTGTGCGCGTAGCCCAGCCCGGTCGCCGCCTGGCGCATGTAGTCGACGGCGTGGAGGATGGGCAAGGGCCCGAACTTCTTCAGCAACGTCCACAGGTCGTAGCCGTCGACGTATTCGGTGACCAGGTACGGCAGGCCGTCGCGTTCGCCGGCCTCGTAAGCCGCCACCACGTTGGGATGTTTCAACTGGGCAAGAATCTGCACCTTGCGATGGAATCGCTCCAGCAACTCCGGCGACGCGGTGGCTTCTTGCGACAACGCCTTGATCACCGCCAGCCGCCCCATCCTACGGTGGCGAACCTTGAAGACCTGACCGGACCGCGACAGGGCCAAGCGTTCCAACACCTCGTACTGGCCGAAGCTCAACCCCTGAACATCGTTCGGTTCGGTCATCGTCGAACTCTCCCCGGGCAGCCTTGGCCCGAATTGTAACCGTTCACGGGGACTGTCCGCTTCTGCCGGGAAGGGGACAGGTCCATGTTTTCGGCCATCGTCGATTCGCGAGGCCGCGCTTGCTTGCCGAAAAATGGACCAGTCCCCGGCTCTCCCCGGGGCCGGCCTTGGCCGGAATCGATGGTGTAACGCGCTATTTGCAGCCTCCCTGAGTATATTGCTCGCGGGGAGAGCAATGCAATACCGGCCCCCTCCATAGCTGGGGAGGTCTCTTAGAACGGCACCTTCAGGGCATCACACAGAAAACGCATGAAGGGGCGGCTGGCGCTGAAAGAAGCGGCCACGTGTTCCAGAAACGTGGTGTCCAGCACGTCCCGCTCCTCCAGCTCTTCCAGCGCGATGAAGTCGGTCCGCTTGATATCCTCGATCCAAGGATGATCGGCCGGGAAGCCGCGCGGCGGCCGTTTCAGACTGCCGCCGTCCAGCGCAAATCGCTGGCGGAACTTCCGGTCGTCGCGGGCCCGGCGCCAACGATCAGGCCACGCGACGATCGCCTGCCGGATCTGGCCCAGCGGCGCGCTTTCCGGCCGCCACAGGCCCACGGCCAGGAAACATTCGCCCGGCGCAATGTGAACGTAGAAGCCCGGGGCATGGATGTCGCGTCCCTGCTGGTGCCGGAACTGGATGCCGACGTTCGTCTTGTAGGGTTCGCCGTCCTTGGCGAAACGCGTATCGCGGTAGACCCGCATGAGCGAGCCGCCCACCCGGCGGTCGCTGGCCAGGAAATACGGCGCGATCCGCTTCAGCCGAGGCCCCATCGCACGGATGAAGGCCAGGGCGGGCTGGAAAACCTCCTGCTCGTAGCGAGGCTTGTGCTCTTGGAACCAGGGCCGGTTGTTGTTGTCGGCCAACTGCTCCAGGAACTCGAACATCGCGGGCTGGAACCGCTCGAATTTCGTCATGAGTGCGTGCTCCGGCGGCCGAAGTGAACCAGGCAGTTGCCCTGTCCGTCACGATCAATCGGCGCTTCGCTCTCCAGGAACTGGCGCAGTATCTGCAAATGCGTCGTGGCATGCAGCGAAAGGTCCATGGTGCGGAACACGCCGCCGCCGCCGCCCAGATAGGCGCCGATCCCCAGCGGCAGCATGAGCTGATCGGCCAGGTGTCTGCCCACCGGCACGTCGGCCGCCAG
>JBEKZQ010000555.1:0-3709 GCA_049509675.1 Thermoguttaceae bacterium | reverse complement strand
CTGGGCTATTATCAACCGTCCCTCCGGGACGAAGCAGCCAGACCGACAAAGGTTTGCCAACACTGACTGCACGATCCATAAACCAATATGCTGCACCACTTACGACTATTTCAACGGTATTGACCTCAACCCTTTCCCGGAGGGAGAGGGGAGCCTTCACGCGAACAGATAGAGCATAAATACACTATGTTGTCGAGCGTGTTTCAATCGAGCACGATTCCCGCGCTGGAGCAGGTGGTGAGCTTTACGCAGGCCCGCCATGCGGTGCTGGCGGGCAATATCGCCAACGTGGACACGCCGGGCTACCAGGCCCGCGACCTTTCGGTCGAGGAGTTCCAGGAACGCTTACAGGCGGCGATCCAGTCGGCGCGGCGGGCGGCGCCCGCTTCGCCCGGCGAACGGCCCGCGCCCGCCGCGCCGGCGTTGGCCCGGGTCGCCGCCGGCTCGCATTCCGTGTTGCGGCATGACCTGGCCAACGTCTCGATGGAAGAGCAGGTTACGGAAATGGTCAAGAACCAGTTGCAGCACAACATGGCCATCTCGCTCTTGACTCAGCAGTATCAGTCGCTCAAGACGGCCATTAGCGGCACTGTCACCTGAAAGAGGAGAAGCGGACGATGCTTTCGGCCCTCGACATCAGTACCAGCGGCCTGGTCGCTGAGCGGATCCGCATGAACGCGATCTCCAGCAACATTGCCAACATTTCCACCACGCACAACGAAAAAGGCGAGGCCGCGCCCTACCAGCGGAAATTCGTGGTGTTCCAGTCGGACGAGAACATGGGGGCGGCCGGCGCGGCCGGCGTCCGCGTCAGTTCCGTGGAAACCGACCACGCCGAGCCGCAGTTGCGGTTCCAGCCGGGCCATCCCGACGCGATCCAGCAGGGTCCCAACAAGGGCAACGTCGCCTATCCCAACATCAGCATGATGACCGAGTTCACCGACGCCATGGAGGCCGCCCGGGCCTATGAAGCCAACCTCGGCGCCATCGACATCACCAAGAACATGGAACAACAGACCCTCAGGATCATCGCCTGATGATCGACAACATCCGGAACATTGCCGCGACGCTGCCGTTGGGCGCCCCGACCGGGACGCCAGCCGCGGCCCCGGCCACTTCGGCCTTCAAGGACTACTTGCTGCAATCGATTCAGGAGGTGAACAACATGCAGCAAGACGCCGATCGGGCCGTGGAGAAGTTGGTCACCGGCGGCGACGTCAATCCGGCCGAGGTGCTCAGCGCCGTGCAGAAGGCCGACATCGCCTTCCGCATGATGATCCAGGTCCGCAACAAAATGGTCGACGCATTCCAAGAGATTCAGAACCTGCACATTTGATTAGCGAAGGCTCCCACGGATGGATTTCCTCAACCGGGCCTATGCCCAACTGAGCGAGTTGTTTCGCTCCATGACGCCGGGCGCGCGGATCACCTCCGCCCTGCTGCTGGCCGGGGTGGTCATCAGCCTGGGCTACTTGTTCCACGGCCAGATTTCCGGGCCGGACGACTACCTGATGAACGGCGAGCCGATCTCGGCCAACGACCTGGCCAACATGGAAATGGCCTTCGGCAAAGCCAACTTGAATACCTACCAGGTCGAGGGCGCGAAGATCCGCGTGCCTAAAGCGCAGAAAGCGGCCTACATGGCGGCGTTGGCCGAGGCCAAGGCCCTGCCCGCCAACTTCGGCTCCGCAATTCGCGCCGCGTTGGACGCCGGCAGCCCGATCGACTCCAAGCAAGTGCGCGATGAACGCATTAAGAATGCCGTGCAAGAAGAACTATCGCTGATCATCCGTTCCATGAAAGGCATCGAGAACGCCTCGGTGCTCTACGACACCGAGACCAAGTCGGGCCTGTCGCAGGAAAAAGTGGCCCGGGCCTCCGTGGCCGTCAAACCGCTGGGCAGCGAGCCGTTGGACGATCGCCGCGTCTCCTGCATTCGCGACCTGCTCTGCGGGGCCATCGCCGGCCTGAAACCGGAGAACGTGACCGTGGCCGACATCGTCAACGGCACCGCGCACCGCTTCAGCCCTGACGGCAGCGGGGAGAACCTGTACGTGGCCGTCAAGGAGATGTGGGAACGCGACTTGAGGGCCAAGATCCTCAGCTCCTTGTCGTTCATCCCCAACCTGAGCGTGGAAACCAGCGTGGTGCTCGATCCGGATTCGCACACGCGGACCAGTTCGCTGGAATACAAGAAGCCGGTCGCCTACCAGGTGGAAGACAAGAGCTCGACGAAGTCGCGCGAGGGCGGCAGCGGCGGGCGCGTGGGCGCCGCCTCGCAACAGGCCAACAGCCCGATCGCCCTGGCCGGCGGCGGCGCGTCGAAGGGGCCCCGCGAAGAAGAGGAAACGTCCGACCGGCACGAATCGAGCGTCGTTCCCATGGAACGCATGGAAAAAGAAAAGGTGGGCCTCACGCCCAAGCTGGCCAAGGCCGCGGTGGGAATTCCCATCAGCTATTTCGAGAAGGTGTGGCGGAATCAGAATCCGCTCAAGGACGGGGAATCACCCAAGGCGCCCGACCAGGCCGCCTTGGACAAGATCCGCACCGAGGAATCGGCCAAGCTGCAAAAGAACGTGGCCGCCTTGTTGCCGCCGTCCGAGGGCGTCACCGATCCGGCCGAGCTGGTCACGATCACCACCTTCCAGGACATCAAGCCGGCCGAAGTTCCCACGGCCGCGGCAGGGCAGAAGGTCCTGGTGTGGCTGGGGCAGAACTGGAATACCCTGGGAATCGCCGGATTGGCGCTGGTGAGCCTGGTGATGCTCCGCTCCATGATCCGCAGCGCGCCGGCCGCGCCCGAGCCGGCTTCCACGCCGCTGCGGCTGGCCACGCCCGAGTCCGACGCGCAATCCAACGAACCACCGGAGGTCACCGCCGCGCGACGCCTGAAGCGTTCCGTGAGCGGCGGCGGACCTTCGCTGCGCGACGAGTTGTCGGAACTGGTCAAGGAGAACCCCGACGCGGCCGCCAATATCCTTCGCACCTGGATCGGCAACGCAGGGTGAGGAATCGGAGATTGGCGAGACGATTTTTCCGCAAATCCCCTCACCCTAACCATCTCCCGGAGGGAGAGGGGAACTGAACACTGAACACTGAAAACTGAACACTCGTCCCCAATGAAACTCTCCAACGACGGTCTTCGTAAAGCGGCGATCCTGGTTTCCAGCCTGGACCAGGCGGCAGCCGACGCGGTGCTCGACCAACTGTCGCCCGAACAGGCACGGCAGGTGCGGCAGCTTGTGGTGGACATGCCGGAGCCCGACGGCCGCGAAACGCAACAGGTGATCGACGAATTCTTCCGTGCCGGCCCGCGCGCTGCCCAGCAGTATCCGCCCGGCATTGAGCTCGACGGCAGCCTGGCCCGGCGGTTGGCCATGCCTGGCGGAATGGGGGAAGGGGACAGGCCGGTTTCCCTCGAACGACAACCGGGAAAGTCGCCGCCCTTCGAGTTCCTCTGCGATGCCGAGGGCGACAAACTGGCGCGGCTGCTGGCCGAGGAGCGTCCGCAAACCATAGCCCTGGTGTTGTCGCGTCTGCCGGCGCAAGGGGCGGGAAACGTGTTGGCCCGCTTGCAGCCGGGCCTGCAAGTCGACGTCATCCACCGCCTGGTCGACCTGGAGGAGACCGATCCGCAGATTCTCCGCGAGGTGGAAGAGTCGCTGTACGCGCGCTTCTCGCAGCAGATCGAGATGCAGCGTCGCCCTGT
>JBEKZQ010000554.1:0-3770 GCA_049509675.1 Thermoguttaceae bacterium | reverse complement strand
CGCTGCTGAAGCAGCACCCTGACAAAGACAGCGTGGCCATGAAACGCCGCGCTTGTGGTTGGAACGACGAATACATGCTCCAAGTCCTTACCGGAACAAAGGGTTAGTACGCGCTGGCCCTGGGGATAAGTCCAGGGAAGAAGAAGGGGATAAGTCCAATTATTGGGGAAGAAAAAGGGGATAAGTCCAATTATTGCGGTGTCCTGTCTTTCGTGCGGATAATTGGACTTAGCCCCTTTTGTCGGTTCTTTTGTCGGTTTACACCTTTGCCAACACGGACGGTTCAAGGGGCGCGTTTTCCGGCCAGGCATCTTCCGGCCAGATAGTTTCTTTCCTTGCAAAGGCGCGCAGGGATGATTCAGAACGGCTCTCCCAGTTCTTGGGCTGAGGAGCGCGGGAGGCTACGGCCGTTTCGAACCTTTGCAGATTTCGGCGCGCGCGGTCGTTGGACGGATCGACCCGTACGGAGTTCTCGAAGGCGCGTCGAATGACAGGCTCGGGATAGCCTAGGCCAGCCAGAGAAATCGCGAGAAACTCGCAAAGCTCACTCTGAACCCTCCTAGAGGCGGGGATTTGCAAGGCGCGATCACATATCAACCGGCAGTCCTCAAACCGATTGTTGGCTAGATAGTGATGGGCCAGGTAGTAATATGGCCACACCAATTGCGCCCCTAAGCGGATCGCCCGATCGAAGTCAGCCGTCGAGTTTGGGTCCGTTCCATACATGAGCATACCTCGGGCGGTCAGCAGTGCGTCGTTCGTTGGGTCCAACTGAATCGCGCGAGAATAGTAACTATAGGCTCTTTGGGTGTCCCCAATCTCCCGGCAACAAGTTGCTAGCAGCACGAGTGCCATCCCTTTCGGCGCCGGGAGGTGCATATCTACTTCGCCCTCCAGCCTCGCGAGCGCGCGCTCCATTATGGGGATGAGCCGACGGTAGGTCGGTGTCGCCTCCGCGTCTGACATTCCTCGGACTGTTCCAAAGATGATTTGCGCCGCGCAAACTACGACAACGGGTTTTCTTGCTTCGCTGTTGTGAAGAACCACTTCTGCTCGGGCCGCTGCAAGCGTCGGATCGGCCGTTCTCAGTGCGTCCAGTAGTACGGCTTGGAAATTCTCATTGTCAGGCTCAAGCTGGGATGCGTGCTCGAAAAAAACAGCGGCCGCTACTGGATCGCCCGCCGCACGCCAAATCGTGCCTTGAAGGTAGGAAATGAGTGCTGCCGGGAGGTATCTCCCCCAACGGCGCAATAAGACAAGCGCCCTGTCCCACGCGCCCCGCTCCCGTGCTTCATACGCCTCATTGAGTTTTCCTTGCGCCTGGGGATTCATTGGCTCCGGCGCTCGAGTTGGGTTGTCGCTCATTTCGTATAGGTCTTTCGACAGCCCGGTGACCCGTTCTCGTTCCACGTCCGAGAGACCTTCCCACGGTTCGTTCATCGACTCCCGAAGCGATTCGGCTTCCTCTGATTCATCTTGCCCCTCAAGCGTAAGGCTGTGCATGCGCAGCAGGGCGCGGACTACTGCTTGATAGCTTGGGCTGCTCGGGAAGGGTTGCGGCCTAATCATGTCTCGTCCACCTCCCATTCAAGCCGAGTGGCATGGAGGTCAGCCTCGTACTGCGCCAGGAGGACAGGTTGAGCCGGCCTCACTACACCGTGAGTTGGACTCTCTGGGAGGAGTTCCAACCCGGCCCCGCACGGCGCTTGCTGGAACGGGGCGGTTCCCCGTCGAAAGCAGTGCGAAGTGCGCGATCCCCGCCCACCGGTCCCCAATCGCTTGGGAATCAAGAAAATCGATGCTGCCCGCCACTCCGGATTCACCGACATCCCTTTGTCATTCAGGATTACATTTCCCGAGGCGTCGAGATCAATCTCGCCTGGCCGGATGCCCAGGGTTGTCGCCGTCTGCCCGACGGTAGGCTTTTCGTCGGCGCCCTTTTTCATGATGCGGAACATTCGGGGCATCGTGTCTCTCGTTCACGTACCTTATTATTTTCCTTTGTTGTACCACGATCCAAGAGAAAGCTCATTCCGGAATCTCGCGGCGACTACCTTTCTTCCGATCCTGCGCGATCGTTTCCAAAATCCGATCGTCTTCTTCCGTCCAGTAGTTCGCCATCATCCCGGCCGCGGTCTCGGTGCTGCCGGGTCGCCAGGCGGGAGGCGGACTGGGCAGTTGCGCCACGCGCACGACCAGTTCTACCCGGCGCCCGTCCTCGATCCCCGGATTGGTCTCCAATTCAATCGTTCTTCCATGAACCACGCCCTGCATTACGATTTCCATTGGACTCTCGCTCGTGTCTCCGGCTACTTCAGCGCAATCGTCCGCGCCAGCGGCTGCAACACGTGCTCGACCACGTGCCGGTCGATCATCTGCTGGCACACGCCGTGGAGTTGGTGCAGGGTGTTCACGAAGGTCGCGTCGGCGGCGAGGCTGCCATACTGCCGGGCCGTCACGTAGACGCTGAGCTGCTCTTCGGGGAAATCGCCCGTGCGCACCTGGTAGGCGTTGGTGCGGGTTTCCACGCTGATGCGGAACTGCATGCGGCAATCGCCGTCCAGGGCCACGGTCAACGACGGCTCGCTGTTGATGACCGTCGCCCCGGGGATTTCCAAGAACCGCTCCAGGGCCGGGCTGACGCCCAGGGCCTCGGCCACCAGCTCGTTGTGGTTGCCGCGGTAGGTAAAATCGAAACCGTACAGCAGGTCGAGGGATTCGCAGTCCAGCGGGCTGAGCGAGAGCATATAGGGGGCCAGATCCAACACCAACTCGTGCTGCTTCAGGGCGGCCTCGATCGTATCCGGATTGACGTGCCCGGAACAAACGCGGCGGGGCTCGATCGAGCACCAGCGATAGCCGCCCTTGTCCTTATCCTCTTCGAGCACGAAATCGCCCCGCTCGCGGCAATAGAAATTGCGCATGGTGGGGTAGTTCTTCTGCACGCGCTCGAAGAAGTGCAACACGGTCTCGCGATTGGCCGGCAACTCCATTTCCGTGCCGAGGTTCATGTTGACGTAGAAGTCGTCACACAGAGCGCTGTAGCCATTCATCCAAGCGATTCCTTGTTCCTTTGCCGTCGCGCTGTTAGTATAAGGTGCCGCGCTGGGCAGCGTCAAAGCCCCTTATTGGGGGGCGGCGATCCGACCCCGCATGTCCAAGACCGAAGACCGCCATGACTATTTCTACGTCATTTTCCCAGCGAAAGACGCTCGTTGTTTTTTCAACCTCCTTGGGTTGGATGGCCTTTGTGCGTGCGGACCATGCATTGGCGCAACTCAGCTTCGGCCACGCTTCGGCCGAGGAGGCGGTCGGCGCGTTGGATGCCAGTGGGCTGGAAGGCTCGACCCGTGGGCCGGAAAACGATCCGCTGGCCCGCCGCCTGACGGCCTATGCCCGAGGGGTAGCCGACGATTTCTGCGACGTTCGCGTGGCTCCCGGCCGGCGGACCGACCTGCAACGCCAAATCTTGGACCAATGCCGCAAGATTCCGTATGGAGAGACCTTGACTTATGGGCAACTTGCGACGAAAGTTGGTTTTCCGGGTGCGGCGCGTGCCGTGGGCAATTGTATGGCCGCCAATCCGATCCCGTTGGTGATCCCCTGCCATCGGGTTGTTCCGGCACGCGGTCAGCCCGGGCGGTACTCCGCGCCAGGCGGAGCGACCATGAAACGAAAACTGTTGACAATGGAGGCCACGGTCGCCGCGCGCGGCGAATTAGGCTAGAATTGTCTAGGTGTCCTTCCGATTGCATCCCGCCTGAATCCCC
>JBEKZQ010000553.1:0-3784 GCA_049509675.1 Thermoguttaceae bacterium | reverse complement strand
TCGGCCTGGCGGGTGTGTAGTTGGGCAGCGTCACTTGTCATAATAGACAAGATGGCTCGCTGTGCTCGACCCACGCTGCTCATCCGAGACCTGCCGTCCACCAAGGACTCATCGCCATGCCGTCACCCCGAGAAAGCCGTCGCTACTGCCGCCGCCTGGCCCGCCGTCATTATGAGAACTTCACCGTCGTCAGTTGGTTTCTGCCACGCTCGTTGCGGCAGGATTTCTTTAATGTCTACGCTTACTGCCGCTCGGCCGACGACCTGGCCGACGAGCAAACCGACAGCCGGCGGAGTCTGGCCTTGCTGGACTCGTGGAAGGGGGAACTCGACGACTGCTATCGCGGCACGGTGCGGCATCCGGTCTTCGTGGCCCTGGCCGAAACGATCCGCAAGTTCGACATCCCCAAGGAACCGTTTTGCGACCTGCTGGTCGCCTTCCGCCAGGACCTGCGGGTCACGCGCTATGAAGATTTCGATCAATTGTTGAATTATTGCCGCTATTCGGCGAACCCGGTCGGTCGGATCGTCCTGCACCTGGGCCGCTGTGCTACGCCCGATCGGATGCAGCTCTCGGACTCGATCTGCACGGGGCTGCAACTGGCCAACTTCTGCCAGGACGTTGCGCGGGATTCTCGCCGCGGGCGGGTCTACTTGCCGGCGTCCGACTGCCGGCAGTTCGCCTACGACGAAGCGATGCTTGCCCGCGGCGAGTGCAACGAGGCCTTCCGCCGTCTGCTGGCCGCGGAGGTGGATCGGGCCCAGGGCCTCTTGCGCCGCGGCATACCGCTGGTGGCGATGATGCCGCGGGAACTGCAGCTCGACGTGGCATTGTTCATCAGCGGCGGATTGGCTATCTTGAAGGCTATCCGGCGACGGAACTACGACGTCTGGTCCAGCCGCCCCGCTTTGGCAAAGAGTGAGAAGCTCCGCTTATTCGTGGATTGCTGGTGGCGGCTCCAGCGGGGAACTTTTGGCAGGTGCGAACCATGAGCCTCTCGCCGCAGGCGATCCGTGCGAGCTATGCCGCCTGCCGCCGCGTGGGCCGCGAAGCGCGGTCCAACTTCCGCATTGCCTTCCTCTTGCTGCCGCGGCAGAAACGCGCGGCCACCGAGGCGCTGTATGCCTTCATGCGGCACAGCGATGACCTGGTCGACGACGCGCGGCCGCCGCAGGCCGCGGAGGAAGCCTTGGCGCAATGGCGAAGCGACCTGGAACGGGCCCTGTCCGAGAAGCCCCCCTCTCAGTCCCCCGAGCCCGGCCGCGCTTTATTGCCGGCGCTGGTCGACACGGTCCGCACCTTCCAGATCCCTGCCGAGTATCTCCGTGCCGTACTGGACGGCATGGAGATGGACCTGCGGCAGCGGCGCTATCGCACCTTCGACGAGTTGCAGCTCTATTGCCAGCGGGTAGCGTCGGCCGTGGGGCTGGCCTGCATTCACATCTGGGGATTCTCGGGCCGCGATGCGCTCGGACTGGCCCGCGATGCGGGCATTGCCTTGCAGCTTACGAACATCCTCCGCGATCTGGTCGAAGACGCTGCCGCCGACCGCGTCTACCTGCCGCTGGACGACCTGCGGCAGTGCGGCTACGCGGCGGACGATTTTGAGCGCAGGGTCGTCAGTCCGTCTTTCTATCGTTTGATGGAATTGGAAATCGTTCGCGCCGAGCGGTTCTATCGCAGCGGGACCAAATTGCTGGACCGCCTGTCGCCCGAGGGACGACGTATTTTCGGAGTGATGATCGATACTTATCATAACCTCTTAATGCAGATCAAGCGGCGGCCGGCGGATGTCTTGGCGCGGCGAATGCGAGTTTCTTTGCCCAAGCGATTGGGGATCGCCGCCCGCTGGATGTTCGTGCGGTGAGGAAGGTGGCAGGCACACGCCGTGTGCCGTAACTTTTCGGACGGCACACGGCGTGTGCCTGCTACTTAGCAGAAGGTGGCGGTGCGAACGTGACGGCGAGCCAGGGGGCGGGAGACGCGAAAACGCTGGCGATCGTCGGGGGCGGGCTGGCCGGCCTGGCGGCTGCCGTCGCCGCGACCCAAAACGGTCTCCACGTGGAACTGTTCGAACAGGCCAAGACCCTCGGCGGCCGGGCCGGCTCCTTCTACCACCCGCGGACCGGCGGGTGGGTCGACTTCTCCCCGCACGTTTCGCTGGGCTGTTGCACGAACCTGGCCGATTTGTGCCGTCGCACCGGGCTGGCCGACGCCTTCCGAACGCACCGCGTATTGCACTTTATCGGTCCGAAGGGCGGGCAGTTCGACGTGGCCGCCACGCCCGGCCTGCCCGCGCCCTTGCACTTGCTGCCGTCGCTGTTGCGCCTGGGGTATCTGACGTTCCGCGAGAAGTGGGACGTGGCCCGAGCCCTGCGCAAGCTGGCGCAAGAGCCATTAGCAGACACGACCGGCGGCGAGACGGCCGCCGCGTGGCTCCGCCGCCACAACCAGTCGGAACGGGCCATCGAGCGTTTCTGGTCGCTGGTGCTCGAAAGTGCGCTGGCCGGGACCGCCGAGCGGGTCTCGCTATCGGCCGCGGCCAAAGTTTTCCGCGATGGTTTCCTGGCTGCGCGATCGGCTTATGTGCTACGCATCCCGCAACGTCCGCTGGCGGAAATCTGGGCCCGCGTAGCCACGTGGCTGACCGAGCGCGGCGCCGCGGTCCACTTGCGCAGTCGCGTGCGGCAGATCGACGGCAACGGTCGCCGCGCCGCCGGCCTGATCTTCCAGGACGGTTCGCGGCGGACGCCGGACCGCATTGTTCTGGCGGTTCACTGGCAGCAGGTGCGACGACTGTTGCCGCCGGAGATGCGCTCCGCGTTGCCGGCCCTGGAGCAGCTAGAGCAGATCGAGGCCGCGCCCATCACGACGGCCAATTTCTGGTTCGATCGGCCGCTGGGGCCGTTGCCTCACGCCGCGCTGGCGGGGCGGCTGAGCCAATGGGTCTTTGCCCGATCGGTCGACCAACTCCGGCTGCCTACCGCGGCGCCGCAGACGGCGCATCATTATCAGGTCGTTATCAGCGGGGCCGGCGAACTGCTCGACCGTTCCCGCGAGAAGGTCTTGGCCGAGGTCCGGCACGATCTGAAGAGGATCTGGCCGGCCGCTCGGGAGGCGCGGCTTCTCTATGCGCAACTGCTGACGCGGCGGGCGGCCGTTTTTGCGATGCGTCCGGGGGTCAACGGCCTTCGCCCCCCGCAGCGCACCCCCGTGGAGAACCTATTCTTGGCCGGCGACTGGACGGCGACCGGTTGGCCCGGCACGATGGAGGGCGCCGTTCGCAGCGGATATCTGGCCGCCGAAGCGCTCTTGGATGGCGCCGGCCCGCGGCGGATACTGGTTCCTGACCTGCCGCGTGCCTTGCTCGCGCGCTGGCTGTGTGGGTAAGCGGTCACGGGGGAATTCCAAATCTGAGATCCTAAATCCCGCGTGTGCCACTGGCTCCGCCAGTGCTTCGTGAACTTGGTGAAAATGTCGCACCGTCTTTCGGTGCGCCATTCTCCACTTCAATCCACAGCACGATGGAAAGTCAAGGAAGCGCAAGGCACTGGCAGAGCGAATGGAACCCAAACTCAGCCATTGTCAGAAGTGCCGACCGGCGCCGGTCATTTGACCAGTTCCCGCAGCCCTTCACAGAAGACCCGAAATGAGGGGGACCGATTTCGATCGATCTGCAAGTGCGGGCTGATCGTCCGCGCAACCTCGATTTTCGGCATGCCGGCGGCGTAGTAACCGGCTCTTTTCAGGACTCGTTCAAGGGCTTCCCAGGTTCCTCCGGGAA
>JBEKZQ010000552.1:0-3785 GCA_049509675.1 Thermoguttaceae bacterium | reverse complement strand
TTTTGTATCCGACGGGACTTTTGCTGAGATTGTATCCGACACAAAACAAAAAAGCCTTTCGCAACTCATTGCTGCTAAAGGCTTTATGAAATGGGCGATAGAGGGCTCGAACCTCCGACCCCCAGCTTGTCGAGCTGGTGCTCTAACCAACTGAGCTAATCGCCCTTGGAGTACCCTCGCAGTGCCATAGCCGGCAGCCAAGGGCGCCTCGAATTCTGACACGCATCATAACCTGTGTCAACCCGCCCAACCGAGATGGCAGGAGAACTGCAAAGTCGGGGTCTGGTCCATTTTTCGGCTGATAGGCATTGCCATTTGGCCGGACTCACGACCGAAAACATGGACCCGGGGACTCTCTGAGTGCCTTTGCGTCGGACTTTGCACTTCTCCTGACCCAGATGATGATAACGACCCCATAGATTGCCGCTCCCAAGCAAATTACGAGAAAAATCGGTGCAATCCCTATTAACAGCCTGCCGATACGATGTATGTGCGCCGTTCTCCGGTCAGCCCTTGAGGATTCGCGCCCCCGGAGTCGGCCGAGTCTTCCCAGGAGCCAGTTGCGATGCAAGTCAAGATTTACGTGCCCAAGGTCATCGACATTCCCAGCGAGTACCTGCCCGCCCTGGCAAAACGGGCCGCCGACAGCCTGGGAGGCCGAGCCCATGAAGTCTCGGCCACGCGCGGCCACCTCGTGCGGCAGGCAGTACAGGACGGTCTGCTCCGCGACCTCGATGATCTGGTCGGCGAAGATGGCACCGTCGACCTGGTATGCGATCCCGGCACGGAGATCCCGCTCGAATTGGAGAACCGTACTCTTACACTGACGGAACTGCTCGAAGCGCTGCAGTACCGTCGCGGCTGGTCCGAGGGCGACCCTGGCGCGGAAGCCGCCTAGTGGTCTGTCCTATCTGTTGATGGCGAGAAGCAGCATGTCCTTACCGCAACTGGTGCGTGCGGCGATCATGGTCGCGGCGATCTGCACGGGAGTCGCCCCGTCGCCCCGGGCCGAGGGAGAGAACCTCCGTGGCGAAGCGAAATCGCTGCGCGCAAAGTACGCGCGCGACATCGAGCAACTGGCCGCCTGGTGCGAGAAGGAGGGGCTGGCGCCGGAGGCCAAGCAAACCCGGGCCATCCCGGCCCAAGACGATCCCTGCAAGCTGTACCTGCCGGTGCTGCCGCGCGAGGTGGGGCCACTCAAGCTGGCCGAAGACTCCCCGGCAGCCCTGGTCCAATGGAACACGCGTTTGACCAAGTTGCGCGAGGAGGATGCGGCGGCGCTGTACGACCTGGCCCGTCGCGCGATCCGTCAACATCAGCCATCGCTGGCCTACGAAGTATTGCTGACCGTGATCGGCGAGAACCCCGATCACGAAGGGGCGCGGCGGGTCTTCGGCTACCAGAAGTTCCATGACCAGTGGCGCACCGCCTACGAGGCCCGAAAACTCCGCTCGGGCATGGTCTGGCACGAGAAGTTCGGTTGGCTGAGCAAAGCCAATTTGCAGCGCTATCTCGACGGCCAACGGCCGGCCGGCTCCCGCTGGATCAGTGCCCAAGAGGACGCTCGACTACACCGCGATATCCGTTCCGGTTGGGAGGTCGAGAGCGAACACTACCAGATCCGCACGAATCGCAGTATCGAAGCGGCCGTGGCCCTGGGCCAGAAATTGGAAACCCTCTGCCGGCTCTGGCAGCAGATCTTCATCCGCTTCCATGCTTCCGAAGCGTATATCGACGGCCTGCTCAACGGCCGCGCCCAGACGGTGCGCGGCGACGCGCCGCGCTACAACGTGGTGTACTTCCGCGATCACGACGATTACACCCGCTCGTTGCGATCGCGGGTGCCGAATCTCGGTATTTCGCTGGGCATCTACATGCCCCAGGACCGCACGGCCTACTTTTTCGCCGGCGACGAGGACGCCGGGCGGGTATTGAATCATGAGGCCACGCATCAGTTGTTCCAGCAAACCCGCCACGCCCCGCTCGACGTGGGCCGAAACGCCAATTTCTGGGTCATCGAAGGCATCGCCATGTTCATGGAAACGCTGCACCAGGAGCACGGTTATTACGTGCTCGGCGGCTTGGACGACGTGCGGATGCTCGCCGCCCGGCAGCACTTGATCGACGGCGATTTCTTCGTGCCACTGGCCCAATTGACGGCCTACGGTACGGAGCGGCTGCAATCCGATCCGAAGGTCAGCAGTCTCTACAGTCAGATGGCGGCCATGACCAATTTCCTCGTATTCTATGACGGCGGCCGTTACCGCGACGCCTTGGTGGCTTATCTGACGGCCGTGTACAGCAATCGCGCCACGCTCAAAACGCTCGCCGAACTGACCGGGGCCGGCTATGCCGAGCTGGACCGCCAGTACCAAGAGTTCATGAAGGCAGGCGGCCCCCAATAACACCCCACGCAAGATGCGCCGCATGCAAGCGGGCACTGTGCGCAAACCATCAGACTCTCACAGGACGGCGACCTTCAGCCCCTCGGTGTCGATGGCAAAATCGAAAAACCGGGCTTGCCCATTGGGCGGCGACTGCGTCAGAATGTCGCGAACCTTTCCAGCCGCCTCTTTGTCGCGGGCGATCATGAAGACAAAGCCGCCTCCGCCGGCGCCAGGCAGGACTTTGCCGAGCAAATACTTGTCAACCGCTGCGATCAGTCGCTCGATCGGCACATTCGTGTAGCCGGCGTCGATCTCTCTTTTTAGCGAGAACAACCATGTCTCAAGACCCGGAATTACTCCAGGGCATCTTCTTCCGTTGCTGTATTGCCGACCTCCTGCCCTAAGTATCCCACTGTCGCAATACTTATGGAACGGGCCATACTGGAAGTCGATGCATGCGGCTGCTGTGGTGCGCATCCGTGGGCAGACTTCCGGTGAATGCCCGGACCAGCGAGGAGGGAGAGGTACATACTCTTCTGCGGTGGCGTCCCCTCGATGCCGAGTTCAGGCTGATCCGAGCAGCAGATCATCGCGTCGATCAGGCTACGACGCGCCGCGGCAGCGGCAGACGAAAGCTCCCGACGATTGATCAATTCATTTCGTATCCGCGGAGTGGACGGGTACATGTCGTCGCACACGCGCGAGAGGCGAGCCTGTAGGCTGCTTCGTGGCGTGTTCGGAAGCTTCTGTCCTTTATGGAACCATCTGCAGGACCGCGTTTCCGACTCCGACGGCGCGAGAATCGCGGCGAATAATTCGTCGAGCCGCCGTCTGAGCGCCGCCGTGCGTGCCCGAAGTTCCCGGCGGGCAGTGGCATCGCCCTCCAATTCGGGAGTGTTGCTTCTCACCCACTCCAGACAGGCTAGCTCGTGCAGGGTGTCTTCGAGTGAGCGCGTCTCCTCGGGGATGGCAGATGCCGAAGCCGCCCGCTGATCGGTGAAATCCTCTGTCACACATGGCACATGGCGTAGGAACCCGAAACAAATTCAAATATCAAAGCCGGAACGACAGAAACGGCAAGGGTTGTTCGTCTTGAACATTCTTCCCTCTCTATTTTGGGTTTGTTTCGGATTTTGGGTTTCGGATTTCGGATTTGTTCGCCAGGATCTCTTCTGGCCTGAGCGCCCGATTGTAAATGCATACTTCATCCCGGCAGGTGCCGCACCACGCACCGTGGTCGGACGTGATGAGGTTCATGTTCCAGCCGTTGCCGTTTCCCACGCCGCGGTCCCACGGAGACGGGTACCACTCCTGTTGGCCGGGGTGGGCCTTGGCCGCCAGCTTGCCGTCCAGGTAGATCTCCAGTCGCTTCTGCTTCACGCTCCACAGGATGGCCAC
>JBEKZQ010000551.1:0-3830 GCA_049509675.1 Thermoguttaceae bacterium | reverse complement strand
GTCCTGCCTGATTGAACGATTCGTACGGCGGCAATCAATTCGGTGGGATCGGCGGATTTCGCAAGGTAGGCCACGACCCCCGCCTCGGTGGCGCGAAACACGTCCTCCTCGGTCTCGTAATTGGAGAACAGGACGATGCGGGCCTCGAGACAACTGCTGCGGATTGCCGTCGTCGCCTCGATGCCGCTGATCCCCGGCAGCCGCAAGTCCATTACCGTGACGTCGGGCCGGTGCTCGGCGAACAACTCGATCGCCTGCTCGCCGCTGCCGCATTGGGCCGCGACCACCATGTCCGGCTCCTGGTTGATCGCGGTTACCAGGCCCAAGCGCATGATTAAGTGGTCGTCTACCAACAGCAAGCGAATCTTCGTTGACGGGTTCACGGCGCGTCAACTCCTGAGATTCCTTCTCCATCCGGGAGCGACCCACGCTTGGGGGCCCGGAGGTGCGATCCATCTGCAATTTTCACCGCAACCACGACCTCCGTTCCTTGTCCGGATGCACTGCGGACCGTGAAACAACCCCCGACCTTCTCGGTCCGTTCGCGCATCCCGAGCAAGCCGAAGTGCCCGGCGTTGACAGCCATCGCTTGCTCGACCTCGAAGCCGATGCCGTCATCCAAGATGCGAAGCGCAATCTCGTCGGCCCCAAAGGAAAGCGTTAGTTTCACTCTGGCCGGCTTGCCGTGTTCTAGGGCGTTGGCGAGCGCCTCTTGCGCGATGCGGAGCAGGTTCGTCTCAACCTCGCCCGGCAGGCGGCGAGGCTGGCCTGCGACGACGGCTTCCACGGCCGTCGTCGATCCACGATCAGCTTGGGCGGCCACCGTCCGCAGCGCGGCGGCCAGGTCGCCGTCTTCCAAAAGGGAGGCCCGCAGGTCGGCGATCGAACGGCGGGCCTCCGCGCGGCTGTATTTCAAGAGAGATCGGGCCACGTCAAGCACTTGCTGTGCGGCGTCGGGCGCATGGGGCAGGTTCTTGCCCACCGCATGCAACTGGAACGAGATGCCCCCCAGCGCCTGTTCGAGCGTATCGTGCAACTCGCGGGCGATCCTCGCTCGTTCCTCGTACACGGCTTCCCGGGCCAATTGCCGCCGGAGGATGTTGGTCTGGACCGCCACACGATAACGGAGCACCACCACCCACGCGATTGCCGCCAGCGCGACGGCAAGAATCACCCCCAACGCCACGAGGACACGCTGGACGGTCCACCAGGAAGGCGTCCGCAGCACCGTCACGTCGCTAGGCGAAGCCACCAGCAGGTGAAACGCCGCGGGGCGAGGTCGTTCTTGGAGCCCCGGCGGAAAGCCCTTGAACAAGTCCTCACCGCGCGTGTTGACGCAGATGCCCTTCAGCCGCAACCAACTGCCTTCCTTTACCGCGATCAGAAGTGCCGGATCGGAGGTGTCGGCAAGCTCGGCTTGAAAGACCGTATCTGCTGATCGCAAGACAAGCGTCGGCTGCTGCGCGCTGGGTGGGGCCTGCACCAAGAGCCCCTCCATGGTCACCCGGCGGCAATCGTACTCTCCCCCGAGCGCCTCTTCGGTCGTGATCGCTACCGGCTCGGGCAAGGAACCCGTTTCACGGGTCTCGTAGACGGCATCCTCCAGAACCGGGTTCCAAATCCCGTGGGCGAGGAAGCCGGCGACGTCGACACGATCGCGCGGCCTGCGCGCTGGGCGGATCGACGGTACTTACCAATATGCCGGCATCTTCACCTTGGACGTACATACCTCGCCCGGCGACCACTTGGGTCACGACTGCTCGGATGCGGACTCGGCGTGAAATCGAGTGTTGAGCGTCGAAGTGCATCAGCGCCGCGATCGGCCGTACCGGCAGTTCAAAGGGCCTGCCCGGCGAAGGGTGCTCCACCCGGAAATCGTCCAACGAGGAGTTGGCCAACCACATGCCAAGGAACTGCCCCTTGTCGCTGAAGATGGAATTAAACACCCCGCGGACGCGGACGCTGGCGCCGATAAGCTCAGTCGGCAGTCTCTCGGAGGCCGGGCTGCGGAACATGACTGCTCTTGCGCGTCCGCTTGCCGAACCCAGCGTCACGATCACTTCTTCGAAGTCCGGGGAAGCGGGGTAAATCTGGCTGCTCACGTCCCGCACAACGCCGGAAACTTCGACCCACTGATTCTGATAGCGCGGATCGGCGAGTTGGTCCAGCGACAAGTGCAGCGGCTCCGGCAGTGGCGCTCGTCCCAACACTTGTAGTTGTATCGGACCGCCCTGATATCCGCATACGGATGGCGAGAATCGCCCGAACGTGGTCACTCCTTCGATCTCTACAAGCGTTCCCGGCTGCAGCTTCTTCGTGGAAGGAGGCGTGTTGGCGGGTGAAACGTAGATCCCGCCGGTTTCATCCTGCACGAACATCAACGAAGGGACCCGGAGGGTAACGACGCCGCGAATCCGCGCCGGATAGCCGCGTCGGGCCTCCTCGGGCGTCAACTGCCGGATGGCGTCCACTCGGAGAAGGACGTGACCGCAATGGCGCGATATCAGTCGCAGGATGCAAAGATCGCGGCCGTGAGCGGCGGCAAGATCACGGCGCAAGGATACGGAGAAACCGCGGTCGTGGCAACTTATCTTCACCGCTCGGCCATGGTAAAGGTGGCGGTCCCGCAATCGCTGCCCGACGCCTTTCCGAAAATGGAGGCCAACAACAAGATCGACGATCTGGTCTATGCGAAGCTGAAGGAACTCGGCATTCCGCCGTCGGATCTATGCACGGACCAGGAGTTTCTGCGGCGTGTGTCGCTGGACGTGATCGGGACCTTGCCCAAGCCAGAGGAAGCGCGGGCGTTCCTGGCCGACAACGACCCGCAGAACTGGGCCGGCCAATGCATGCTGCTGGCGCGCCACCTGGTGGAAGCCGACTGCGGCGCGAAGGTCATCAAAATCTTCTGGGAACGCGGTGGCGGGGCTTTTGGCGGTTGGGACACCCATGACGATGCTCAGTTCCCGCAGCAGATCGCCAACCAGATGGATTTCGACCAAGGCATGTCGGCCCTGTTCGAGGACTTGTCCCAGCGGGGGCTTCTGGAAAGCACCATCGTATTGGCTGGCGGCGAGATGGGCCGCCAACCCTGCAGCCAGTCCGGCAAAGCCGAAGGGCCTGCCCGCGGCACGGGCGGTCGCGGTCACCACAGCGTAGGGTTCTCCTGGATCGTGGGTGGCGGCCGTTTCAAGGGTGGCCGCGTGGTTGGAAAGACCAACAGGTTCTGTCAGGTCATCGAGCGGCCTGTGTATCCATGGGATCTTTGGGCGAGCGTCTATGCCCTGCTCGGCATCGATCCAGCCGACACGCTGCCGTACCCGTTGGGATGCAACCGGGTGCGCGTCTCGCCGCTTCCGCCCACCAGTCGCGAGATGCGCGATCTGGAGGACTGGCAGAAGGACGAGGGCGACGCCGCGATCCAGCCACTGGCTCCCTATCCTCGAACCAACGACCGGGTTTTCGGCGGCCTGCTGACGGAAATCATGTAACGGAAGATTAGTGGAGGCGAATGATGGTGCGCAGCGTGGTCGGCGTTGTTGTTGGTTACCTGGTCTTTGGGGCAAGTGCCGCGTTGCTGTTTGCGCTCAGCGGACAAGACCCGAACATCATGCCCGACACAGTGTTCCTGGCTGCCTCCGTCGCGTATGGCGTCGCTTTCGCGATGTTCGGCGGTTTCCTTGCCGCAGTCATTTCGGGCCGGAAAGAGCTAGCCCAAGTTACGCTGTTGCGCGGGAAAATGCAATGATTTGGGCCGGTCCGTGAATGTAAGTCCAATGGCGATGGCGTTTCTTTGGCCGCAAGGTGTTGTAGTGAAGACCTTCTTGCTT
>JBEKZQ010000550.1:0-3847 GCA_049509675.1 Thermoguttaceae bacterium | reverse complement strand
GAGCAGCCGATTCCGCTGGTCGCCATCCACAGGCTTGAAACCCAAAGCATCGCCAGAAACCGGTTCATGCGTTTCTCCTGCCTGATCAATATAACTGTTCGTCCAGTAGGGCGCCATCGTTGCGACATCCCAAATAGCCTAACGTCCTCAGATCGATCGAGTACTTGAGCATATGGACGGAGCCATCGCAAAACAGGGCGTTGAAACCACTGGTGTGGGCGCTTCCAAAGCGCTCCGAAGGATTGTCGGAATCCCCCCAGGTGCCGATGTCTATCGTCGCCGAGTCTTGCATCGGCGTGCGGTTATTCTCGGAGACAGCGCCGCTGCTATTGACGGACGGAACCCAGCGGTTCAGGGCCCAGTCGAAACCCTCGTAGGCGCTGTTGTTGTCGGAACCGTTTGTGCCCGTGTAGTAGTACGTGGTATTCAAGGACTTTTCCGCACAGAAGATCGTGTCGCTCAGCCCATCGCTGACCTGGGCCGGTTTGACCTCGCTATTTGCGAAGCAGGCACCATTGCTTCTCTTTGTATCCGCTTGCGGAAAGTTGGTTTTCAAACTGCCCAAGTCGGACGGCTGCCCGACGCCCCGGTCACCGGTCCAACCGGCGCAAGCGGCGTAGTCGATCTTTGCCGTCTGGGTCGGCATGTTGGCGTTATACGAGCTCTCGGTGGGGGGATAACCGATTACTTTGCGGCGCGTGGGACAGATGAAAATCGGCACCACCGACCCGCGCATCAGGGCCTCGTTCGTCTTATAGTCAGCCATGTGCGCGCCGGCCTTATCGTCCGGAGTGTACTTTCCACCACCCAAGTCGTGGATCGTGCTATAACCTAGAAATGGCAGAAGGTTGTACGCCCAGCCACCGGGCTGCCGCGCGCCGAAGCCCATGTCCGGATCGCCGGTCCACATGTACCCCCAACCGCTCGAAGGGAAGAAGCCGAGTTTATCGACGTGCGCCTGGGCGCCAACGCCGAGTTGATGGAGGTTGTTCTTGCAACTCACGCGGCGGGCCGACTCCCGCGCCGACTGCACCGCCGGCAACATCAGGCCTACCAGAATCCCGATGATGGCGATGACCACCAGCATCTCAACAAGGGTAAAACCGCAACGCCGGCTGACTATGGTACACATGACGGAACTCCTCGCACGACTCGGTTTTGGCGATGAGGGATCGAGCACGATAAGGATTTCTTCAAGCGCCCGCATTATAAGCGATCTTCCCGGGGGAGGTCAACCATTTCTGTTGTGACACTAGCGGTCTGTCAAACTCGAGTTTACGGGTGCCACGGTTGGCTTGTCCAACCGTGTTTTCAGCACTGCTGGGCAAGCCAGCAGTGGCACCCAACCGGTAATGTCGAAATGGAAAGACCACTAGGAGTTAGAAGTTAGGAGTTGCAAGGGAGGACCGACGAAGATGTGCGGCCGCCGCCACAGCGCCTGACGCTCCCCCATTCTAACTCCTAACTCCTAACTCCTCTCTCACAGCAGGCTCTCCAGCAGCAGGCGCATCTTGCGCAGCTCGGCGTGATGGTCGACGTCGGGCGCGGGCAGAATGTCCACGCACAAGGCCCGATCATAGTGAACGCGAGCCAGTTGGCTGACCAGCCGTCCGTATTCGACCAGTCCTTGTCCCACGCGGACCTGCAACTGCTCCTTGCTCGTGTCGCGCAGACGAACGTGATAGACGTAGTCCATGACCTGGTCGTAATGGCCGTTGCGCAACGGGCCGCAGATGTAATGGCTGGGGTCCAGGGTGATGCCCAGGCCCTTGACGCTGTCGCACAGCACCACGGCCGTGTCGGGGTCCTGGGTCATGCGGCCGGCCTCGGTGAGCAGGCCGACGCGGACGCCCTCGAAGGAGGCGATGGCCACCATCCGCCGCAGCCGCTCGACTTCCGCGTTAAAGGGCGTGCCCAACTCGGCCGAACGCACCGTGAGGGTCACCACCTTGGTGGCCTTGGCCAGCCGGCAACAGGCCCCGAACTGCGTGTAGTACTGCTCCTCCGGGGCGTCGATGTCGACGCTGAAGGCCACGGGCGTCAAGCGATGCGTCTGGCGGCACAAGCGCACGGCCCGGTCCATGTTGGCCGCGACCTCCGCAGGCCGCAATTGGCCGTCGGTCTCATGGACTATGATTTCCACGGTGGTAAATTCCAGATCCACCAGCCGTTGCAAGGCGGCGTCCAACGGCAGATCGGCAAAACAGCGACTCGTTGCAGCTACAAGCACCGCGACACTCCTTCTTAAGTTTTCAGTTTTCAGTTTTCAGTTTTCAGTGAGCGGTTGGAACGCCTGGCACCAAAAACTGAAAACTGAACACTGAACACTTCACACTACTCAGTAGCTTACCGCCTGACGGGCCTGTCTGGCAACAGCAACGCCGCCGCGTAGGGCAGAACACTAGCCCGACGCGCCAGCGAGGGATTTCGGAGGTGCCCCCTCGCTGGCGCGTCTTGAAGTTGCGCTCGCTGACGCTTTAGCATGGAAATCCGGTAATCACGAAAGCCCGAAAGGACGAAATCCCAAAAAACACGAGGAAGTAGCGGGCTGAGGGTAAACTGGCATCGCTTCGTCCCAACCACGGCACGACAAAACGATACTGGACAGGAAGATAATTGCCAAGAAGATCAACAAGACCTCCATTTTCCTGTCCACCCATATTCTTGTCGCGAAAATTATTGTTTTCGGTTCGGGCTTTCGTCCTTTCGGGTTTTCGTGATTTGCTTCCTGCCCGGACGGCGCTGAAAAATGCGCAAATTCAAGACTGGCGCGTTGGGCTCTTGTGTCATGCACCCTCTCCGCCGCCGCGGGGCGGCTTTGCCAAACTAGCAGTACCCGCTAGAATGGGGCCAGCAGACCAAGCCCCCGATCCCTGGAGAAAGGCATTATCATGGCGTCAGCCCCCCGTCCGGAAGGAGAATCGCAGGTACTCATCACGGCCGAAGTCGTGCGTGAGGCGGGGCCCCGGCCGCCGCAGCCGCCGCGTCATACTTGGCAACGATTTTTTTTGGCGCTGCTGGCGCTGGTGCTGTTCGGCTCGATCAGCCTGAACTTCGTGTTGTTGGCCATATCCGGCCTGGGAGCACTGAGCGTACTGGGCGAGACCGATCGCAAGGTTCAGGAAAAGTACGTTTCGCACAATCGCTCGGCCCGCGATAAGGTGGCCATCATTTCCATCGAGGGCGTGATCCTCGCGGCCGAAGACGGCTTTGTCAAACACCAGATCGATCGGGTCATGGAAGACGAGAACGTGAAAGCCGTGGTGCTGCGGATCGATTCCCCCGGCGGAAGCATCAGCGGCAGCGACTACCTGTACTATCATCTCCGCCAACTGGCCAAGAAGCGGGAGATTCCCATCGTCGTCAGCATGGGCTCGATCGCCGCCAGCGGCGGATACTATGTCTCGATGGCGGCGGGGGATACGCCGGACGTGCTCTTCGCCGAGCCCACCTGTTTCACCGGTTCCATCGGCGTCATCATTCCGCATTACGATCTCTCCGCATTGATGGAGAAGGTGGGCGCCCAGGAGAACTCCATCGTCAGCCACCCGCTGAAAGACATGGGCAGCATGTCCCGGCCCATGACGCAGCAGGAGCGGAAGATCTTTCAAGCCCTGGTCGACGACGGTTTCACGCGGTTCAAGGACATTGTGAAGTCGGGCCGGGCCAACTTCCGCAAGGACCCGGCCGCGCTGGAGAAGTTGGCCACCGGCCAGGTTTTTGCCGCCGAGCAGGCCCGCCGCAACGGCCTGGTCGATCAGATCGGTTTCATCGAGGACGCCGTCGATCGGGCGATCGTGCTGGCCAATCTCGACAAAGAGCAGGTGAAGGTGGTGAAGTACAAAGC